>JACRCM010000085.1 GCA_016219025.1 Deltaproteobacteria bacterium | reverse complement strand
GAGGATACGCCCCAAAGGGCAAAACGCCCACAATACGCCTCAACGCCAAGAGGACAAGCATAAGCATGGTTCGCCATAACGAACCAAGGGAAGGTCAGGTTCATGGTGTATAAGGATGCCATGAATCCTGCGCTCTTCATCCGATTCATGGGGCGTTTGGTCAAAGACGCTGGACGCAAGGTATTTCTGGTCGTGGACAACCTCAAAACACACCACGGCAAGATGGTGAAGCAGTGGGTCGCGGGGCACGCGGAAGAGATTGAAGTGTTTTACCTACCGTCGTATTCGCCGGAGTTGAACCCCGATGAATACCTTAACTGCGGCGTGAAGCGTGGGATGCACAGCGGGGCGCTTGCGAGAAACGGGAGAACTGAAACGCAAGATGGTCTCGTACATGCGCATGTTGCAGAAACTGCCCGGCAGGGCCGCCAAATACTTCAAGCACCCGAAGATCAGCTATGCGGCATGATTAAACTGTTTGATTGCCGTGGTAATATATTCCCTATCCGACATAAAAAGCAATTGCACAATTTTCTCACCCCTCACCCCTCCCTCACTATCTCCGCCTCGAACGTGAATATCATGGCCTTGCCGTCTCTCCATGCGTCGAGGGGAAGGCCGGCCTTGAGGCAGGTCTGGTCGAGGAACTCTTCCCTGCCGAGGCCAAGCTCGACGGCGACTTGCGGCAGGAGGAGGCCGCTGCGCCTGCCTTTTATTATATAGAGGCCGTGTCTGCCCGGCTCTATCTCAACCGTAGAGAGGACGGGCTTTAGCGGCCCAAGGAGCGATACCTCTATCCAGATGGACTTGAGTTCCCTCGCGTCCACGGGCTCGAACCTTGGGTCGGCGGTCGCGGCGGAGCGCGCCATCTCCGCTACCGTCTTCCAGAGCGGCTTGTCCGACGTTATCATCCCGATGCAGCCACGGAGCCTCTCCCCTTTGTGGAGCGAGACGAACGCGCCGCCCGCAGCGGCGAGCGGCCCGTCGGCGTCAATGGCCGCGGGCGCGGCCTTTGCCCCGGTCACGCGGCCCTCAATCGCCTCCCGCGCGACGCTCAAAAGCGTCTTTTTATCGGTTTCAGTGAGCGGCATGGCGCTGCCTTTCCATTTTCATCATTTTATCATATAATGCCATGATGATAAAAGTCGAACTCAAACAGGAACTTCGCGCCCTCCTCAAAGAGCGCGGCGCCATAATGCTCGCCCACAACTACCAGCGGGACGAGGTGCAGGAGGCCGCCGACATAACCGGCGACTCGCTCGCCCTCAGCCAGGCCGCGGCTGATTCGCCCGCGAAGGTAATCGTATTTTGCGGGGTGCACTTCATGGCCGAGAGCGCGGCCATACTCTCGCCGGAAAAGACCGTCATAATCCCGCGCATGGACGCGGGCTGCCCAATGGCCGACATGATAACCGCCGAAGACCTCGTCAGGGAAAAGGCGAAGAGGCCGGGCGTGCCCGTAGTCGCTTACGTGAACACTACGGCGGCGGTAAAGGCGCTCTCCGATATATGCTGCACCTCGGCGAACGCGGTAGCGGTCGTGAATTCGGTTAAGTCGGACGCCGTCTATATGATACCCGACAAGAACCTCTCGCACTACGCCGCCCGCACCGCGAAGAAAAAGATGGAGTGGTGGAACGGCTGGTGCCCCACGCACGAGCGGCTCAAGCCCGCCGAGGTCATCAGGGCGAAGGCGGCAAACCCGGAGGCGGTCTTCGTCTGCCACCCGGAGTGCAACCCCTCGGTCGTCGACCTCGCCGACCACGTCTGCTCGACCTCCGGCATGTACAAGTTCGCAAAGAAGACGCAGGCGAAGACCATCATCGTCGGCACGGAGGAGGGCATACTCTACAGGCTCAGAAAAGAGAACCCTGATAAAAAGTTCATAATCCCGTCCAAGACGCTCATCTGCCCGAACATGAAACTGACGACGCTCGAGGACGTGGCCGCGAGTCTGCGCGAGATGAAAAACGTCGTGACCGTCCCTCAGGACATGACCGAGGCCGCCAGGGCCAGTCTCGACGCCATGCTGAGGGTGCCGAGGGATTTTTAAGAATTTCCGGCCTTCCTCCCCCGCCTCACCGCCTTTACCACCTCCATCCAGACGACCGGCTGAACCGACGCCGCGAAGACTATGGCCCAATCGTATGGCCCCAGCGGGACGGTCTTGAAGACCGCGGCGAACCACGGCACGTGGATTATCAGGAACTGCCCGGCTAATATCGCGGCGACCGCCCAGTTGAGAGTCCTGTTCTTGAAGAGGCCGGAGGTCAAGGCCGTTCCCGTGAGCGACCTGCAATTATACACGTGGAACATCTGAGAGAAGACGATGACCGCGAACGCCATGGTGCGGGCCTTTACAACGGGCGAGCCGAGCCAGTATAACTCCGCTCCATAGACCGCGAGCGTAAACGCGGCGATAAGCGCGCCCTGCGCCAGCATAGCCGCCATCATGGGCCGCGTCAGTATCCCCTCGCCCCTCGGCCTCGGCGGGGCGTCCATTATACCCGGGGCCGCCGCCTCCATTGCGAGTCCGAGGGCCGGGAGGCCGTCGGTTACGAGGTTCGTCCAGAGTATCTGAGCGGGCAGGAGCGGAAGCGGAAGACCGGCGAGCGACGCGGCCAGGAGCACGAGTATCTCGCCCGCGTTGCACGAGAGGAGGAAGTGCGCGACCTTCCTTATATTGGAAAATATCCCCCTGCCCTCCTCGACCGCCGATACGATGGAGGCGAAGTTGTCGTCGGTCAGGACCATGTCCGACGCCTCCCTGGTCACGTCGGTCCCGGCCATGCCCATTGCGATGCCGATGTCCGCCTCCCTGAGCGCGGGCGCGTCGTTGACCCCGTCTCCGGTCATGGCGATTATCTCGCCCCTGTGCCTCCACGCCTTTACAATCCTGAGCTTGTGCTCCGGGGCGACCCTCGCGTAGACCTTTATCCTTGACAGGCGGGCCTCAAGCGCGGCTTCGTTCATCCCGTCGAGTTCCGCTCCGGTCACGGCCATGTCGCCGTCCATGAATATGCCCAACTCCTTCGCTATGGCCACGGCGGTTATCTTATGGTCGCCGGTTATCATGAGCGGCGTAATCCCGGCGGCGCGGGCCTTTGCAACGGCGGCGTAGACCTCCTCGCGCGGCGGGTCAGCCATGCCGATAAGGCCGAGGAATACAAGACCGGCCTCAAGAGGGCGTAGGTCGCGGCTGTCGAACGGCGCGTTAGATGAACCGCCCGCCACTGCAAGGACGCGCAAACCAGCCGCCGACATCTCCTCGCTGGCCTTGATGACGCGCCTCCTCTCCTCGCCGGTCATGGGCCTTGCGGAGCCGCCTTCGGGGATATCCCGGCAGGCGGCCAGCACCAGCTCCGGCGCGCCTTTTGTAAAGGAGACGTATCCCGCGCCGTCCTTGAACGCCACGGTCATCATCTTGCGGCTTGAATCGAACGGCGCCTCTCCAACCAGCTCAAGGCCGGCTAAGGCGTCCTCCCTTTTTATCCCGGCCTTCATCGCAACGGCAAGGAGCGCCCCCTCGGTCGGGTCTCCGATGACCGTCCAGCCGCCATTGTGTCCCTCCCTTAACTCAGCCGTGGATGAGAGCACCCCTGCCCTGAGAAGAGACACAAGTCCGGGGTTGCGGCGCGGGTCTGCCTCGTCCGTCCCTTCGTAGAAGGCCCCGGCCGACGCGTAGCCCGCCCCTGTCACCGCAATTAACCCGCTCCGCGGGGCGTAAATCTTCTTCACGATCATCTCGTTCCGCGTGAGGGTTCCGGTCTTGTCGGAGGCGATTATCGAGGCGGAGCCGAGGGTCTCGACCGAGGGGAGTTTCCTCACGAGCACGTGTCTGGCGGACATCCTCTGGACGCCGAGGGCGAGCGTTATGGTCACCACGGCCGGCAGGCCCTCCGGTATGGCGGCCACGGCAAGGCTCACCGCCGTAAGGAACATCTCCATTACGGATTCCCCGCGCGCCACGCCCAGCGCGAATATCAGGGCGCAGATGCCTCCGGCGGCATAGACGAGGAGCCTGCCGAACTCGGTTATCCGCCTCTGGAGCGGCGTCGGCTCCGGCTTGGCCGCCTGTATGAGCGCGGCGAGCCTGCCCATCTCCGTTGACATGCCGGTCGCCACGACCACGGCCCTGCCCCTGCCGTGAACCGCGTGCGTGGACATATACGCCATGTTCGTCCTGTCGGCGAGCGGCAACGGCCCGGCAAGCGGCCCGGGGCCTTTGTCCACGGCGTTGGACTCGCCGGTAAGGCTGGATTCATCTATGCGGAGCGAGCGCGACTCAATGACGCGGCAATCGGCGGGCACCGCGTCCCCGGCCTCAAGGACGATAATATCGCCCGGCACGAGGCCGGAACCCGGTATGACGGCCGTTTGTCCGCCCCGCACTGCCTTTGCCAGCGGAGCGGCGAGCCTCTTCAAAGCCTCCATGACGGCCCCGGCCTTCTCGTCCTGCCAGAAGCCGATGACGCCGTTCATAAGGACTATCGCCAGTATGGACAGCGCGTCCACCCACTCGCCGAGCGCGCCGGCTACGGTCGCCGCACCCACGAGCACGAGGACGATGAACTCGGTGAACTGCCGGGCGAACCTGACGATACATGCGTCCCTGGGCGCGTCGGCAAGGGCGTTAGGGCCGTATCGGGCGAGCCTGCGGGCCGCTTCAGGCTCGTCAAGGCCGTCTTGCGGCCCGCTCTGGAGCGCCGCGAGCGCATCTTCGACCGTCTTTTGATGCCATTCCACGGGAATATTCAATTGACAATAACCCTTCCTTTTATAATATAATATAATATTGCGGCCAAAGGCCGCGCTGACGGATGAGAGACAACAAACCGATCCTTGTGCGCGCCCCGAACTGGATAGGGGACGCGGTCATGTGCCTTCCGGCGCTTGAGGCGCTGCATCGCCTCTATCCGGCCTCCGCGATAACGGTGGTTGCAAAGCCGAGGGTCGCGCCGGTATTCCGGCACTGCGCCTGCATAAAGGATATCATAGAATACGACGACAAGGGCGGGCACCGGGGCATCGTGGGCAGGCTCAAGCTCGCCTCCGGGATACGGTCGCGGAGGTTCGGCAAGGCCGTGCTCTTTCAAAACGCGTTCGACGCCGCGTTCCTCTCGTTCGTCTCCGGCATACCGGAACGCATAGGCTATGGCCGGGACCTTCGCTCCGCGCTCCTGACAAAGGCGGTAAAACTCACGCCGGAGATAAAAAAAAGACACCAGACATTATATTACCTCAACATAGTAGCGGCGCTTGGCGCGCGGATGCCTGATGCGCCGCCTCTGCCTTGCCTTCGCGTCCCGGCCCGTGAACGCGCGCGGGCCGAAAGATTTCTGAAAGAACGCGGCATATATGGCCGCGTCATTATCGGGGCCGCCCCCGGGGCGAGCTACGGCCCGGCCAAGATGTGGCCGCCCGGACATTTTGCGTCCGCGCTCAACGCCCTTGCGAAGACCCACGGGGCATACCCGGTCATCTTCGGAGGCCCGGACGATAAGGCCGCGTGCAACGCGGTCTCGTCATTGCTCACGGTCGAACACGCGAACCTCGCCGGCGAACTAAGCCTCGGCGAGTCCATAGCGCTCATGGGACGGGCCTCCATCTTCATCACGAACGACTCAGGCCCCATGCACCTCGCCTCGGCGCTCGGCGTGCCGACGATAGCGGTCTTCGGCTCGACCGACGCGGTCATCACCGGCCCGCTCGGCAAACGCGCCATGGTAATGTCCAGCGGCCTTGAGTGCTCCCCGTGCTTCAAGAGGGAGTGCCGGTACGGGCATTACAGGTGCCTGCGGGAGATAACGGCGGAGGCGGTCGTAAAGGAGGCAGGGGGCCTGCTCAAGACCGGAAGACGGGCATGAAAACGGCGGCAGTCTTCCTCGACAGGGACGGCACGATAAACGTGGACACCGGGTACCTCGGAGACCCGGCTGACGTTGCGCTTATAGACGGCGCGGCGGAGGCCGTCGCGGCCCTGAACAGGGCCGGGATAAAGGCGATAGTGATAAGCAACCAATCCGGCGTCGGCAGGGGCTTTTTTACGGACGCGGACGCCGCGAGGGTGACTGAGCGGCTCGTGGAATTGCTCGCCCAGGCCGGGGCGCGCCTCGACGGCATGTATTATTGTCCGCACCGCCCGGACGAGGACTGCCGATGCCGCAAGCCCAGGACCGGCCTCGTTGAGGCCGCCGCGGCGGAACACGGCATAGACCTCGAACGCTCATGCGTCATAGGCGACAAGGCGTCGGACATCGGACTTGCAAGAAACCTCGGCATAAACTCCGCGCTCGTGCTCACGGGCAACGGCAGGGCTGACCTGCCCAGGATAAGCCCTCCGCCGGAGTTCGTCGCCAATGACCTGAGGGAGGCGGCAGGGTGGGCGATTAAGACGGTTATGCGGGGTAAGACGGCGGCTCGCGGCCTTAAATCATGAAGGTGCTAATAGTAAAACTCTCGTCTATCGGCGACGTGATACATACGCTCCCGGCGCTCACGGCCCTTAGGCGCGGGCTTGGGCCGCGAAGCCGCATAGACTGGCTCGTGGAAGAGGGCGCGGCGGACGTGCTCAAGAGGAACCCGTTCATAAACAGCCTCATCGTCGTCCAGCCGCGCGGCTGGACCGCAAACGCAAAGGCCAACCTCAAGACCATAAAGTGGCTGCGGGCGCAGAAGTACGACGCTGTCATCGATTTTCAGGGGCTCTTGAAGAGCGCGGTCTGGGTCAGACTCTCAGGGGCGGCCCGGCGCATAGGCTTTTCAAACGGCCGGGAGATGAGCCACGTCTTTCTCAACGAAAAGCTCCCGGCGTACGACCCCGACCTCCACGCGGTGGACAGATACCTCCTCCTTGCAGGGCACGTGGCAGGAAAGGGTCATGCCGCCGCGCCGGAGTTCCTCCCATACGTCGATGAGCGCGGAGCCGCCGAGGCCCGGCGCAGGCTCGTGGAGGCAGGCATGCCTGAGGGCGCGGGTTTCTTCGTAATCGCGCCGCGCGCCCGTTGGGCCACTAAACTCTGGGACGACGCGAAGTTCGCCGTCCTTGCGAAGAGGCTCGTCTCCTCCACCGGGCTTTACGCCGTGCTCGCCGGTTCGGCTGACGACCGGGCCGCGCTCGATGCCATGCGGGCCGCCATAGGAGAAAAAGCCGTCAACGCCGCCGGCGTCGTCGGCCTCGCGGAGCTTAGCGAGGTCTTCCGGGCCGCGTCCTTCGCCGTCACCGTGGACTCAGGCCCCATGCACGCGGCGGCCGCCGCCGGGACGCGCGTCATTGCGCTATTCGGCCCGACCGCGCCGTGGAGGACCGGCCCTTACGGAAAGGGACACGCCGTGATAAGAAAGGAACTGCCCTGCTCGCCTTGCTTCAAGAAGACATGCAATGACCCCCGGTGCATGACCGGCATAACGGTCGAGGAGGTCGAAGAGGCGGTGGATAAAGTGCGGCGAAAGGACGAAGGCGGAATCAATCACTCGGCGCACGCGGCTGTGGAAAAATAGGAGCCCCCCTCTCTTGCCCGCGGCTTCATGCGGGATAAGAGGGGGATGGGGGGGTTAGCCGTCAGGCGATAAATCGGCGAAAGGATAACCCCGCCATAGAGCTACTTTGTAAATCCGACAACCGATAACCGGCAAAGGACAATGGAGACCATCCTAAAACTCGACGCAGCGCTCTTCCACCTGATAAACGGCAAACTGACCGCGCCGTGGCTCGACGTGGTGATGCCGTTCGTCACGGAGAAGTTCAACTTCACGGGCGCGGTGATAGCCGCGGCGGTTGGCATCCTCATCCTCGGCAAAAGGAAGGACAGGATCGGCCTCGTGGTCCTCGTCCTCGCGGTGCTTGCGAGCGACATTATAGCCAATCAACTCAAGCACATCTTCATGCGGATACGGCCGTGCAACGCGCTCGACGGCGTGAGGGTCGTCCTGGGGTGCTCCGGCTCGTATTCGCTCCCCTCGGGCCACGCAACGAACATATTCGCCGCGATGGTCTTCCTTGCGGCGCGATACAGGCGTTTATTTCTGGTCTTTCTCGCCTTCGCTGGCTTGGTCTCATACTCTCGCGTATACGTGGGCGTCCATTATCCAACGGACGTGCTCGCCGGGGCCGCCGTGGGTTCCGGCGTGGCCGTCTTCTTCGCGTGGGCCGAGATAAAGGCGGCTGCGCTCTACGAAGAACGCTGCGGCGGCAAGCGAGGCGCGTCTGAAGAAGAATAAGAACGCGATAATCCTGATGCTGGCCCTCTTCGCGCTCGCGCGCGCCGCATACCTCCTATGGGGGCCGTTCGACCTCTCGCCCGACGAGGCCCACTACTGGGAGTGGTCGCGGCGGCTCGGCATGTCCTACTACAGCAAAGGCCCGGCAGTGGCATGGGTCATAGCGTTTTTCGCCTGGATATTCGGGCCTACCGCCTTCGGCGTCCGCGCCGGCGCGGTCGTCTTCTCGACCCTCGCGTCATATCTCCTATACCTGCTCGCAAGGGATATCTTCGGGGATGAAAGAGACGCCTTTTACGCGGCCCTGCTCGCCAACATAGTCCCCATATTCGCCGCCGGGGCGGTGCTGATGACGACCGACGTGCTCTTCGTATTCTTCTGGACGGCCGCGGCGCTCTGCGTCAACTCGGCCATAAAAGACGGGGAAACTGGCGCATGGCGCTGGTATCTGGCAGGCGCCGCCATCGGGTTGGGATTCCTGAGCAAATATACGATGGTGCTCATCTATCCGTGCCTGCTCCTATTCTTTTTCTTTGCAAAGAAGGAACGGTTCTGGCTCAGGAGGCGCGAGCCTTATCTATGCGGCCTCATAAGCCTCGCCATCGCAACCCCTGTAATCTACTGGAATATTTCTCACGGGCAGGTTACAATAAAACATACGATGGGGCAGGCGCACGTGGGGGCGGGAGCCGGGTTTTCCATCGCCCACCTCATTGAATTCGCCGCCTCGCAAGCGGCGCTCATAACGCCGCTTGTATTTGCGGCCTGCGTCTACGGCCTGTGGAGAAGTGTCTCGACCGGTATGCGCGAGGGCAGAAGCGGGCCATTGCTGGCCTTTTTCACGTCAGCCCCGCTCTTTGCCTTCTTCCTCATGGCAAGCCTCCACGGCAAGGTGCAGGCCAACTGGGCCGTGGCCTCTTACGTAACGGCATTCGCGGCGGCGCCGTGGGCGTTCAGGGCGCTATGCGATAAAAGCGGGCCAAAACTTAAGGGTCTGCTGAAATACGGCGCTATAATCGCTATTGCGATATGCGCCGTTGCCTCCGTCATCGTCTACGAGCCGGCTATCATTGAGGCCGCGGGCGCAAGGCGCGTCATATCCCGCCCGCCGTTCAACAGGGTCACGGGATGGAGGGAACTAGGGGACCGCATATCCGGGATAGAGGCGCAGATGCCTAAGGATACGGGCGTCTTCATCATAAGCGACACCTACCAGATAACGAGCGAGCTTGCCTTCTACGTCAAAGGCAACCCGGTCGCGTACAATGCGTTCACGGGCGGGAGGAGGATGAACCAGTACGACCTATGGCCCGGCTATGACAAACTCGCCGGGTACAACGCCATATACGTAAAGGGCGGGTCAGCCGAGGCCGAACCCGCGATAACCGGGCGGTTCGACCGGTGCGGCAGGGAGATATTCACGGTCTACAGGAACGGAGCCGTCCTCAAGGAATTCTCCATCTTCCGCTGCTATAATTTCATGGGCGGGGCAGAGGACAAGGAAATAGGGAAGTATTGATACGGAGGTCTTTTTGAAGGAAAAGGAAAAGGAATCGGTTTCCATCGTCATACCCGTCTTCGAGGAAGAGGAGTCCATACCGCATCTATACTCCGCGATAAAATCCGTAATGGAGCGGCTTGAGCGCGTCTACGAGATCGTCTTCGTTGACGACGGCTCGCGGGACGGGAGCCTCCGCGTCCTCGAAGAGTTGCAGAAGAAAGACCCAACGGTGATCGTGGTCGCTTTCAGGAGGAACTTCGGCCAGACCGCGGCAATGGCCGCGGGATTCGAGTACGCGAACCGCGACATCATCATAACCATGGACGCGGACCTGCAAAACGACCCGAACGACATCCCGCTCCTGCTTGAGAAGATTAAAGGCCACGACGTGGTGAGCGGCTGGAGGAAGAACCGGCAGGACAAGTTCATCTCCAGGAGACTCCCCTCGATGATAGCCAACCGGCTCATATCGAAGGTGACCGGCGTCGCGCTCCACGACTACGGCTGCACGCTCAAGGCATACAGAAAAGAGGTCATAAAGAACGTCCGCCTCTACGGCGAGATGCACCGCTTCATACCGGTGCTGGCCTCATGGGTGGGCGCGTCAGTGACCGAGGTAGAAACGACCCATCACGCGCGCAAGTTCGGCAGGTCGAAGTACGGGATTTCCAGGACGATCCGGGTTATACTCGACCTCATCACCGTGAAGTTCCTCCAGAGTTTCTCCACGAGGCCCATACACGCGTTCGGCTCCGTCGGGTTGCTCCTCGGGTTCTTCGGCTTCGCCATCGGGGCATATCTCAGCTTCGCCAAGATATTCCTCGGCCAGTCCATAGGCGGAAGACCGCTCTTGATCCTCGGCGTCCTCCTCATCATCCTCGGGGTGCAGCTCGTGGTCCTGGGGCTTCTTGGAGAGATGCTGGCGCGGGTCTATCACGAGTCCCAGGGCAAACCCATATATACCGTAAGGAAGGTATTGAAGAGATGAGAGGCGCGCTCGGGACGGCTATAAAGATCGCCATAAGCGCGGTGATACTCTGGGCGCTCTTCCGCAACGTCGATCTGGCGCTATTCTATAAGACCGCCGCGTCGGTAAGGCCGCTCTCCGTAGTGGCGGTCGCGTTCATCCTGATATTCACGCAGAGCCTCTCGACGCTGCGCTGGTCGATAATCCTAAAAAAGGACATGGACGTGGGGTATCTCAGACTCCTCTCCATATACTTCATCGGGATGTTCTTCAACAACTTCCTCCCGACGATGGTGGGCGGAGACCTGGTGAAGGGCTACTTCCTCTTCAAGTCCTCGGGCCGGGGCGACGTCTCCTTCGCCTCGATATTCATGGACAGGTATTCGGGGTTCACGGCGCTCATGGCCGTTACGTCCATCGCCCTCATATCGGGTTACCCGCTTATCGCGGGCACCGGGCTTCCCTTCTTCTTCGCGCTTGTGATAGGCGGATTCGTGGCGGGCAGCCTGTTCCTCTGGATAAGCCCCCTGCACAACTGGGTAATGAGGATGCTCGCGCGGATACACTTCTACGGCATAAACAAAAAGATCGACACCTTCTATAACGTCCTTATGAGCTACAAGGGCAGAAAAGACATCCTCTTCAAGGCGTTCGTCTGCTCGCTCTTCGTGCAGTGCGGGGTCATCGCCGGATACTGGTTCCTCGGGTCCGAGCTTGGGCTCGGCGTGGGCGCTGGCTACTTCTTCCTGTTCATACCGCTCACCACCGCCATATCCATGCTGCCCATATCGCTCTCCGGCCTCGGCATCCGCGAGGGCGCGTTCGTATATCTCTTTACCATGGTCGGCGCAAGCAAGGAACAGGCGCTGACGCTCTCCCTCATGTGGTTCGCCATCATGGCGATAGTAAGCCTCATCGGAGGCGTCGAATACCTGCGGATGGGCGGACGCAGGACAGACGCGGAAGACCTCGCGTAGAACCCGGTAAAAAAGCATTCGGAGGAATGATATATGGCCATAGACAAGGAACTCCTGGACATACTCGCGTGCCCCAAGTGCAAGGGCAAGGTCGCGGTCAACGACGGCAAGGATGGTCTCGTGTGCGAGCGCTGCCGGATAAAATATCCCATCAAGGACGATATCCCGGTGATGCTCATAGACGAGGCCGTGCCGCTGGGATAGGCGCGCCAGGCCACGCCGTGGACAACCAGCGGACAAATAGACCCGGACTCTCGGTCACCGTCATCTGTCTTAACGAAGAGGCGAACATAGGCGCGTGCCTTGAGAGCGTCAAATGGGCGGACGAGATCGTAGTGTCGGACTCAGGTTCCACCGACAAGACGCTGGAGATATGCGCCCATTACGGGGCAAAGGTCTCCTCCGACGCATGGCTCGGTTTCGGCGCTCAAAAGAACCTGTGCGCCGCGAGGGCGGGCAATGAGTGGATACTCAACATTGACGCGGACGAGCGCGTGACCCCTGGGCTCCGCCGGGAAATCGAAGAGGCGATGGAGGACGCGGGCAAGGCGGGCTACTACGTCCCCCGGAAGAACTACTTCGGCGAACGCTGGATAAGGCGCTGCGGGTGGTGGCCGGATTATAACCTGCGGCTCTACAGGAAGACGTCGGGCGCATGGGTGGAGCGCGCGGTGCACGAGTCCGTCGAGGTCGAGGGGGCCACGGGCCGCCTGAAAAACCCCCTCGAACACCGCACATACCGGGACGTGGCCGATTACCTCCAGCGGATGCAGAGGTATTCAACGCTTGCCGCGGCCCAGATGCGCGGCGAGGGCAAAAAGGCCGGGGTGAGCGACATGCTCCTCCGTCCGCCGTTCACCTTCTTCAAGATGTACGTCCTGAAGCTCGGGTTCCTCGACGGGGTTCACGGGATAATGCTCTCGGCGCTCTACGCCTCCTACACCCTCGCCAAATACGCCAAACTCTGGGAGATGGACAAGGGCGGGAGATAAACGCCGGAGGACGCACCTATTTGAACAACTTCGACGGCGTAAAAAATATCCTCGTCATAAAACTCCGCCACATAGGAGACGTGCTTCTTACGGTGCCGGCCATAAGGGCGCTAAAGGAGAACTTCCCGGGCGCGGCCGTATCGGCCCTTGTAAACTCCGGCACGGAAGAGATGCTCACGGGCAACCCGCTCCTTGCCGGGGTCATAGCCTTTGACAGGACGATAAAGGGGGCTTCGGCCCTCCGGCGCATGGGCGCGGAGCTTGGGTTCGTAAAGCGCCTCCACGAACGGCGTTTCGAGATGACGGTCGACCTTACCGGCGGGGACAGACCGGCGCTCATCGGGTTCCTATCGGGCGCGCGCTACCGGCTCGGCTACGACCCCGGAGGGGCGGGGTTCGCGGGCAAGAAGCGTCTCTATACCCATCTTGCCGAAAGGCCGGGCGCAAGGGCGCACACAGTCCTGCGGGACCTCGGCATAGGCGCGGCGTTCGGGATAACCACGGCCAACCTTAGCGTGGACATATATACGTCAGCCGAAGACGACGCGGCGGCCGGCAAAGCGCTTGCGGAGGCGGGCGTCGCGCAAGGCGTTCCGTTCGTCCATTGCCACCCCACGTCGCGCTGGCTCTTCAAGGCATGGACTGACGAGGGAATGGCACAGGTGCTCGACGCCATACAGTCAAAGGGCTTGCGCGCCGTAATCACCGCCGGCCCGGCCGAGGCGGAGAGGAAAAGGACGGCCGCCATCGTCCGTCTCATGCGGACGGAACCAGCCGACCTCTCCGGCGCTCTCACGCTCAAGGGCCTCGCCGCCCTCTCCAGACGCGCCGCGCTATTCTTCGGCGTGGATTCCGCGCCCATGCACATCGCGGCGGCAACCGGGACGAGGGTCGTCGCCCTATTCGGGCCGTCCGGGGCATTTGACTGGGGGCCGTGGGACAACCGGGAGGCCGCAAGATGGGCGGCGGCATCCAAGAAGCCGGGCGGGGCGCGGTCTCCGTACCCGCTTAAAAACGGCGCGCAACGGTTCGGCGCTCACCGCGTTATCCAGCGGGACTGGGACTGCGTCCCATGCGGCAAGGACGGCTGCAACGGCACTAAAAAGAGCCGTTGCCTCGACGAAATAACGCCGGAAGATGTGCTGACGGTGGTCTTTGAGGCGCTGTCCATGAAGCCGTGACGAACCAAGGAACCTGCGATTTATTCAATGACCTGTCATTGTGAACAAGTTATCGGTTGCCGGTTATCGGTTATCCGTGAAGGATAAAGACATGTTTTTTACCATCCACTGATAACCGATAACGGATAACGTCTTACCCTTCGCAATGACAAAAACAGGATAAATCAGAATTTCCATAACCGATAACCCATTTGAAGACCCATCAGAGGGAGACCATAAGGTTCATCGAAAGGCTCAGGCCCGGCAGGCTCCTTGACGCCGGCTCAGGCACGGACGCGTTAGCCTCGGCGCTCCGGGAGAAGGGGTTTCATGTTATCTCCATGGACCTTTATGAGACGCCGGGGGCAAAAGGCGCATTCGTTAGGGCCGACCTCAACGCGCCGTTGCCCTTTTGCGCGGGCTCCTTCGACTATGTGCTATGCAGCGAGTCCATGCAGTACCTTGAAAACCACGCGGCGCTCATGAGGGAGTTCAGCCGCGTGCTCAGGCCCGGAGGCAGCGCGGTGATAAGCACGCCAAACGTCCTGAACGCGGCCTCGCGGCTCTCGTTTTTTCAGAGGGGCTATTTCCCGGCCTTCAAGCCCATAAGGACGATCGACGCTGGAAAGGGCTGGGACGCCATCGTATATAATCCGATTTCGCTCGTTGACATCATCGGACTCGGCGGAAAAAACGGCCTTGAAGTCAAGGACGTGGCGGCCTCCCGGAAGAAAAATTCCGCCCTATTTGTCTACTTGATGCTAAAGGCCATATACCTCGCGGGCCTCTTTTTTGAAAGGGACAAGAGGAAGGCAGCCCTGATAAGACTCCTCGCCTCCAGGGAGGCCCTGCTTGGCGACCATATAATCGTCAGGCTCGAGCGCATGACCTGAGTCACGGACTCTAAACCCGGCCCGGCGCATACCCCCTTATGATATTTGCCATATCTGCCGATAACTTATTTAAGTACGCCGACGAATCGGCAACTACCCTGGACAATGCTCACTGTATTACATACGGAATCGTCCCTCGGATGGGGCGGCCAGGAGAACAGGACGCTCCATGAGTGTCTGGGTCTAAAGCGGCTCGGGGCGCGTCCGATAATACTCTGCAAGCCCGGAAGCAAGCTCCGCAAGCGCGCGACTGACGCCGGTATAGAGGTCGTCCTCCACGAGATGCGCTCCAACCGGGACGTCTCGGCGGTGCGCTTCATCATGCGGCTTGTAAAGGCCGAGGCCGTGGACTGCGTCTGCACGCACAGCGGGGACGACAGTCTCCTTGGCGCGATAGCGGGCAGGCTCTCGTCCAGAAGGCCCGTAGTCGTCCGCACCCGGCACCTCGCGCTGCCGATAACCTCGCGGATAACCTACTCGCGCCTGCCCCACAGGGTCGTCACGGTGAGCGAGTTCGTGAGGAAATATCTCGTCGAGGACAAGGGTATCGACGCGGGCCGGGTCGTGTGCGTGCCAACCGGGGTGGACCTTAAAAGGTTCGACCCGGACTCGACGCAGAATACGCTCCGGGACGAACTCGGCGTGGGCAGGGATACGCTCGTAGTGGGAGTCGTGGCTATCCTCAGGCGCAAGAAGGGGCACCACGTGCTCCTCGACGCCATGCCACGCATCATAGAGGCTGTGCCCGACTGCGTCTTCGTATTCGCCGGGGACGGGGCGCAGAAGGAGAATATCGAGGCAAGGATCAGGGAACTCGGCGTTGGGGAGCGGGTCAGGCTCCTCGGACTCCGCCCCGACGTGCCGACGGTGCTCAAGGGCATTGACCTCTTCGTGCTGCCGACCCTTCAGGAGGCGCTTGGCACGTCCATACTCGAGGCGTCGGCCATGAAAAAGGCCGTCGTCGCCTCGGCGGTGGGAGGGGTGCCGGAGGTCGTGCGCGAAGGCGCAACCGGCCTCCTCGTGCCGCCCGAAGACCCGGCGGCGCTCGCCGACGCCATAACGAAACTCCTCCTCGACCGGGACGCGCTCCGGCGCATGGGCGAGGCCGGGCGCGCGATGGTGGAGGCTGAATATTCGACCGATAAGATGGCCGAGAGGCTCTTTGCGCTCTATAGCGGGCTTGTTGAGGAACGGCGGGCGCGGACACACACATCCTGAGACGAGGTGAACTTATGCCGACGCTTCCAGTATTCATGTACCACCACGTAAACCCCAACAAGGGGGATATGATCACGGTCGCGCCTGAGGTCTTCGAGGCGCAGATGCGCCACGTCAAGGAGGCGGGCTTCCGCACGCTCTCGCTCGACGAGGTGGCCGCCTTCATCAGGGGCGAGTTCAAGCCGAAGGAGCGGTGCGTGGCCGTCACCTTCGACGACGGGTATCTCGACAACTATGTGCACGCATGGCCGATATTGAAACGCTACGGCATAAAGGCCGCCGTCTTCATAGTGACCGATTGGGCGAGCAAGGCTACGGCGTCGGGCCCACCGCAAGACCTGGCGCTCATCAAATGCCCCTCGCATCAAGGGGCCAAGGAGCTTATCGCCGGCGGGCAGTGGAACAAGGCGGTGTTGACCTGGGCAATGGCGAGGGAGATGAGGGAGAGCGGCCTGGTCGAGTTCCAGTCGCACACGGCCACGCACTGCCTGTGCGACGCGATACCGTTCGACATGCTCAGCCTGGAACTCCGCTCGTCGAAGCAGACCATCGAGAACGAGCTTGGCACCCCCTGCTCCCACCTCTGCTGGCCCAAGGGACGCCACAGCAAAAAGGCCGTTGAGATGGCGCGGGAGGCCGGGTATTCCGGCCTCTTCACCACGCGCTTCGGCACGGTCAGGCCCGGAGACGGCCTCCGGGAGATTAAACGGATACCGGCGAAGGACGGGGTGGCGTGGTTCAAGACGAGACTAATGATATACACGAACCCGGTGCTGGCCGGGGTCTACGCGAGGATCAAACGTTAAGGCATGGCTCTTCGCCCGCTCGATACGCTCATTTACCTGTCCCTGAGACTTCTCAAGGCGCTCGACCGGAGACCGGCCTCCATCGAGGCGTTCGCGCCGGGCGCGGCACGGAACATCCTCATCATCTCATCAACGGCCATAGGCGACACGCTCCTCTCGACGCCCGCGATACGCGCCGTGAGAAAGGCGTATCCGAGGGCGCACATAGCGGCGCTCTTCAACAACGCCAATATGGAGCTATTCGCAAACAGCCCGTACATAGACAGGGCCGTCCCCTATTACGGGGGCTGGAAGAGGTTCTACGCCACGGCCAAGGCGCTGCGCGCCTTCAAACCCGGCCTCGCGTTGATATTCCACGGGAACGAACCGCAGGCAACCCCGCTCGCGTGGCTCTCAGGCGCGCGCTTCATATTCAAGCTCCCGAACGACAGCGCCTTCAACTTCCTCCTCTCCAACAGGACGCCCGTGCTCGGCTGGAAAGACCTGGGGCACGGCATAGAGGCGCGCCTGATGACCGCCGCCCTTGCCGGGTGCAAGACCAATGACTTGCGGATGGAACTCTTCGTCGACAAGGAGACCGGCGCGGCTGCGGAGGGCTTCCTCCACGCAAACGGTCTGAGCAAGGACGGCATCGCCATAGGCTTTCAGCCGGGCGCATCGACTATCAGCAGGCAGTGGTTCCCTGACCGCTATATCGAGCTCGGCAAACGGCTCCTCGCGGCGCACCCGTCGGCAAAGATAATACTCACCGGCTCGCCTCAGGAGGCCGGACTTTGCGAAGGCATCGCAAAGGGCATAGGCAACGGCGTCATCGTGACGGCAGGCAGGCTCCCGCTCGCGCAGCTGCCGCCCCTCATAAGGCGTCTCCAGTGCCTCGTGACCGGCGACACCGGCCCCATGCACGTGGCGATAACCGCTGGCGCCCCGGTCGTGGCGCTATACGCCGTTGCCGACGCAAGAAAGACCGGGCCGCTCTACGACACGGACAGGCACGTCGTCATACAGAAGCCGCGCGCGTGCGAACCGTGCGTAAGCAAGAAGTGCGCGTACCAGCGCTGCATGGAGGCGATAACCGTGGACGAGGTCTCGGCGGCGGTTGAGACGATAATCTCGCGGCTCGGACGCGGATAGGATGCCAAAAAGTTGCTGAAAAACTCGAAATTTGGGCAGGCCGCCAAAAAGATACTCATACTCGACACAGGCAAGGAGTGGGGAGGCGGCACCAACAGCCTCATCGAGCTTGTGCGCCGCGTAGACAAAAAAAGATACGCCATGAGCGCGCTCTTTTATAATAATTACAAAAAAGGCGAAGGGTCTGACGTTAAGACGGAGCTTGAGAGGTTGGGAGTCAGGTTCATTCAACTCGACCAGACGCGCCCAGGGGCAGGCATGAAGGCGCTAAGAGAGACGGCCCGCTCGGTCTTCTTCCTCTGCCCGGGCCTGAAGAAAAAGTATCTCTTCTATTTCGACTTCAAGTCCAGGATAATGCCGGACGCCGGACGCATACTCCATGTCATCCGGGAGGGCGGGTTCGACCTCCTCTACATGAACAACCAGCCATCCTCCAACCTTGAGGGCATAATCGCGGCCAACGCCGCCGGCATCCCCTGCATCCAGCACGCGAGGATAGAGACGAGCCTCAATCAGGTGGAGGCCGAGGCCGTAAACAGGCTCGTGGCGCGGGTTATCTGCGTGTCAAACGGCGTGCGCGACGGGCTTACGGCGAGCGGAGTCCTTCCATCGAAATGCGCGGTCATATACAATGGGATAGACGTGACGGCAAGGCCGGCGCGTGGCCGGGATGAAGTCAGGAAAGAACTCGGCGCCGATGAAAAGACGCTCGTAATAGGCACGGTCGGCTCGCTCATCAAGAGAAAAAGGGTGGCGCTCCTCCTTGAGGCCGCCTCCATGCAAAAAGGCGCGTTTTGCGTGGTCGTGGGCAACGGCCCTGAGAAAGACGCGCTCATGGAGACCGCCGCAAGGCTCGGCATCATGGAGAGGACGCGCTTTACCGGGTTTTCCAACGACGCCCTATCCTATATAAACGCGATGGACATATTCGTCCTACCCTCTGAAAAAGAGGGCTTCCCGCGAGTCATAATGGAGGCCATGCTCTCGGCCAGGCCGGTCATCGCCTTCAACGTGGCCGGGGCCGCGGAGATGATATTGGACAAAGAGACGGGCCGCGTCCTCGCCGACAAAGGCGACAGGGCGTCCGCCATAGCCTCGGCGCTCAGGGAACTCGCCTCGGACAGGAAGGCCATGACCGCGCTGGGCGAGGCGGGCAGGAGACGGGTCATATCGGAATTCGGGATAGAGAAATACGCCGCGGCGGTATCGAACGTCTTCGACGAGACGCTCTCAGGGGTTAATCATTGATATATCTCCTCTTCGCCTATATGACATATCCGTTCGTCTTCATCCTCTCGCGCCTCTGCGGCGGACGGGGAAAGAGGCGCGAACGGGATTCCATACTGGTATTCCAGACCGCTAAGATCGGCGACATGATCTGCGCCACGCCGGTATTCCGCGAGATAAAGCGCGTCCATCCGTCATGGCGGCTCGGCGTGGCGATCGACTGGGTCTCGGAGCCTGTAATCCGGCACAACCCGCACATAGACGAGATAATAATAATCGACAGAAAAAAGACGAAGGGGCTTATGGGCAAGCTCATGCTCGCCCGTTCCCTCCGTAAAAAAGATTACTCGGCTGCGCTCATCCTCCTGCCCAACGCGACGAATATACTCGCCGCGTTCTGGGCCATGATACCTGAGCGGGTCTCGGTCTACCCGGATTACCTCGGCAGGACGCTCAAGGAACTGCTCACCTTCAACACCGCCCTCGTCTACCACCTCTACCCGAAGACCGCGCTTGAGACGTACCTTGAGGCCCTCCGCCCGTTCGGGATCGCCAAATGCGAAAACACGGCCAAGGAGGTCTACCCGCCGCCCGGCGCCGCAGCCAGGTTCGCGGGTTTTTTCAGGGACGCGGATGAGCCGTTCGTCGGCATCGCGCTCTCTACCGGCAACGCCATGAAGGACTGGGGCAGGAAGAACTTCGCGGAGCTTGCAAGGGAGGTCATCGCCTCGACGGACGCGGCCATCGTCCTCTTCGGTACGGAAAGGGACGCGCCGCTGGCCATCGAGATAGCGGGGTCGATAAACAAGAACAGGCGCGTGGAGAATCTCTGCGGCGGTGCCTCTCTTGAGGAACTCCCGGCGCTGATAAAGGGACTCTCCCTGATGATAGGCGTCGATACGGGACTGATATACATGGCCGACGCCCTGGGTGTGCCGGTCATCGACATCGCCGGGCCGTGCAATATGATCGACCAGAGGCCGACCGGCGGGAAGGCGCAGATAATCCAGAGAAACGACGTCGGCTGCATCCCGTGCTCGCACACCTTCAGAGCGCCTTACGAGTGCAGGTACGGCGACAGGAGGTGCGTGGCCGGGATAACCGTTGACGACGTGATGAAGCGGGTCTTCAACGTCATACCGGGGCGCGATGCGGCATAGGCGATGGACATAAAAAGCGTCATCTTCATCCGCCGCGACAACATCGGCGACCTCGTTTGCACGACCCCGGCCATCAGGGCGCTGCGCCTGCGCTGGCCTCGCGCGCGCATCGCGGCGCTCGTCAACTCGTACAACGCCGACGTGATACTGAACAACCCGGACGTGGACGAGGTCTACGTCTACGAAAAATGGAAACACTCCGGCGGCAAAGGACGCACAGGCGTATGGTTCAACAATCTTAAAGAAATCCGCCGCATCCGCGCCGCGTCCTTTGACGCGGCCATAGGATGCAGTTACGCATGGAGCGCGAGGCTCGCAAGATATACGTTTGCAACCGGCGCAAAGGAGCGGATAGGCATCTCGCCTGAGCGCGGCTCGTCGATCTGCTACAACCGGCCCGTTGCCCCGCCAGCGTCTCCAATGCACGAGGTGGAGGCCATGATGAGGCTCGTCTCCGCGCTCGGCGTCACCGGGGCGGCCCCGTCGCTCGTGCTCCGGCCCGGCGCAACGGATGCGGATGAGGCGTCCGGGCGGCTCAGGGACGCCGGTGCGCGAGAGGGCGAGAGGCTCATAGCCTTCCACATCTCGTCGAGGCGGTCTCAAAACAAGTGGCCCAGAGAACGGTTCCGCGAACTCGGGGATATGATACAATCGGCCTTCGATTGCCGCATCCTGCTCCTGTGGTCTCCTGGCGCTGGCAACAACCCGCTACACCCCGGGGACGATCAGGACGCCGAATGGCTCGCCTCGTCCATGAAAAAAAAGCCGGTCTCCTACAGGACTGAGCGGCTCGGTGAACTTATCGCGGCGCTGAGCCTTGCCGATTGCGTGGTATGCTGCGACGGCGGGGCCATGCACATAGCCGCCGGGCTCGGCAAGCCGATACTCACAATCTGGGGTACCACCGGCGTTAGACGCTGGTCTCCCTGGGGCGTGCCGCATATAATACTGAAAAAGGGCGGGTCAGCGGCTGAGGTGAACGCGGCTGAGGCGTTCGAGGCGTTTAATAAGCTGCGGGAGGCATGGGGCGCTTAGCCGCCATCCTCCGTTGTTTTTGGGGCATTCGCGTGCGGATAGGTTTGATACGATACAAATACTCGCCATACGGCGGGGCCGAAGTCTTCCTCAGAAGGTTCATGGCGGAACTCCGGCGGCGTGGGCACACGCTCGAGGTCTTCTCAACCGAGTGGCCCGAAGGGCCGGGCGTGGCCGTGCACAGGGTCAGGGTCATGGGGCCGTCTTTTCTAAAACCACTGTGCTTCGCGCACAACGCCGCGAGGCTGGTGGACAAGGTCAGGCCCGATTGCGTCATAAGCCTTGAGCGGACATACTGTCAGGACATATACCGCGCGGGCGACGGCTGCCACAGGGAATGGCTCATGCGGAGGGGACTGACCGTATCCCCGCTGAAGCGCCTCATCATAAGGCTCAACCCGCTCCACGCCGTCCTGCTGCACCTTGAGAAAAGGATGTTTTCCGACGCGAGGCTCAAGAAGGTGGCTGCCAACTCCGCGATGGTCAAGGCGGACATCATAAGGCATTATGGTTTGCCAGAAAAGCGGATATGTGTTATATATAATGGTCTGGACGCGCCCGCCGTCAACGCCGGTAAACGCGCTGAGATAAGACGTTCTCTCGGCATCCCGGATAGCGCGCTGCTACTCCTCTTCGTAGGCTCAGGCTTCGAGAGGAAGGGACTTATGACCGCGGTTCGCGGCCTTGGCCTCCTGCGGGACAAGGGCGACATCAGGCTCCTCGTCATCGGGAAAGGCCGCCCCGCGAAATATCTGCGGGAGGCCGCGCGGCTCGGGGTCGGCGACAGGGTGGCATTCAAAGGGCCGGTCGCGGGGGCAGCGGAATATTATCAGGCGGGCGACATATTCGTCCTGCCGTCCATATACGAACCCTTCAGCAACGCCTGTTTGGAGGCCATGGCGGCCGGGCTGCCCGTCATCACGTCAAAGGCCAACGGTGCCGCCGAGATACTCTCTCCGGCGGGCTACAACGCGGTAATCGACGACCCCATGGACGCGGCAGGTCTTGCCGAGAGGGTTCTGGCATTGACCGATAACGGCGTTCGCGCGAAGGCAGGCGATGCGGCCAGGGAGATCGCCGCGAGATACACCATAGAGCGGAATGTAGCCGCATTCCTCGAATTGATGGAAGGGATTTCTTAACCGTTGTCCACCTTTTATGCATAAACTCCTCAGTCTCAAGAGGGCCGAGGCCCTTATCGGCCGCTTCAAGAAGGCGCGCGTGCTCGTCATCGGCGACCTCATCATGGACCACTTCATCTGGGGCAAGGTCCGGCGCATCTCCCCGGAGGCGCCGGTGCCGGTGGTCGAGGTGACGTCCGAGTCCCTCATGCTCGGGGGCAGCGCCAACGTCGTAAACAACATACACAGCCTCGGCGGCTCTTCCCTCGTCACCGGGGTCATCGGCAGGGACGAGGACGGGGCAAAACTCCTCGGCGTCCTGAAGGAGCGCTCCATCCCGACGGACGGGATCATCGTCGACGCCAAGAGGCCGACGACCATCAAGACCCGCGTCATAGCGCACGGCCAGCAGGTCGTGCGGTTCGACAGGGAGAAGAAGGACAAGATAGACCCGGCGTGCACCGCGAAGGTCGTCTCCTACATCGCAAAGGCGGTCAAGGAGGTGGACGTGGCGGTGATATCCGACTATGCCAAGGGGCTGGTGACGAGGCCGCTCGTGGAGGAGACCATCGGCATGTGCCGGGCGCTCGGCAAGCCCATCGCCATCGACCCCAAGGTCGAGCACTTTGAATATTACGCCGGCGCGTCCGTGGTGACGCCGAACAACCTTGAGGCGTCCCAGGCGTCCGGCGTGGAGATAGAGGACGACGCCTCGCTCCACAGGGCAGGAGAGGTGCTCTTCAACAAGCTCGGATGCGCCGCGCTCCTCATAACGCGCGGAGAGCACGGCATGAGCCTCTTCGAGCAGGACTGCGAGACCCACATCCCGACCGTGGCCAAAGAGGTCTTCGACGTAAGCGGCGCCGGGGATACGGTCATCGGCACGCTGGCCCTGGCCCTCGCCTCCGGCGCGGCCTACAGGGAGGCCGCCGTCCTTGCGAACTTCGCGGGAGGCGTGGTCGTGGGCAAGGTGGGCACCGCCACGGTGGCACCGGACGAGCTCCTCTCGGCGGTGGCAGCGGGGCTGAAGATAAAGCCGCAAAACTGAGGGGGCCGCTTGAGGCCGCGCAATACTCCGAAGGTCAAGCTCGTGACGAGCGTCTTTACCGGCGTGCCGGGCCTCTTCGCCGGGACGCTTGAGGCGCTCAGAGTTCGATTCGGCCCGCTGGACTTCCTGAGCGAGCCCTTGCCGTTTGACTCCACGTCCTACTACGAAGAGGAATTCGGGCACGGGCTTCAGAGGCGCGTCTGCTCATTTGAAACGCTCGTCGGCGAGGACGCGCTGGCCGGGATAAAGACATTCACCAACGGGCTCGAAGACGCGCTCGCGGCGGCTGACGGCGCTCGCGGGGTAAACATAGACCCCGGTATAATCGCGCTCCCGAGGTTCATCCTTGCGTCGTGCAAGGACTTCGCGCACAGGATATACATCGGCTCAGGGGTATACGCCGACCTCACGCTCGTTTATACGGGTAATTCCTTCAAGCCGCTCCCCTGGACATACCCGGATTACAGGACCGAGCGGATGATCGGCATCCTTGCCGGCATAAGAAGGCGTTACGCATTCGCTACAGGCAGGGGATAACGATGCCCAGATCAATGACAGGCTACGGCAGGGCTGATTTCGCCGCGGGGCAGGGAGCGTATTCAATAGAGATAAAGGCGCTCAACAACCGGTTCCTCGACCTCAACCTGCGGCTGCCGGAGAGGTTTGCAGGTCTTGACGCCATGGTGCGCGACGAGGTCAAGCGGAGGTTCAGCAGAGGGTCGTTCTCGATATACCTGAACACGGTCTCCACGGAGACCCCGGGCCTGAGGCTCAACCTGGCTATGGCCAGACTCTACGTCGAGGCGGGCGAGGCGCTCAAGCGGGAGCTGGGCGTCAGCGGCGAGGTGGACGTCCCGCTCCTCTTGAAACAAAATGACATCTTCACCTGCGAGAAAAAGACCGCCGACGCCGAGGCGGATTGGGAACCGGTGAAAAAGGCGCTCCTCGCGGCGTTCGACCAGGTGGACGACTGGCGCTCCAAGGAGGGCGCGGCCCTTGCCGCAGACCTCCTCTCAAGGCTCGTTGCGCTTGAGGCGCACGCGGCCTCCGTCGCCGGCAGGGCCCCGGGAGTCATCGCCTCATACAGGGCCAAGCTCAGGGACGAGATGGACAAGCTCATAGCGGGCAAGGCCGACGAGGGACGCATCCTCTTAGAGGCCGGGATATTCGCTCAGAGGAGCGACATCTCCGAGGAGCTTACGCGCCTTGCAAGCCACGCCACGCTCTTCAGGCAATACCTTGCCGCCAACGAACCGGCTGGCAAGCGGCTCGACTTCCTATGTCAGGAAATGGGCCGCGAGATAAACACCATAGGCTCGAAGTCGAGCGACGCCTCCATCACCAAAAGCGTCGTCGAGATGAAGGGCGAGATGGAAAAGATACGGGAGCAGGTGCAGAACATAGAGTAGGAATCGTGACCCGTGACCGTGACCGTAAGCCGACAACCGATGACCGATAAGCGAACTGGCATCCTCTACATTGTCTCGGCGCCCTCCGGGGCCGGAAAGACGACGCTGTGCAAGATGGCGGTGGACTGGTTTCCGGGCCTCAGACATTCGGTCTCATACACGACCAGGCAGCCGAGGCCGGGCGAGGCGAACGGGGTGGAATACTGGTTCGTTGACGATGGCGCATTCGACGCGATGATCAGGAAAGGCGAGTTCCTCGAATACGCCTGGGTCTTCGGCAAGCGCTACGGCACGTCGAGGAAGGACCTCGAACGCCTCGCGGCCGAGGGCGCGGACGTACTCCTTGAGATCGACGTTCAGGGCGCGGCGAAGGTCCGGGACGCGATAAGCGGCGGCGCATACATATTCATCCTTCCGCCGTCGATAGAGGCGTGCAGGGAACGGCTCAGGGCAAGGGGAAAAGACGGGCCCGAAGAGATCGACAGACGGCTCAATGAGGCGGTCGCTGAGATAAGAAAGGCGCTCGACTACGGCTACGTGATTATAAACGACGACCTCCAGACCGCGTTCGAGGAGTTGAAGGCCGTCATAGTCTCCGAGAGGGTTAAGAGGGAGCGGACAGAGGCCCGGGTGCGCGCTATCTTCGGCGCATACATGGGTTAAACAAGCCGGAACGCGCCCGCCGCGCGTGGGCGTGGATTAAAAAAAAGGAGGATGCGCATGGCAAGGATTACCGTCGAAGACTGTCTCAAGAAGGTGCCGTCACGTTTCACGCTCGTGCATCTGGCGTCGCAGCGCGGCAGGCAGATAATGAAGGGCGCTCCGGCGTTCGTGAAGACCGAAAACAAGTCTATCGTCACGGCGCTCAGGGAGATAGCCTCCGGCTACGTCACCGAGGCCGAGGTGCACAAGACCGGCAAGAAGGCCGGTTAAGCCTGCCCCCCGGCGCTGACTGAAGGAATGGTTCCCGCTTTTGACAAGGGGCAAGAGAGGGGATCACCGCGGCCAGTCCGTCCATACGCGGACGGGCGCTTTGCCAAACCGAACCCCTGAGCGCAACATACGCGAGGCCGCCATGATGAAGACGTCAAGGAAGAAGGGGGAGGCGTTAGAGACCGTTTACGCGGGCAGGGGGCATTTAAGGTTAAAAACCGTTCTTCCCATGCTGCTCCTCGTCTGCCTCGGGCTCTGGGGGTGCGCGGCCCTTACGATGACGGGAGCCGCCGACAGCCGCGACATCAAGCAGATACAGGAACTCATGTCGCAGGGCATAAACGTCAACGAGCCTGACAGGAACGGCTTTACCGCGCTTCACGTGGCGGCGGGCAAGGGCTACCCCGAAGTGGTGGCCTTCCTCCTCGAACACGGCGCGGACGTGAACGCGAGGGATAGGAACAGATGGACGCCCCTGCACAGCGCCGCCGGGTTCGGCCATACCGAGACCGCCCTCGTGCTCATCGAGCACGGCGCAGACGTGCGCGCCAAGGACTTTCAGGGCTGGACCCCCCTGCGCGTGGCCAGGTCATACAACCACGCGGAGACCGCAGACCTGATAAAAAAACACGGCGGCGGGCTGCTCTACGGCGATGAATAGGCTGCGGCCTCGCGGCGCATCCATGATTGCCGGGATAAAACCGCCAGCAGCCCGTTGAAATGTCTTGCCTATCCATGCCTGTATATGTTATAAATTCTTGTTGCCGTAAAAGGCACCTCTTTTGATCGGGGCGTGGCTCAGCCTGGTAGAGCACCGCGTTCGGGACGCGGGGGCCGGAGGTTCGAATCCTCTCGCCCCGACCAAATTTACAAAGCAGTAAAAGAGCGGGATTAAAAACTCGCAGGGCGAGCCGGAAGTGAAGCGGCGCGGCCAAAGAGGGGAACGGGAGCGGCGAACCAGGCCGAATCCTCTCGCCCCGGCAGAATTACAAGGCGGTAAAAAGCAGGGGGTTGGCTCAGATAGAGCCAACCCTTTTTTCGCCCGCGTAGAACAGGGCCGCGCTTGTGCGCCGCCTGCGTCTCCCGCGTCCGTCTCCCGCCTGAATCCTCCGAATTTCATTGATGTTCATGGCCGAAAAAATGTATATTGAAAGGTGCGCCGCGGCGTATCAACCGGCAACCCGTAACCATTCAAGATGCGCACATACATCCGCTTATTAAAGCTGCTTCCCCCATACCGGACGGCGCTCATAATGGCCTTCGTCTGCATGGCCGGCTTCGCGCTCGCCAACGGGGCGATGGCATGGCTCATCGGCCCGGTGATGAAGTTCCTCTTCTCATCCGGGGCCGATGCCGGCGCATACGTCATCCCGTTCAACGCCGTCTCCATACCCAAGGACAAGATGCTCGTGGCCATACCGCTCGTCATCATCATCGTGGCGCTGGTAAAGGGCATATCGTCCTACGGGCAGTCCTACTTCATGGGCTACATAGGCCAGGGCGTCATAAGGGACATAAGGAAGAAGCTCTACGGCCACATACTGACGCTCCCGGTGAGTTACTTCAGCGACACGCCCACGGGCGTCCTTATTTCGCGGCTGATGAACGACGTGAACCTCCTCCATACGGCCACCGCCGAGGCCATAGCCACGGTGCTCAAGCAGAGCCTCACCATCGTCGTACTCGGCGCCGTGGTCATAAGCCTCGACTGGAGGATGGCGCTCGCCGCGTCCATCGCCCTGCCGCTCTCCCTCTACCCGATGAGAAAGCTCGGCAAGCGGATGAAGTCCATCTCCACGCACGGCCAGGTCACGATGGGACAGATGACGGCGCTCCTGCACGAGGCCATCGCCGGGGTCCGCATCGTCAAGGCGTTCTGCATGGAGGGGTACGAGGCCGCCCGGTTCCAGAAGGAGAACGACGGCTACACGAGATACATGCTCAAGACGATAAAGGTGCGCTCCATCTCATCCCCGCTCATGGAGACCTTCGGCGCGGTGGCCTTCGCGGTGACGATATGGTACGCCGCCTACCGCATCGGCAACGGCACGCTCAAGCCTGAGACGTTCATATCGTTCTTCGCCTCCGTCATAATGTTCTATCAGCCGATAAAGGCCCTCAACGGGGTGAACCTCAACATACAGCAGGGCATGGCCGCGGCGAACCGGGTCTTCGAGGTGCTTGACGTGCCCGCCGAGACCGAGAAAAAAGACGGCGCCGCGGAGCTCGCCGGCGTGCGCGACTCCGTCGAGTTCAAGGGCGTCTCGTTCAGGTACGGCGCGGACTGGGTGCTCAAAGACATCGACCTCAAGGTCAGGAAGGGCGAGGTCTTGGCCATAGTCGGCTCTTCGGGCGCGGGCAAGACGACGTTCGTGAACCTCATACCGAGGTTCTACGACCCGGCGGAGGGCGCGATACTCTTCGACGGCGCGGACACGCGGGGCGCGACGCTAAAATCGCTCCGGACCCAGATAGCCATCGTCTCCCAGCAGGTCGTGCTCTTCAACGACACCATCCGCAGGAACATCGCCTACGGCGACTTCGGCATAAGCGACGAGGAGATGTCCCGCGCCGCGAAGGCCGCCAACGCGCACGATTTCATCTCGCGGCTACCCGCTGGATACGACACCGTCATAGGCGAAGGCGGGGTGAGGCTCTCAGGCGGGGAGAGGCAGCGCGTATCCATCGCGCGCGCCATACTCAAGAACGCGCCCATACTCATCCTCGACGAGGCGACGAGCTCCCTGGACAGCGAATCCGAGTTCGAGGTGCAAAAGGCGCTCGGCAACCTCATGGAGGGGCGCACCACCTTCGTCATAGCCCACAGGCTCTCGACCGTCAGGAAGGCCGACCGCATCATCGTGCTCGGGGGCGGCGGCATAAGGGAGATGGGCAGACATGAGGAGCTGCTTGCGAAAGGCGGCGAATACGCCCGGCTCTACGCGATGCAGTTCAGCGAGTGAATCCTCTTTCAAATTCGCCGATTTTCGGCTATCCTTAACCCATGAAAAAGAAGCTCCTCGATACCATCGGCGTCCGGGTCATGCCGTTCGCCGCATTCTGGATAATAAGGTGTCTGGCCGCGACCATGCGCTTTAGCTTCGTGAATTCCGAATGGGTGCGCGAACGCGCGAGAAACGGCCAGAACTCCATATACGCCTTCTGGCACGGTAGGCTGATGATGATGCCGTTCTCCTACGAGGGCCCGGGCGTGACCATACTCGTGAGCGGCTCGCGGGACGGTGAACTCGTCTCGCGGACGGTCGCGCGTTTCGGTATCGCGTCGGTCAGAGGCTCCACGTCGCGCGGCTGGATGCAGGGGTTGAAGGGCATCCTCCGCTCCGTGCGTTCGGGCAGGGACATCGCCATAACCCCGGACGGCCCGAAAGGGCCACGCTTCCGGGCGCAGATGGGCGCGGTGCAGGTGGCCAGGGCCACGGGCCTTCCGATAGTCCCCATGTCCTTCGGGGCGTCAAAAAAAAAACCTTTTCAAGCTGGGACGCCTTCATCATGCCGCTGCCGTTTTCCCGCGGGATCTTCATATACGGCGAGCCTATTAGCGTAAGCCCCGGCGCGAACGGCGCCGAGATGGAAGAGGCGAGGGTCAAACTGGAGGCGGCGCTCATCGAACTTACGTCGCGCTCCGACGCATGGCCGCGCGCAAAGACGCCCCTTGAGCGATGATCCTCCTCTACGACATACTCCTCCATATAACGCTCGTCCTTACGGCCCCGTACTTCGTCTTCAAGATGCTGACCGTCCATAAATACAGGGACGGCCTCCTTGAGAGGTTCGGCCTGTATAAGGCAGGGACGCTCGCGCCCGTCGCCGGAGGCCGCGCCGTATGGTTCCACGCGATATCCGTGGGAGAGACCAAGGCCGCGCTGCCGGTGCTGCGCCTATTCAAAAAGACGCACCCGGACGTCCGCGTCGTCTTCTCGACCGTCACCCAGACGGGCAGGCGCGTCGCCGAACAGGAGGCCAGGGGGCTTATCGACGCGCTCATCTATTTTCCGCTCGACCTTTCGTGGGTGGTCAAGGCCGTCATACGAAAAGTAAGGCCAACGGCGTTCATCACGGTCGAGAAGGACATCTGGCCCAATGCCTTTTTAAGGCTCAACGCCGCCGGGGTGCCGGTCTTCGTCGTCAACGGCACCATGTCGGAGAGGTCGACGGCCCGGTTCAAGAGGTTCGGCTTCTTTTTCAAGGGCGTATTCCGCGCGGTCAGCGCCTACTGCGCCCGGACGCCGGAAGACCGGCAACGGGCCGTGGACGCGGGCGTCCGCGAAGACCGCGCCTTCTCCACCGGCAATATAAAATTCGACATATCGGCCCCGGCGGTGGACAAGGCGGCCTCTGACGCGCTTGCGGCCTCCCTCGGCATAAGACCGGGCGATATCGTCATAACGGCGGGCAGCACGCACGCCGGAGAGGAGGAGATAATCCTCCGGGTCTTCAAGGCCCTGCTGCAAAACAGACCAGACCTCCGCCTCGTCATCGCCCCGCGCCACCCTGAGAGGTGGGGCGAGGTCGACTCTCTTATCAAAAAGACCGGCATCTACTATGGAAAACGCTCCAGCGGGACTACCGGCGCGTGCGTCATGCTCGATACCATGGGCGAGCTTATGGCGGTCTGGTCTTTTACCGATATCGCGTTCGTCGGCGGGAGCATAGTTCCGGGCATAGGCGGCCACAACCTCCTTGAGCCCGCGTTCTTCTCAAGGCCGGTCGTCTACGGGGCGCGCCTTACGAGCTATCTCGGCATGGCGGAGATGCTGGAGGCAGCGGGGGGCGGGATAAGGGCCGCTGACGAAGCAGGACTTGCAAAGGCGTTTGAGACGCTCCTCGCGGATGAGGAGGCTCGGCTCCGCATGGGCGAGGCCGCGCGTTCGGTCGTCGAGGCGAATAGGGGCGCGGCGGCCAGAAGCGTGGAGATAATCGGCCGGTATATGCGGGGCGCATGAAAGGACAATGCATAAAAAAGGTCGAGGAGTTGATGAGGAAGGACGCGGTAACTTCCCTCCCGCACTTCTTCCTCTACCTCCTCTCGCTCTTCTACGGCGCGGCGGTGCGTCTGCGGCTCGGCCTCTATTCAGCGGGCGTACTGCGGACGCAAAGACTGCCGTGCCGGGTCGTTTCCATCGGGAATATAACCGTAGGAGGCACGGGCAAGACCCCGCTCGCCTTGCTCGCCGCGGAGATCCTCCGCAGAGAAGGCAAGAAGACCGTCATCCTTAGCAGGGGATACATGAGAAAGACAAAAGGTCTCGTCATAGTGTCGGACTATGACGCCTTGCTCGCGTCCCCGGAAGAGGCCGGGGACGAGCCATGCCTCATGGCCCGCCGCCTGCCGGGCGTGCCGGTCGTGGTCTGCCATGACCGCGTAAAGGCGGGGCGCGCCGCGGTAGAGAGGTTCAAGCCGGACTTCGTAATCCTCGACGACGGGTTCCAGCACGTGAGGCTTGGCCGGGACGTGAACCTGCTCCTCGTCGACGGCAACGAGGGCCTTGGCAACGGCCACCTCCTGCCCGCGGGCATCCTGCGGGAACCGGTATCCGGCGCGGCCAGGGCGGACGCGGTGATGATAAAGAACGGCGGGGAGAAAGACGCGGCGCTCATCAACGGATTCAATGCGCCGTCCATGCGCTTCACCTACAGGGCCGCGGGGTTCGTTAATCTCAGAGACGGCAGGATATTAAAAACCGACGCGCTCAAGGCAATCGACGCGGTCGCCGTGGCGGGCATCGCAAACCCCGCGCCGTTTTTCAAGACGCTTGCGGCGCTCAAGGTCAAGGTGGCAAGGACGCTCGTCTTTCCTGATCATCATTGGTTCACGCAAACAGACATGGAAGACATGCTCAAGACCGGAGCCAAGGCAATCGTCACCACGGAAAAAGACGGCGTCAGGATGAACGCGGCCGCGTTCGGCAAGGTGCCCGTCTATGCCCTGGCCGTGGACGCGGTGGTGGAGGACGAAGCCGCGTTCAGGCGGATACTGTTAGCAGGTTGCTGAAAAAGTCAAAATTTGGGCGGGCTGCTCTCTGGCCGCTCGCCAAAGGCGGGCAATATAAAAGGATAACTTCCTTACCAGCCTGACGCAGTCGTCAAAACGTCCAGATGCGAGGCCCCCATTAAATAGGGGAGCGACGAATGGCGCACGATTTCACAGATAGAGCTACTTTGTAAGTCGTAGCTCTATTTGTTGTGCGCCGCAGTGAGGAGCGCGGATTTACAGATAGGGCTACTTTGTAAAT
>JACRCM010000083.1 GCA_016219025.1 Deltaproteobacteria bacterium | reverse complement strand
GGGCAGGCGGGGGGGGAGATTTACAATAGAGCTACTTTGTAAATACCTTTCACCCCAAAGGCGGGGGGGAGGGGGGTTTCGTAGGTGGGCTGTGCCACCTTTTTATGGATTATCATCCGGCGATAAAGCTGCTTTGTGAATTCCGTCGGGCACGGCCAGGCGCGCGGGACTTTGAAAACGCCGATAAACCGGCGGCTGCAAAAATCCGGGTCAGCGGGCCGCGGCCTTGGCGTTCTTCTCCTTGCCCTTCTTTTCCAGGAGCCTCACGTAGGCGAGGGCGTCCCACCTCTCCTGCTCGGTCAGGATGTCCTTCCATGACGGCATGAACATGGCCTCCCCGCCTATCTGTCTCTTGATGCCTTCGCTTATGGACTTGAAGAGCTCCGCGTCGGTCTTGGACATCCTCTTCGCGTCGGTGGTGAAATCCGCCGGGTGCGGGGATATGCCGATGGAGACCGGGCCGTCGCCCCGGCCTTCGGTGCCGTGGCAATAGTGGCAATATTGGCCGTAGACCCTGCGTCCGGCCTCAGGGTCACCGGGTATCGTGACGCTCGCGGGCCGCGCCTTATCGGCCTGGGCCTTCTTCTCCCCTCCGGAGCATCCCCAGAGGGCCAGGACGCATAGGGCCGCAAGCGCGGCCGCCCCCGCCTTGGGACGGGAGACGGCCAAGCGGCGGCGTTGACGAATGTCCTGTTTTTCTTCCATAATATTACGCCTTAGAAGCCGCTGCGCGCGGCCGTCCGTTACGGCTTCGCCTCTGGCGCGGGTTGCCGCGCCTCTTTTTCAGGCTCGGCCGGCTTCTTCTCCTCCGCGGGCTTTGCCTCCGCCGGTTTTACGTCCACGGCCAGATATTCGATCTTCGCCGCCGAGCGCATGTCCGCGATCCATTTTTCGGCAAGCCGGCCGCGCTCCTTGGCGACGAGTTCCTGCTTGAGGCCCCCGGTATTGAGTTCCTCGTACTTTTTCTGCACCGCGGGCTTGGCATCCTCCACCTTGACGACGAGATACCCGTAGATGGTCATAATCGGCTCGCTGATCTCGCCGGTCTTCATCCTATCGGCGACCGCGTCTATCTCCTCGAGGAAACTCCCCTTGTGCTGCCAGCCCATGTCGCCGCCGTTTTTGGCGCCCCCGGGGTCCTCTGAATACTGCTCCGCCAGTTTTACGAAGTCCTCGCCGCCGCGCGCCCTGTCGGCAAGGCCCTTTGCCTTTTGGCGGGCCGCCTCCCAGACGGCGTTCCCGCCCGAAGGGTCGGCCTTGATGAGGATGGCCCGTAGCCGCATCTGCTCAGGCTCTTCGAATTTTTCGAGGTGCTTATCGTAGTAATCCCTCATAAAGGCGTCCGTTACCGTTGCCTCGGCCTGAGCCTTGAACTCCTCCGTCTTCTTCTCGATATACCGCTTGGACTGGAGCTTCTTCCTCAAGTAATCCTTCAACTCGCCCTTGCTCATCTTGCTGGCCTTGAGCACGTCCTTGAGCGTCCTGCCCTGGGGGAGCTTCTTCTCAAGGCCGTCTATCTCCTTATTGACGTCCTTTCTGGTTATCGAGTCGGCTATCGCCTTGTCCCTGGCCGCTTCCCCGGCGATCAGCTCGTCGTTGATCATGCCGTTGACGGCGTCCTTGCGCATCTGTCCCTTGCGCTCGGACGAGACCGACGAATGGAATGACGCGCTCGGCATGAGATTCGCCACGGCCGTCTCAAGATTCGCCCTGGTAAAGTCCGCCCCGTTCACACGGAGGACGACTTCCTTGAGCGCCTCCGCCTCCTTTGCATCGGCCTCCGCCTCGCTGGAAGCGGCGAACGCGGCGGGCGCGGCCGATAAAAAGGCCGCTATGGCGAGGGCGCTTAGTATCTTTCTTGCAATGCTTGGCATTTACGATAGACCTCCGTTGTTAGTGGACGGACCGCGCCGCGCAACGCGGCGCTTTACGATAATTATATGTCCCGCGCCTAAATCATTGATTAGTCCATTATTAAAAGATTTTAACCGCCAGAGGCATGGATTCCCCGCGGCTTTATCGTTCTCACGCTCCGAGGCTGTGTCGCAATGTCTATCGTTCCCACGCTCCGAGGCTGTGTCGCAATTGTATTTGTAAAAAAAACAGGCTCTCCACGATGCCCTATACGCGATTTCTTTTAAATTTTAGGGGTAAAACCCCTCCGAAAAAAGAGGTTTTTTCTCCGATTTTTGCATTGCGGCACAGCCTCTGTGCTGGGAACGATGATAATAAATCAGAATGACGGCAATGTGAAAATATATAAAAAAACGGGCTGGTTTCCCAGCCCGTTTTTTCGTTGCTTCAAGCAAGAACGCAGCGCAATTCTTACTTGTTGTGGCAGGTTCTGCAAACGCCGGAACCGGCGTTGCCGCCGACCCTGCGAAGGAAGAGACCATCCTGCTTGGAGATGACCTTGTTGTCGCCAGCCGCTCCGCCGTTGCCGCCTACAACATAACCGGCGCCGGTTTCCCTCTCGCCAGTCATGCTGTTGTAGAGGTCCTTGTTGGAGAGGTTCTTGAAGTGCGGGTCATGGCAGGACGAGCACTCAACCTTCCCGTTCCTGAGGAGGTCTTCGATGGTCGCCGAGTCGGATATGAAACCCTTGACCGCCCAGTTGTTCTGGGAGAGGTTGTTCCTGAGCTCTGGCCCGATGCCGCCGGTCGAGAAGACGAGGCCGGCCGCGAGGTCGATGGTGGATATCTCGGTCGACCTGAGCCTGAGCGACGCCTTCTTGGTGGTAGCCAAGAGACCGTCGCTGTACTCGACCGACATCGGATGGTCGTTGGAGAGGTCGGCGGTTATGCCTGAGCCGTTACCGATGTTCAGCCTGTCCTCCTGGCCGATCTTGAAGGCGTCGATCCCGTCCGGGCCTCCCTCCGCATCCTGGAAGGTCCACATGCGGCGTGACGCATTGTTGTAGGTGTGCCTCATGCCGTTTTCGCCCGGCGCGTTTACGAGGTTGTCGATGGCGGTTACGCCGTCATGACAGGAGAGGCAGGCGAGGGTTACGCCGCCCGGGACGTTGACGGTCGTGCCGCCGATGGTGTCGCCGTACGCGGTGTAGGTCGTCGCAACGCCGCGCCTGTTCCACAGAGGAGCAGGTGCATAGGTCTGAGAAACCACCGCGCCGCTGTCCGCGTTGGTGATGTCGGTCGCGGTATGGGTTGCGGTATGGTGAGGCGTATGGCAGAATACGCATATCTCGGATGAACCGCCGCCCTCGCCGCCGCCGTCAGCATCGCTGTTAGCGGTGGCTGGTGAAGGGGCCTGCTTTACGCTGGCCGACACCGAGATGAAGTTGCCAAGGCTGCCGAGGTTATGACGGGAGGCCTGGATGCCGTTTGCAGCGGCGCCTACCGTGTAGGCGCTTACCGTAATCGCGGAGTAGGGGCTGATCTGGCCGTATGTGCCGAGGTTGTCGCTGTCAGGCGTACCCGGCAGGTTGGCCGCGATGGCCGAGCCCGCGGTAAGCCCTACGGCTGCCGTAAGGGCTATTGCGATAAATCTCTTCATGTGTTGACTCCTTTCAGTTCTTTGGTTGATTTCAATGGAGCTGCTTTGTGAATCTGTTCAGGGTCGCCGCTACGGTGGACTCGCTTTCGCCGTCCACTACTTCGTGAGCCGGTAATTTGGCCCACCTGCGTGAGCCGGTATTAGCGCCCACCTGCGTGAGCCGGTAATCTGGCCCACCTGCGTGAGCCGGTATTAGCGCCCACCTGCGTGAGCCGGTAATCTGGCCCACCTGCGTGAGCCGGTATTAGCGCCCACCCGCGCGCATTTTGAAATAAAAAAATGCCACGCTTACCACCGAACGCCGGCAGCAAGGAGGCACTCATCGCCTTCCAAGGCGTCAAGGCCCGCCATGAGCCCTATCGCCTTCTGGTTTATGAGTTTATTATACCCCATTATTAATAAGTGTCAAGGAAAAAATTAATGCGAATTTAATGGATAGGCAGGGGGGCTGTCCCCTCCCCTTGGTCAAGGCGCGGGGGCTTTTTCCCGAGGCTTGACCAAGGGGAGGCTGGGAGGGGTTGTCTTTCCACCGTGCCCTACAAAAGACCAACTCCCCCAGCCCCCTCTTATCCCGCATGAAGCCGCGGGCAAGAGGGGGAGTCCTCCCACTCAGACCTTCTCCCTCACCAGCGCGTCCACTATGCCGGGGTCCGCGAGGGTCGAGGTGTCGCCGAGGTCTTCGGTGTGCCCCTCGGCGATCTTACGGAGTATGCGGCGCATTATCTTGCCGCTTCGGGTCTTGGGGAGGCCGGCTGAGAATTGTATCTTGTCCGGCCTGGCTATGGCGCTTATCTCGCGTCTTACGTGCTCTTCGAGGGTCTTTTTGAGGGCCTCGTCCGGCCTGACCCCCTCCTTGACTACGACGAAGGCGTAGAGCCCCTCGCCCTTTACGTCGTGCGGGAACCCGACGACCGCGGCCTCGGCGACCTTTGTGTTGGAGACGAGCGCGCTTTCGACCTCGGCGGTGCCGAGCCTGTGGCCCGATACGTTCACCACGTCGTCGATCCTGCCCATGAGCCACCAGTCGCCGTCCGCGTCCACGCGCGCGCCGTCCCCGCTCATGTAATGGCCGGGGAAGCGCGAGAAGTAGACCTCCTTCATCCGCCTGTTCTCAGGGTCTCCGTAAGTCCCCCGCATCATGCCGGGCCACGGACGCTCTATCACGAGGTACCCGCCCTCGTTCGTCCCGGCCCGGGTCCCGTCGTCCTTCAATACCTTTGGAACGATGCCGAAGAACGGCCTGGACGCGCTCCCGGGCTTGAGCGTCATCGCGCCGGGGAGCGGGGTGATGAGTATGCCGCCGGTCTCGGTCTGCCACCATGTGTCAACGACGGGCAATCTGCCCTTGCCCACCATCTGGTGATACCATATCCACGCCTCCGGGTTTATCGGCTCTCCGACCGAGCCGAGCAGGCGCAGGCTTGAGAGGTCGTGCCTCTCCACCCATTCCGTGCCGCTTCGCATGAGCGCCCTTATGGCCGTGGGCGCGGTATACAGGGTGTTCACCCGGTGCTTTTCGCATATCTCCCAGAACCTGTCCGGGTTCGGGTATGTCGGGACGCCTTCAAACATGACGGCAGTCGCCCCGGCCGCCAGCGGGCCGTATACGATGTAGGAGTGTCCGGTCACCCAGCCGATGTCGGCGGTGCAGAAGAATATGTCCTCTTCCCTGTAATCGAAGACCCACTTGAAGGTGAGCGCGCTGTAGAGCAGGTACCCGGCGGTTGCGTGGAGCACGCCCTTGGGCTTGCCGGTCGAGCCGCTCGTGTAGAGGATGAAGAGCGGGTCTTCGGAGTCCATCTCCTCCGGGGGGCAGGCCGCGCTTATGTCCGGGGCCGAGACCTCGTCATGCCACCACGTGTCTCGGCCCGGAACCATATTGACGGACGCGCCGGCGCGCCTCGCCACGATGACGGTCTTGACCGTGGGACAGTTTGCGATGGCCGCGTCGCAGTTCTCCTTCATGGGGATGGGCCGGCCCCCGCGCACCCCGGCGTCGGAGGTTATGACGAAGGCGGATTGCGAGTCGTTTATGCGGTTCGATAGGGACGACGGAGAAAAACCCCCGAAGACGACCGAGTGGATCGCGCCTATGCGGCTGCACGCAAGCATGGCGATGGGGAGTTCGGGTATCATGGGCAGGTAGACGGTCACGCGGTCTCCCTTCCTTACGCCCTTCTTTTTGAGGACGTTGGCGAACCGCCCCACCTCGTAGACAAGCTGCTGGTAGGTGTAGGTCCTGTATGAGCCGTCGTCGCCCTCCCATATAATCGCGGCCTTGTTGCGTCTCCACGTCTTGAGGTGCCTGTCGAGGCAGTTGTAAGAGGCGTTGAGCTTGCCGCCCACGAACCACTTGACCGAGGGTTTGTCGAACGTCCATTCGAGGGTCTTTGTCCACGGCCTTTGCCAATCGAGCGTCTCCGCGGCCATGCGCGACCAGAAACCCTCCGGGTCTTCGACCGACTCTTTGTAGAGGCGTTCGTATTCCTCCATCCCTTTGATATGGGCGGAATTCCGCAACCCCTCGGACGGCGGAAAGCTCTTGCCCTCCTTCATCAGGACTTCGATGGTCTCTTCGATCTTTTCTTTTGGCCTGTCTTTTTGCATTACAAACCCTCCGTCGCGGCGTCGTGCGGGCATTACGAAGATAACCCAACGGGTCTTACGAGTCAAGGGGGAGAGACGGCGCCGCTTTACAAGGCGCATTGCCGCGCTATAATTGTATCGGCGCTTCTCCGAAGCCGTCCGCTTAGAGGCTCACCCCGGCATCCCCATCTCCGTCCGCCGCGATACAGACAGACCATCATAAAAAGAGGCCGTTGAAAATGACGAATAACTCCAAGCCCGTCTCCCGGCTCATCAGCCGGGACTTCAACCTCCGTTTTGGCGTAAAGGTGCTGCTGATTACCGTGGCTGGGCTGCTCGCCTTCGCCGAGGCGCTCTACCGGTATACGTCCTACGAGCTGGGGAGCTCCTACCGCGAGGCGTTTTATACCATGTACCACCTGAAGGTCGGGATATTCCCCCTGATATTCGCCTCCTATTACACCGCCGCGATACTCGGCCTCGTCACCTTCGCCACCGCCGTCATATCGGTCATCTTCTCCCACAGGATAGCCGGGCCGATCTACCGGCTTGAAAAGGGCATGGAGGCCATAGGCTCCGGCGATCTCACCGTGGACACGAGGTTCAGGGGCGCGGACGCGCTCGCGCCGCTCGCGGACGAGCTCAACGCCATGACCAGGACGCTCAACCACAGGGCGCGCGGAGCCTCGGACGCGGCCGAGGACATCGGACGGGCCGAGGAGAGGCTCCGCGCGCTGATGAATGAAGAACACCCTCCGGAAGAAGAGCTGACGCGCGCCGTTGAAGAGCTCCGGGCCGGGGTGGAGGAGCTCAAACGCGTGACCGGCCCCGTGAAGGTCAAGGAATAACCCCGTGAGAACAGGATACATAATCGCCGCCGTGGCGGCGGCATTGCTCTCCATCGCCGCATACGTCTGGTCCAACAGGAGCGACTACCACGATTTTACAGGCAGGTGCCTTGAGTGCCACCTGAGCGTGCCGTCCGAGGGAAGGGGCGAGCCGCGCGTATTCCTCAGCGACATCTCAAGACTCTGCCTCAAATGCCATACCGAGGCGAAAGAGCTTTCGCACCCGGTGGACAGGGTGCCGTCCATGTCCGTCCCGGCGGGCTACCCGCTCGACTGGAAGGGTGAACTGACGTGCGTCACCTGCCATTACGCGCACAGGGACGGGTACGGCGACTTCCATCTGCGGGGAAGGGCCGGCGGCCCGGGGTTCTGCATAACGTGCCACGACGACCTTGAAAGCGGGGCGCACACGGGCGGCATCGGCACGGCGCACCTCATCGGCGACACCACGCGCAGGTACATAGCGCTCGAGAACGACCGGTCGCTCGACAACCTCCAGATAGACGACCTGTCGCTGCGCTGCCTCTCGTGCCACGACGCGCTCTTCGCCAATGACAGCCTCGTGGAGACCAGACAGACGGCCATCGGGTATTACCATAACGAGAACAGCATCGGGTTGAGCCACCCCATCGGCGTCTCCTATGCGGACGCCAAGCGCAAATACTTCGGGGCGTATAGGAACATCTCCGACCTGCCGCCGCAGATACGTTTTTTTAACGGGATGGTCGGCTGCGGCTCGTGCCACAACCCATACTCGAAGGAAGGGCACTACCAGCTCGTTATGAGCAACAGGGGCAGCGCCCTGTGCCTCGCATGCCATAGAAAGTAGGGCGGGACAAAGGCGCGATGCGGGACGATTTAATGGCGCGTTAATCGCATCTTAACGGAGCGGGATTAAGATTAGGTTGCAGGCAGGACGCGGCAAGAGCGATGCCTGTTGAATCTCTCTTGAAAATATGTTAGCTTGTGCTGACTGCGCGGCGTATGCACGGGACGGATATCCGCCGATGGTTTGTCTTTACCGATACCGGCAACTGATAACCGATTAAGGGACGGATGAGAAATAACGGCAAAAAGCCCTGTCAGCGGCGCAACTACCTCGTAAAGAAGGGGATGCAGTCCTCCTTCATCATCGGCTTTACGTCCATAGCGCTCGGCGGGTTCGTCCTGCACCTCCTCCTTACGTATTATCTGATTGACAGGACGCTTGCCGGGGAGTTATATAGAAGTCATCTGAAGATACGCGCCACCTCCGAGATAGCATGGCCGGTGCTGTGGAAGCTCGGCGCGGTCACGGCGCTGTCCATCATCGGGGCGTCGGCGGCCATCGGACATTATCTGACGCGCGGCGTGGAGGTGCCGCTGCGCGGTCTCGTGGAGGCAGTCCGCAAGGCCGGACACGGCGACCTCACGAAACACGCGGCGTCGAGGAAGATGCCGGGAGAACTTGCCCTGGCGTTCAACGCCGCGATGCAATCGCTTGAGGCGCGGTTCCGCTCGATCAAGCGCTCGGCGCTCGAACTCGAGGCGGTCTGCGACCGGCTCGGCAACGCGATAGGCAAAGGGAGGCACCCGCACAAGGCCGAGGCGGAAGAGGCCCTCGCCGCAATCGCCGCCGAACGCGCCAGGCTCATGGGCGAGTTGAGAGGGTTCAAGGTGTAACGGGTTTTCAGAACGGGGAGAGAGGTGGAATAATGGAACGTCACTTCACGCTTGAGTACTGGACGGATGAAGGATGGTATGTCGGCAGACTGAAAGAAGTGCCTGGGGTATTCAGCCAGGGGGAAACCCTTGAGGGATTAGAGGATAATATAAAGGAGGCCTATCATCTCATGATGACCGATGAAGAGGCATTGCCGCCTTATGAGGTGCGTCAAAAGGAACTGGAAATAGAAATGTGAAAAGGAAAGAATTTATTCGGGGGTTGGTAAAAGCGGGTTGCCATATAAAACGGCATGGGGCCAATCACGATATATACGTGAATCCAAGGACCGGCAGAAAGACTCCGGTTCCACGACATGCGGAGATAAAAGAAAGTCTTTGCGAATTGATCTGGAAACAATTAGGATTAAAATGAAGCCGCTTGATATCCGGCAGACGGCGTTTCATGCCGCCGTTGATCTCGGCGCTTATCAGTTGTTGGTAAAGGCTTGAGGCATAACGAAAGCAGGGCGCATTCAATCATCATGACGAGAAAAAACACAACGGTCTTCTTAACGGTCTTCCTGCTGCCGCTCCTATTCATCGGCGCGGCCCTGGCCTCCGACTGGCCCATGGTCCTCGAAAACGGGGCGCATGACGCCTTCGTGTACAGGGTGCCCGGCCCGCCATACGGCGTCAAGTGGCGTTTCAAGACGGGCGGGCCGGTATATTCCTCGCCCGTTGTCTCCGGCGGGGTGCTCTACGTGGGTTCGCACGACGGCAGGCTCTACGCCATAGACGCGGCCACGGGCAAGGACGTCTGGTCGTTCAAGACCGACGGCGACGTCGTCTCCACCCCGGCGGTCAACGCGGACTCGGTCGTCTTCGGGTCGAAAGACGGGTCGATCTATGCGCTTGAGGCCGCCACGGGCAAGCTCCGTTGGAAGTACGAAACCAACGGCGGGGTCGTGACCTCGCCGGTAATCGCCGAAGACCTTGCGCTCATAGCCTCGAACGATGGCTACATCTATGCGATATCCCTTGCGGACGGCAAACGCCGGTGGAGGGGCCAGCTCTACGATTCCAGCTATGGCGGGGTCTATTCGTCCCCGGCTTACGCGGATGGGGCGGTCTACTATGCCGGCAAAAACGGCTACGTCTATTCGTCATCGGCCAAGAGCGGGGGCAGAAATTGGCAGTTCCGGACCTTCTCCGCGGTCTATGCGTCGCCGGTGGCAAAGGACGGGGCCGTCTATATCGCGTCCTATGACAGGCACCTCTACGCCCTTGACGCCAAGACCGGGAAGAGGTTGTGGAAAAGGGACCTCGGCAACGAGATGGTCTACGCCTCGCCCGCGATAGTCGGCGGCCGCGTCTACGTAGCGGCGATGAGCGGCAACGTGAAGGCATATAACAGAGAGACCGGCAAGGAGGAGGCGGCCTTCAAGCTCCCATCCGGCATAAAATCCACCCCGGTGGTCAGCGGCAACGGCCTCATTATAGTGGGAGGCGCGGACGGGGCGCTCTACGCCGCCAATTCAACGACCGGCGCGGTCGTCTGGCAGTATAAGACCGGCGGCCTCATACAATCGTCTCCCGCCATCGCCGATAACGTCATCTACGTCGGCTCCGAGGATGGGGTAGTCTACGCCTTCGCGCCTTAGGCGCGAAGGGCCAAACAGGTGCATATCATGTCCACGATATCCGTTGCTAAAAGATTGCCGGGGCAAGGGACGTGCCTTATAAAGGCGCATATCATGCCCACGATATCCGTTGCAGCAAGGGTCATGGCCGCGCTCTCCGTCATTATATGTCTGGCTGGGCAGGCATATGCCGCCGACGCGCCAGCGCCAGCCGAAAAGAAGCCTCCGTACACGTGGAAGGCCGCCGTCAAGACCGTCATCAACCCCCATGAGCAGATAAACGACGAGGGCGAGATACTCTGGGGCGCGTGTCTGATATGCCATAAGAGCGTACCGGACATGGCCGCGGAGAAGTCGATCAAGGACGTAAAGCTGCGCTTCGACGACCCGTCCGAGACCTGCGTCCGGTGCCACACGGTAAAACCGCACCCTGCCGGGGAAGACTCGCCGGAGGCCAGGATGAGCGGCTTCGTCGTGCCTAACCACATGGTGGTGCCGCGCAAGCAGATCGCCACGAACATGCGTTTCGCCTTGAAAGAGAACCGGATGATATTCCCGTTGGATCCTAAGACCGGAAAGATAATCTGTTCCACCTGCCACAACCCGCATGAGAGAGGACTCTTAACCGGCAGGGCGGACTTCGGGGCCGACGCCACAAGAAGGCTCAGGTCGGCAACCATGGATATCTGTCCGAATTGCCACAGAAAGTAGATTCTCCGGATGGTCGAGGCCGCGCCGATGTCTTTGGGCAAAATGGGCATGAAAGATGGATGGAGGGCCGCCGCGCATGGCGCGCTCCGGCTGGCATTCACGTTGGTCTTCGCGTTACTGGCCGCCGCGCTGTCCGGCTGCGCCACGGCGCAGTTCCATGAAGACAGGACGCAGCCCAAGGGGCTCATCTGGCCCAGACCGCCGGCGCCGGCGAGGATACAGTACCTCGGCATGATAGAAAGGCCGCAGGACATAGGCGCGAACTCCGGTTTTTTCTCCAGGCTTGCGAACTTCGTCTTCGGCGCGAAGGTCAACGACATCCTTAAACCCTACGGGGTCACCGGCGACAGCGCCGACAGGCTCATAGTGGCGGATACGGGGCTCAAAAGGGTGCACGTATTCGACATAAAGGAAAAGGACTATACATACATCGAGTCGTATGGGGACGAACTGCTTGCGTCCCCGATAGCCGCGGCGGTGGACGGCTCCGATAACATATACATCACGGATTCGGTGCTCGGCAAGGTCTTGGTCTTCACTCCAAGCGGCAAGCCAAGGACGGAGTTCAAGGCGGGGGCGAGGCCCACCGGCATAGCCATAGACAAGACCGCCGGCAGGGTATACGTATCCGACACCGCGGCCCATAGCGTGGGCGTGTACGACCTGAACGGCGGCCTCGTGAAAACCATGGGGCATTTCGGCGCGGGACTGGGCGAGTTCAACCACCCGGTCGATCTCTTCGTTGACCCGGCCGGCGACCTGTATGTGAACGACACCATCAACTACCGGGTACAGATATTCGACAACGCCGGCGCCTTCCTGACCCAGTTCGGGAGGCACGGCGACGGCACCGGAGACTTCGGCATGCCCAAGGGGGTCTCGGCGGACAACGAAGGGAACGTCTACGTCGTTGACGCGGTCTTTGACACCGTTCAGATATTCAACCGCGACGGGACGTTCCTCCTCAACTTCGGCTCAGTCGGGAGCGACGCGGGCGCGTTCTGGCTTCCGAGCGGGATATACATAGACCGGTCCGGCAAGATATACGTCGCCGACACCTTCAACAGAAGGGTGCAGATATTCGAGTACCTCGGCGGCAGTTGAGGCGGCCTTTAATTTTGCGTCACGCATCACGGACCTACACGGAGACAGGCTTATGACTCTACGCATGAACCCCGCGGCTTTAAGCCTTGCGTTGGTTATCACGGCGTTGGCCGGCGCGATATGCGCGTCCTCGCCGGCATGGGCCGGCGTCGGCAGCACGAAGCACAACCTGGGGTATCTCTCGCCGGCCGAGGTAAAGACCACGGCCACGTCGGAGATATGTATCTTCTGCCATACCCCTCACAACTCGCGTCCCGCCACCCCGTTGTGGAACAAGGCCGACACGGGCACAACGTTCGAGCCTTACGCCTCCCAGACCCTAGCTGCGACCTTGAGCCCCAAACCCGCGCTCGGGCAGCCGACCGGCGCCTCAAAGCTCTGCCTGACGTGCCATGACGGCACCATCGCCCTTGGAACCCTGCTCAACATACCGGGCCAGGACAAGGTAATGGGCGGGACCCTTCCGGTAACCGGCCCGGCGTCGCGCATCACCGGCGGCAAGATCACCGGCGGGCCGTCCTACATAGGCGCGAACCTCAAGGACGACCATCCGATATCATTCGATTATTCGGCGGCATATACCTCAAACCCAGAAATGAAGTCCACCCCGTTCACGCCCGCCGAGGTCAGGCTCGACAACTCCGGCAGGCTGGAATGCACGAGCTGCCACGACCCGCACGGCACGGGGTATCCGAAGTTTCTGGTGGCGTCCATGGAAAACGGCGCGCTGTGCGAGGCCTGTCATGACAAACTCAATTGGCAAGGCAGTTCTCATACAACGTCGCTCGCCACGTGGAACGGCTCCGGCGCCAATCCGTTCAACGAAGACATGGGTTCCCCCGGGTTCACCAACGACACCCCGGCGATCCAGTCATGTCTGGCGTGTCATCGCAGCCACGGAGGCGCGGTCGGCAAGACACTTCTCAAGGACAACGGCGAGGAGGACGTCTGTCTTGCGTGCCACAACGGCAACGCCGCGTCGAAGAACGTGGACGCATCCTTTGACTACACGTACAAGCATGACGTTAAGAACATGCTCTGGGCGGGCAGGCACACGCCGTCGCGTTCGAGCGCCGCAGAGCCGGCAAGGGAGGATAGCGCGTCCCTTAACCTCATTAACAGACACGTTGAGTGCGCGGACTGTCACAACGGCCACGGCGCGCGCTCCGGGAACCACTCCATGGGCACGGTAAACGGCAACACCATCGGCGGCAACCTCGTGGGCGGCTGGGGCGCGAAGCCGGTATGGTTCGCCCCGGGCAATGCCGCGCTCACCTACACGGTAGCCGACTTCAACACCACGCTGCCAGGCTCGGACAACCTCGAGGGATACGTATGCGTCAAATGCCATTCATACTATGCCTACGGCACGACCCCTCCGAGCGTGCCGTCCGGCAACGCCAACGGAGACCCGGTGAAGGAGTCGGACGTCACGGCGGATTTCAACGTCTTCAACCCGTCCTTCCATCCCGTCTTCGCGCAGGGGCAGAACCAGCCGCCGACCGGCGCGAATCCCAACTGGCCGGCCAACGGCCTCGGACTTACGAATACCTTCAACTACGGGTATTACGACGAGACCGGCGCCCAGTGGGAGACGGGCACAAGCCTAACCACCGCGCCTACGGGACTGTGGAGCGTAAGGCACAACAGCACCATCGCCTGCTCGGACTGCCACGGCGCCGCCGACATGACCGACCAGATGGACCCCAAACCGAACGGCGTGCACGGCTCAAGCGAGAGGTGGATTCTAAGAAACGAAGAGTCGAACCGCGGTTATGTCCCGGCTGTGACCAAGAAGAACTTCTGCTACAATTGTCACAGGAGGGACGTTTACGGGGACGAGGATTATACCCCGCCAAAGGCGAATTATTCGCGGGTCTCCCATCCGGTGGACGGCCTGGCCGCCAACGTCTCTCCTTTCTACAAGAGGGGGGCGAACACCGGGAATGACGGCAACAACTTCGGCATCCTGTGCCTCACCTGCCACGGCGGCGCGTACCTCAACCGCGAAAACGACGGGGTGACACCGCGCGTGAACGACGTCATGCAGGGCGTTCACGGCGCCGACGCCGGCACGTGCGGATGCAGGAACAACAACCAGTGCGCGCCCTCGCGCTGCCCCGTCCCCCCCGGGGTAGACTCCACTCCGATAGGCGCCGCGCCTCTCGGCAACAGAATGATGAACGGGGCATGCGTCGAGTTCCACGTCCCCGCGACCACCGCCGCCGGGCTGCAACTGTACTTCCGCCAGATAACGGTCGGAGCCGACAAGGTCTGCAACGGCAACTTCGCGGATATCGTAACCGGAAACACGGCAAACTATAACTACTGACGCGCCCCATCACGAGGCCCGCAAGCCCGTCTCGCGGGGCGTGGGTCAAGGGTTTGCAGGATTTACAAAGCAGCTCTATTTACAAAGCAGCTCTATTTACAAAGTGAGACCCCTGAAAAAGGGGTATTTTCTGTCATTGCAGGTTATCGGTTGCCGGTTATCAGTGTAGGTTATCAGTGAAGGATAAAGACATGTTTTTTAAGGAACCTCTGATTTATTCCATTGCGTGTCATTTCGAGGAGCGCGATTTACAAAGTAGCTCTATTTGCGACGAGAAATCTTGTAACTACCTGAATTGCCTAAGAACACGATTTCTCGCTGCGCTCGAAATGACAGGAAGAAGGAATAAAT
>JACRCM010000084.1 GCA_016219025.1 Deltaproteobacteria bacterium | reverse complement strand
CGACTCAAGCGGCACCCCGCTTTAACGCGGGCGAAGACTACTCAATCCACGCCCCGACTCAAGCGGCGCCCCGCTTCTCGTACCACTCTATCGTCTTGCGCAAACCCTCTTCAAAGCCGGTCCTGGCCTTGAAGCCGAACTCGCGCTCGGCGAGCGCGGTGTCGAGGCACCTCCTGGGCTGGCCGTCGGGCTTTGTCGCGTCCCATATTATCTCGCCGGCAAAACCCGTCAGCCGCGCTACGAGCAGGGTAAGGTCTTTTATCGATATCTCGAACCCGGCCCCGAGGTTCACCGGGGCGCTCTTGTCGTAACGCTCGGCCGCGAGGACGATGCCCTCCGCCGCATCCTCCGCGTAGAGGAACTCCCGCGTGGCCCTGCCCGTGCCCCATGCCGTTATGGAGCGCTCGGCCGCCCTCTTCGCGTCGATGCACTTTTTTATGAGCGCCGGGATGACGTGCGAGGATGACGGGTCGAAGTTGTCGCGCGGACCGTAGAGGTTCACCGGCAGGAGGTATATGCTATTGAACCCGTACTGCTGCCTGTATGCCTGCGACTGCACGAGGAGCATCTTCTTGGCGAGTCCGTAAGGCGCGTTCGTCTCCTCCGGGTACCCGTTCCAGAGGTCCGCCTCCTTGAACGGCACGGGCGTGAACTTGGGGTACGCGCAGATGGTGCCGAGCGCGACGAATTTTTCGAGGCCGTACAGTCTGGCCTCCTCTATGAGCTGCACGCCCATCATAAGGTTGTCGTAGAAGAAGGTTCCGGGGTTTTCCCGGTTGGCGCCTATGCCGCCGACCTTGGCCGCGAGGTGCAGGACTATGTCTGGCTTGGCGTCCTTGTAGAGCCTGGCGCAAGAGGCGCGCTCGACGAGGTTGTACTCGGACGACCTCGGCACGAAGACGTGCTTGCAGCCGCGGGAGCGCAGCGCCTCAACGACGAAGGAGCCGAGGAACCCGGCCCCGCCCGTCACCGCCACCCTCTTTTCTTTAAGATTGATCATGGTTTACCCCCCCTCCGTCTATCCTTTTAAGCCAGCCCTCCGTGTTTATGCCGCATATCTTGCCCTTCCTGACCCCAGCCGCTATAAGCCCCTGCCGCAGCCTCTCGCCGGAGTTGAAGGAAGTTATAATGATAAGATCGCACTGTATCTTGCCTGCGTCCTTCAGGGGAAGTATGTCGAGGCCGAAAAACCTCCGGCCAAGGCCGCCTCCGTCGTCCACGATGCCCGCGAGTTCAAGTCCGGCCTCCTTAAGCGAAAGATAAGCTATCTCCGTCACCTCATCAACCCCGCAGAAGGCGACCGTCTTTATATTCGACAGCGCTACGTCTCCGAAGAGCGTGTGAAAGTCCCGCCTGGCGACCCGGTAGAGGGTCGTGAAGTTCTGGAGGTGCTGATACGTCAGCCTGGTCTTTTCCGCAAACCCGTGCGGCGTGAGGTAATACTTGTAGCGGTTCTTGGGTATGGCGGATACCGTAATGTAGCCCTTGGAGGCAAGATTCTTGATGTAGGAGTTTATAAGGCCGAGCGCCAGCCCCAGCTTCTTGCTCAGCGCCCGCTGCGTAAGCTCCTCGTTCTTGGATATCTCGTCGAGGAGGAGAAATGAACGGTAATCGTCGGTCTGACCGTCCTTATTGTTCATACAATGAACAATAACACGGACGGCAAAACCGTGTCAAGGGGTTTGTTCATGGAATGAACGGTAACGCGCCGCTAAAGTCCGGCCTGCGGCGTCCGATAAGTATGTATCTGTGTGGAGGGGCTAAGGGCAATGCCCTTTCTCCTGACCGGAGCGTGATGCAAAGGTCTCCATTATCGTTGCAAACCCGGGCCATCGGCACGGTTAAAAAACCATCGGAGGTGTATAACATGCTGCTACAGTGGACCGAAGACCTCTCCATAGGCAACAAGGTAATCGACGGACAGCACAAGGAACTTTACGACAGGGTGAACGCCTTCATCGAGGCCATGCAGCAGAAAAAGGGCAGGGAGGAGATGGGCGGCGTGCTGGATTTTCTGGAGGGCTACATCGTCGAGCACTTCGGCACCGAGGAGCACCTGATGAAGGGCATGGCCTACTCAGGCTACGCGGCGCACAAGGCCCAGCACGAGGCGTTCAAAAACACCTTCAGGGAGATAATCGCCAAGTATAACGAGAAAGGCCCCACGCTCGACATCATCATAATGACCAACGCAAAGCTGGGCCAGTGGCTCAGAAACCACATCCCGGTAGCAGATAAGGAACTGGCCGCGTTCGCAACCAGCCGCGGTGTAGCCGTGCATCCGGTCGCAAGGCCGGCCGGCGTTGCGGCGGCGAGGTAATGCCGGCAAAGAGCCGCTACGGCAAATGGGGATATGTCCCAGCTTTATGGGACGTATCCCTTTTTATCACCTTACTGCCCGGCGAACCACTTTAGCGCGTCACTCGCGCTCTCCTGATCGAACTTCATCCTGAACTTCACGAACGGCCCCTTGGCCGTAAAATCCGCCTTTGAGAAGTCCTTGTCCTTGAACCCCGTGAAGTTGTACCCGGCGCTTACCCAGACGTTCTTGGCGAAGTTGTAGCCCACGGACGCGCCCGTGCAGTATCTGTATTGTGCCCCATACCACGAATGCAGGACGCTCGTCCTTATCCCCACGTCCCACTTCTGCGTCACGTCGTAGCGGCCTTCGATCCCGATAAGGTCCGTGTAGCCCGTGTAATCGGACTTGTCTATCGTCTCGGCGACGTACTTCGCGCCGTATTGCAGGGATATCTGCGCCTTCGAATCGAGCTTGTAGTTGACGTTCATGTTGTTGACGGCCTTCCTGTCGTGGAAGCTGAAGTCCGCGCCGCTGTTCTCGTTGGCGATGAGGTCGAGCCTGTCGAGTATGATGAGGCGCGTCTTCTTCGGCCTCCATGCCGCCCCGAGGCGCAGGAGCGCGTCCCGCTTCTTGTCCACGTATGAGGCCGTCCTGTTGAGCCTGAGCCCGGCTGAGAGTCCCAGCCCCTCCGTCGGCTCTCCGGCCGCGCCAAGGGCGATGCCGGCCTTATCCTCGGCGCTTGAATCGCGCACCTCGAAGCGGGAGGCCGCCGACCACTTCTTCTCCTTGTAGGCCGCGCCGAGCGAGAGGGCCGCAAAATCCGTGTCCGCGCCCGAGGCCGGGGCCGCGTTGTTGTTCACCTGCGCGTTGCCGGGATGCCTGTGGGTCGTCGTCTTGTCCACCCCGGCGTCGACCGAGACCTTCTCGGTCACCTGCCACGACTGCTTGAGGCCGTTCGTGGAGAAGAGGCGCGTGCCGACCTCGGTGTGCTCCTGCCCCACGCCCGAACTCATCTGCGCCCCGTTCCACGGGGAGGCCCGCAGACCCAGGCGTGTCATCTCGGCGTTTTCGGTAGAACCTTGCGTTATCTCATGCTCCGCGTTCACGGACGCGGTCTCGCTGAGTTTATAATCCACGCCGGCCACCGTCCGCGTCGGATAGTCCCCGCTCTCGTTATTGCCGCCTATCGACTGGTCGCGGTCGAGCCTGAGCGTCACCTTGTCGTTGAAGAGGCGGTACGTGGCCCCGGCCAGCATCTGATCCGAATTCTTAGCCGTCCCGTCCGTAAACGCATCCTCCGCGTGGCGCAGACCCGTGTGCAGGTCATAGCCCCCCTTCCCGTATCTGGCCCGGGCCTCGGCCACGTCCCTTTGCGCGCCGGTGACGATGTTCTGCTGCCTGTATATATCGGTGCTTACGCTCGATTGCGGGGTGAGCTTATACGCGCCGTCAAAGCCGTACTTGCGCGTGCCCCCCTCGCTCCCCCGCTGCTGGCCGAGTCCGAAGTCCTTGCTCTGCTCGCGCACGTACGCCTTGGTGTCGATATTTTCGGACTTATGCGTCACCTCGGCGGCGTAGGCGTTCCCGTCGAGGGCGACCCCGTATTGCTGGGAGAGCGACTCCGCATACTCGGTCTTTATCCTGGTCTTATCGTCTATCCTGACCGCCGCGTCGGCCCCGATGAGATTGCCCTCGCCGCCTATGCCGCCCTCGTGGACGTGCGTCACTCCGGTCTCGACGCGCCCGTCAAGGAACCTGACCGCGCCCCTTCCGCCGTAGTTCCACGAGAGGTCGGTCGAGTCGTTCGACTCATAGCCCGCCACGATGTATACCGGGTTGAAGTTCTCGTCCCTGCTGTATACGGGCGTCTTGAAATACATCGTCCCCGCGTCGTAGTCTATGTCGTAGTCGAGATGGCGGGCGAGGGTCTGCGAGGATACTATCACCTCGCTGTGGAAGCGGTCGCGCGCCTCGATGGTGACCGTCTCGGAGTTCATCACTATGTTCTTGCGCGAGAGTTTGTACAGCCCGGCCGTGCCGTCGCCCCTTATCTCGTCCTTTACGAACGCCTGATTCGTGTCCGCGGCGAAGACGTTCCAATCGAACTGCTCGCCCTTGTACTCGGACTTGAACCCGTTGAAGCTCCTCGCGTATCTGGACAGCTCCGTGACCGTAAGGCCGGTGTCATAGTCGCCGAAGAGGGCATAGAAGCGGTCGCGCTCTATCTTCACGTAGAGCGCCCTCGCGCTGGCCGCGTCGTACCTCTGTGCCGTGGCGTCGCCGTAGACCGTGTAGTAGGTGCCCGGGTCTATGGTCTGATAGAGACTCTTGTTGTCCCTCATCCTGCCGTTCTTTTCGCTGTCATAAGCCATGGTCAGGAGGTAGTCGCCCTTTATCTTTCCCTTGGCGAAGAACGTGAGCCTGCCGTCCTCGTAGAGGTTCTCGGTCGAGGACGCGCCCGCGTCTGCCGCGGCCTCCATGTTGCCGGAGAGCGTGTCGTAACCGGCCGTGCCCTCGGCCAACCCCACCAGAATCCAATCGCGCAGTTCCGGCGTGAGCCACGAGCGCAATTCGGTCGTGCCGCTTGAGAGGTATATCTTCACGAGCGCCTCGCCCGTATCCGTGGTCGGCGCAAGCCGTATAAGCGCGATGCCGTCTTCTCCGGCGGTGTACTTGGTGCGTTCGTTTTTGGACGCCTCAAGCGGCGCTGCCTGCAGCTCGTCGATTTTCTTAAACGGCGCATACGGAGGGTCGATCGTGAACTCGCCAACGAGGCCCTCCCTGACGGGTTTGCCGTCCTTGTCGGTGAGCCTTACGGCTATGACCGGCGGAACCTTGCCGTCGGCTGTTAGCCGCGAGGCCTCAGGCAGGAAAACGGCCTTAACGGGCGACCCGGAGTAATGTATCACGGCCCTTAGCCGTCCAGTCTCGACGCCGTCCGCCGACTCCACGGCCTCAAAGACGTTGTCGCCCTCCTTGATGTCTACTCCGCTCCAGAAGCTCGCCGCCACGACCCCGTCCTTTCTCTTGAGCGCGCCGTCGAAGTTCAGCGGGTCGACCTCCGCGCCGCCAAGGAGGAGCGTAATCTTTCTTGAGGGGTCGTGCTTTATGGCTATCTTGAGGGATGGCGCCGACGGATTATAGTCCTCATGCGGCCAGAGCCATTCCAGACCCGGCTTGGCCTCGTCGAGCCACGCCTTGTCGTAGACCGGCATCTCCTTTTGACGCCTCCCGGCCTGCATGGCCTCATCCGGGGCGGCGTAGCCGTAAGGGCCGGGCGCGGCCTCCGCGTTAGTTGCCGACGCCTTTACGCCCGTGGCGGCAACGCCCGGCGCGGCCTTCACTGCCGTCACCTCGGAGCGCTCTATGCCGCTGTCCGCCTTGCCGGTCTTCAGTTCCGGCCAGAGCACGCGCCGCTCGGCAAGCACCGCGAGCTCGACCCTGCGGTTCCTGGCCCGGCCCGCCTCGGTTGCGTTGCCGGCCACCGGCTCATCCGGCCCCTTGCCCGCTATCGTCACCCGAGACGGGTCGAAACCGAGGCCCGCCGCGATGTACCGGGCGACCGACGCGGCCCGTCCCATGGAGAGCGCCTTGTTGTCCACGTATATGTGGCGGCTCCGCTCCCGTATCCTGTTCGAGTCCGTGTGCCCGACCACGGCGATGTGTTTTACGTCCGCTTTTTTAAGCGACTCTATGATGGAGTCGAGCGCCGAGAGGTCCTCGGCCTTGAGCGCCGCGCTCACCTCGTCGAAGTGGGGCCTAAGCGTTATGTCCGCCCTGGTCCTGCCCCGCTCCCGCATCTCCCTTATTATGGTGGTCTCCACCACCGGCGTCCTTTTGTTCTTCGCCTCCGAGGTGTCGAAGAGCAGGACGGCCTTGGTCGGCATCTCGCCGGAGGCTCCGTCGGCCTTGACCGTCGTGCTGAACCTTACAGTATTTTCCCAGCCGGCCGCCGCGTCCCCGAGGCGGTAGACGAGCACGCCCTCGGTAACCTCGGGGTCGGCTGAGGCGGAGCCGCCCAGCATGGACGAACCGGCCATGTAGGATGCGCCCTCAGGCAGGAGTATGGTCAGGCGGAGGTTCTTGAGCGGCACGTCGCTTAAGCGCAGATCGATCGAATAATCGGCGATGCCGTCAACTCCGCCCTCTGCGCCGTCCTTCCCTGCGCCGTCCTTCCCTGCGCCGTCCTTCCCTGCGCCGTCCTTCCCTGCGCCGTCCTCCCTCAGCGCGCCCTTGAGCGATATGCTGACCCCGCCCTTGAGAAGGGCGAGCGCCGGAGGCGGCGCCGGCTCCATCTCCATTGCGCCGCCTCCCTCCCGCGGGGCAACGCCTGAGGCTGACCTGTCCTTCGAGGCGAACGAGAAATCCGCCCTCCACATAGCCCCGGGCTGAAGGTCCACGAACTGGGAATGCGGCGTCCCGGCAAAACGGGTATTCTCCTCGCAGGCAAAGGGTGTATAGCCGGTCGGGACGGTATAGAGGTCCACCTGCACGACGTGCGTGCCCGGGGTCACGCCCTCGAAGTGGTACATGCCGTTCTTGTCGGTTATCACGTTCGTGCCGTCCTCGAGATAGACGCGGATGCCCTCCATGCCGACGCCTTCATCGTCTCCGCAGCCGTTCGCCGCGACGCGGCCCACGATGATGGTCTTTGACATGAAGAGGTCTTCTACGACCTTGACCACGGCCCTTGCGACGTTGGATGTGAGACCGCCGTCCGCGGACGCCTGCGCGACGTTGGCGGCCGGGCCGGTCTTGACGACCGCGCCCACCTCGGCCACGTAGGTGACCGTGACCTTGCCGCTCACGGCGAGGCCGCCGATGGTGAAGGTCAGCGTCCGGCCGTCGCCGGATATCGCCGGGTCAGGGGCCGGGGAGCCGTCTATCTTGGCCGAGCCTTTCCTGTAGCGGAACCCGGGCGGCAGCTTGTCGCTTATAACGACGCCCGTGAGCGCCAGGCCGCCCACGGTGTCCTCGAGCAGGAGTTTGTACTGGAGGAAGTCCCCGGGCGAGACGATATCCTTCGAGGCCGACTTGGTCAGATAGAGCCTTACCACTGGGTCTATGGGAATGTCTATGTGCAGGGTCGGCCCGGGGTTGACGAAGAACGCCTCGCCCCTTGAGCCCGGCTCGACTATGGCGAACGGCGCGCCCGGCAGGGCCTGGATGGTCTTGGTCGCGGCCTGCGACGGCGAGCGGTACCCGGGCGGCGGCACGACCACGAGCTTGTACTGGCCGGTCGTGATGAACGGATACCGGTATTCGCCCGTCCCGAACGCATACACCTTGCCGCTTGAGTCCTTTGCAGTCCCGCCCGTTATGACGGTCGCCGGATACTTGCTTTTGCCGTCGTCCCCCTTGACCGCGGCCTCCGCGCCGGTCGTGGCGTCGATAAGGGTGACGGTCGCGCCGTTTACCGCCTTGCCCGTGGTGGAGTCGAACACCACGCCATAAGGGTCGATGAGCGCCGCAGCGGCAACTATGTCCGTGCCGTCGTTCCTGTCCGTGTATTTCGCTATGATGACCGACCTCGGTATTATGCTCAAGAGGCCGTTGCGCGCCATTGCGGCCGCGGTGGTGAGTTTTATGTAACCGGCGAACGTGCCCGTGTCCGGGCCGGTCTCCCAGAGGCGCAGTATCTCGAACTCTTTCGTCCCCTCGACCGTAAGGGTCACAAGCACGGACTCCCTCTTGGTTGGGTCAGCGTTCTTGTCGATGTCCGTCAACTTGACGAATACCGGCTCCGACCTCTGGTAGAAGTCCGCGTCCACGAGCGGCACCGGAGCGCTCACGTCGAGCGGCGCTCCGGTGCCGGGCTGGGTGGGGTTCGGCACCGGCACGTACGCCTTGTTCTTCGAGGCGTAGTACTCGGTCGGGAGCAGGCTCTCTTTTTCAGCGCTTGGATACGCGGGCGCGTATTTCATGAACTCTATCTTCGCTGGCGTGGTCGTCTTGACGGTCGTCACGGAGACCGTATTCGACGGCTCGGCCTTAGGCTCTCCGTTCAACAGATACCTGGCCTCGGCCGTGTTGCTTATCACCGTGCCCACGGGAACCTGCGCCCACGCTACGGACGGAAGCAATATCAATAACGCCGCAACGGTATAATAAAAACAGGATACGGACAGGGCAAGGCCGCGGACGGCGGAGGACGGATGCCTCCGCGCGGCCGCGGCCTTCCCGCCGTATTTGACGACGTGCCGCTGACGCGCCTTGGACCCTGGGACCCGGGCAAGTAGACGCGCCAACGCGCCTGCCCCGCGCAAGGACAACGGGGACAGACGCGATAGGAGCGCCGATATGTATGCGAGGATGCCCAAGGCCAAAAGCCGCGCCCCTTTGCTTAGTTGATCGTGACCTGGAACTTCACGGTCGCGGTCTGGTTGGCCGTAACCGTCATATCCGTGACCGTGACGGTGCCGGCGTTGTAGTTGCCCTCTATGCCGGACGCGGTCTCGTTGGAGTCGGCGTTGCTGTTCGTAAGCGCCGTGGTCGTGGCGTCAGGCTCTATCACCTGTATGCCCAGAAGACCGGTGCCTGCATCGTATCCGCCCGCATAGAACGTCGTGTTCGCGCCAACCGCATCCGAGATGGATACGTTGGTTGCCGTGACCGCGCCCACGGCGTTGCCTATGGCGATCGTATATTCTACGATGGCGCCGGGGATGGCCTTGGGATTGACGCCGAGGTTGATCGGGTCCCACACGACCGCGCTCGTCTTGGTGATGGTCAGCACGGCGGACTTCACCTTGAAGCCCTTGTTCGAGCCGCCGCTGCCCACCACGTCGTCCCATGCAACGTAGTCGCCGTCATGCAGGCCATCGAGCGCGCCAACGTCGCTGTCCGCGTCCGCGAGGACGACGTCAACAGCCGCCGGGTTGTCGGCGCCAGCGGTATCGGTAGTCTCGGGACCGCCGGTTATATCATACGTTTTGGCCTTGAGGGCAAAGTTGGCCGTCATGCCGCTTGTGACCGCGATCGGAGCGGTGATGACCATCCAGATGGTCCTCGTGTTGCTCGCGTTGGCCGTAACGTTGGTGATGCGTCCGGTGCCCGTGAGCGCGTCCGCTACCGACTGCGTATCCGTGGCGTCCCATGACCCGGCGCTTCCGCCGTCATCCTCATAGAGCGCTACGGTCGTGCCGGCGAACGCCGCGTTGTTAGCCGCGTCGGCATAGGCCGAGAGCACGTAGTCCTGGGTCGTGTTGCCGGCGTTGGTGACGGTGTACTTGCGCGCCTGCCACTGCGTCGGCGAACCCGGATACGTATCCGCCCACGTGCCTGCCGCGTCGTCCTCGGTGATCGTGAGGTCGACCTTGTTGTCCACCAGGAAGGTGGTGTTTGTGCCATTGCCAGCGTCAGGGGTAGAGTTGCCGCCAGGCGCGGACTCTATCAGCGGCTGAGACACTGCGTTGACCTTGTAATTGATCGTCGCCAGGTTGCTTATCGTCGTGCCGGACGCGGTGTTCGCGGCATTCGCCCATTGCGGCGCGATGAGCGCCGCGGCGGCCACCGCGGCCGCTACAATCAGCTTCTTGATCCTCGTCTTCATCTTTCCCTCCTTTGTCGTTCGTGTTGGGTTGTTTGCGGCTTCTTCCCTATGTCTCGGTTCCATCTCCACTCCTCCTTTTTCTCTTTAAGTCAGGCGCGGCCTACTCTATCTTCGCCTTGAAAGAAACGCCGCCCGATGCGCCGGGCGCGATGGCCTTTTCCATGGTCCAGCGGATATTGGTGTAATCCGTTGGTCTGGCCGGTCTGGCCTTGCCCTTCACGTCTACCATCGTCAGGGTGTTCGTCGCTCCGAATGTCTTGCCGCCGTCGACCGAGAACTCTATCCGGGTGCCCTTGCCCTCCGCGCTGTTGTCCACGTAGAGCATGTGTTCAGGCACCGGGTTGTTGATGACCGCGTCCGTGACCGGGGCCTTGCCGACGTTCTCGTAGAGCGTGGTGTATATCACCACGTCCCCGGGCACGACCTTGGCCCTGGCCGCCTCGACCCTCTTGACCTCTTTTTCGCCCTTGGCGTTCACCACTATGGTGTCCGTCTCGGCTAAGGAGGTCAGCTTGATCGAGCCTTTCTCCTCGGCATGGGCGGCCATGGCCGCGAAAAAGACGACGGCTAATACCGCCAATGCCTTGCGTATCGCTCTCATCTTCACCTCCGTTAGTTGATCTTCACGTCAAACGTGATGGTCTGCGCGAGCGAGGCGCTCGTCAGGTCGCCGACCGCCACCGTGGCCGTGCCGGCGGTAGTGCCGCCCACGTCCCCCTTGTCTCCGTCCTTTGCGTCGCTGAGCGTTGCCCCGTTCAGCGTGAGCGTCCCGGCCGTATACGTGGTGTTTGCCGGGATCGGGTCGGTTATGACGACGCCGACCGCCGTGCCCGTACCCGTCACCGTCACCGTGATGGTGTAGCGGATAGTCGCGCCCGGCACCGGTTTCGTGCCGAAGACGGGGTCGTTCTGCACGGCCTGCGCCTTGGCGACCGTCACCGTGATGTTGGCGACGACGTAGGTGGCCTGCGCCGTCTGTGTGGCGCCGGAGGTGCCGACGACCGCGTCGGTGCCTCCGTCGCCCGCGCCTGCTATGACAGTGCCGGCGGCGCCTGAGCCGGTCTTGGCTGTGGCCGTGAGGCCGACCTTGCCGGCGGCGGCGTCGGCAAGACCCGCCGGTATGTCGTCAAGGACGAATACCGTCACCTTCGCGTCGGCCGCGAGCGTCGGGTCGTTCGTGCCCGCCGCGTAGGCCGAGTCCGTCCCCGCGTCATATACCCCGTTGTTGTTGCTGTCGAAGTACATCTTGACGAAGACCGGGTCGAAGTTGTCGCCCGGTATTGCTGCGTTCAGGCTGAGCGGAAACGTCTCCGTCCCGTTGCCCGTGTTCGTGACCCTGAACGTGGCGGCCTGGTTGGTTGCGCCCGGGCTTACCTGTATGCTCCCGGCGTCCTGCCAGGTGACGCTTACGTTCAGCAGTTCCGCGACCTTCAACGTCGTCGTGTTGCTGTTGGCGGTCATGGTCGCGGCCCCGACCGTATACGTCACCGTCGCCTTGTTGGTTATGTCCGTCCCGGCGGCCGTGCCCGCCGCATTCGCGGCGGCTCCGCCAAAGAGGACAACCGTAAATATAGCGATTCCAGCTAATAGCCTTCTCATCTATGCACCTCCCTTTCTTTGCAACGGTGCGTCCCGTCCCTTACCGGAGGCCCGGTGGCGAATGTGCGTCCCAGGCGCCAGCGCTCCGGCAGCTTCCACGGCCCGTCCCTGGGTGAGCCTCTGCAACGCGTGTTGATATCCCTCAATCTCAACAGCCACCACTCGATCCTCTTCATGTCAATGCCTCCTAAAATCCGGTTAGCGGTTAGCGGTAAAGACCTTAATGCAAGGCAAACCTCCGCCACTGGCTCCCGTTCGCAAAACGCCGGGCGCGGATAACTTGACCATTGTGCGGGTGATAAGGAACGGCAAGACCTCAGACGCTTTGCAGATCAACGGCATTCTCCTTTGAACAGCCGACACGCGATGCAGCCGGTTTGAAGTCGCACGGGATTTACAAAGTAGCTCTATTTTACAAAGTAGCTCGATTTACAAAACGGTTCGACGTTATGTAACGGATTTGACAACAAGGCTCTGCCCTCAAGCGCCCCGCGGAACCGGGGGCTTACGGTTTGTCCGTGCTGAAAAAATACCGCCGCATACACGACTTCCCTGTCCTCTTTTGTCTACAAAGAGAGTCTGCGCACTGTCTACTACAGCATGACAATTATCTGACAAGCACGCAAGGAAAGCAAGGTTTTTTATTAGGCCGCTGTTACGTCGCCAAGCCCATCGCCAAATATCTGACAAGCTGGAGACGACGGTTGCACCCTTTTATACCTCTCGTTCCCACGCTCCGGCGACAGAGATTTGCAAAGCAGCTCTATGTTCGATGGCAGGCGCAGAGCTTGGTAACGAGAACGGCTGCCAGCGCGCATTTTTGACTATGGCCGGGTTGACGGAACTGATGCGCGGGTAAATTGAGGGAACGCCGGTTAAAGCGCGGAGCGCGGAAGGTTTATTAAAAATCTTTTCCGGTTGCAGGGCTGTCTTTTCTTCCTGCCTCTGTCCTTCCTCTATAAAGCACGCAGCATATAGCCGCGAAGGAGAGCACGAGGTTTCCCATCGCCTCCTCCCAGAAGCCGCCCGTGGCGTTCACCAGGACGTATGACAAGAGAACGCCCGGCATGGCGTAACGCAAAAAGACCGCCTCCGCCGAGTTCACGGCCCAGGCCCTCGCGCCTTTGATAATGACGGCCGCCCAGAATGTCAGGTAGGCGATAAACCCGAGTATGCCGACCTCGAAGACGATCTGCAGGCCGAGGTTGTGGGGGTTCGCGGCCCCGTGGCCGAAGGTGCTGAAGTACCAATAGGTGCGGCCCGTCTTGTCCCAACGTTCAAGCCAGCCCCCGTCTCTGGCCGCCGTGGCGAGTTTCTTCCAGCCATAACCGTATCCGAGGACCGGCCTCTCCTTTATCATGTCGAGCGTGCCCTTCCAGATGGCCGGCCTCTCGGTGAGGCCCTCGTTCGTGGCATAGGTATTGTATGCCGCGAGGGTCCGATACCTGGCGAAGTGATACGGATCTATAAGGTAGACGGCCAGCCCAGCGATTATCAACGCGGCCGCCACCACCGCGAGCGTCCTCCAGCGCCGGGCAAGGGCGGTGACAAGAACCGCGGACGCCGCCACCGCCACCAACTGCGTCCTGTGGTTGTTCAGAAAGACCAGAGCGAATTCGAGGGAGAGGAACGCGGCCAGAACCAGCTTGACGGACATCCGATCCTTCGCGCCATAGAGCCATGCGAGCCCAAGCGGCATGTAAAAAGCGGCATAGGTGGAGTAGCTCAGCAGGTAGGTCTCCCTCCGCCCGGTCCGGCTGTGCCACACGTGCCAGTCGAGGAGGACGCCCGCGTCGTTCTGTATCAGGATGACCGCGCTCAGGGCCGCGAAACTCCCGATCAGCGCGTATACGAGCGGCCTTAACTCCTCTATCGTCCTGAAAGACGTAACCACCACAAGAAAGGTCATTACCTGATAGAAGAGGCTCTTCCTCATGGCGTCGAAGCTCTCCAGCGGGTACGGGCTGAGGGCGGAAGAGAGGATAGCCGCGGCCACCAGGAGCGCGAGCGCGATGAGCGCCGGGTCCCTCGCGTCCAGCCTGACCCTGCCGAGCGCGGCCCTTACGCCAAAGAATACACACATGGCTACGAACGCTATCTCGCGGACGCTCGTGAACGGAGAGAGCGGCTGAAAAAAGAGAAAAATGAGGAGAAACGCCTCGACGAGGCGGTATCTCGCGCTTATCGCGTCTATCTTGTGCAGTATAGTCATCGATGTCTTTCCGTCAGCGCGTCTTTTCCACCAGACAGACAAAGCCTATGGTCGTCTCCTTCCTCGCGTCGAGCCTATCGAACCGCAAAAGCACAAACGGGATAAGGTAAGTGAAGACGGGGTTCAAAAGCCTCTTCAGCGCCTTTCCAGCCATCCCGGGCCGGCGGCTTGACGAAGAGAGATATTCTGGAAACTTGCGCAGATGAAACGCGAGAAAGACGAAGTACCCGCCTCGCGGCTCGACCTTAACGAGTTGGAGCCCGCTCGCGGACACGGTCTTTTCGAGCCCGTAGCGCGTGTAGCGGAAATAATCGTACGGCTGCATGTGCTCGCCGAGGCACAGGGGCGTTGTAAGGAGAAGCCTGCCCCCGGGCCTCAAGACCCTCTTTATCTCGGCGAGGAGGGCGCCCGCGTCGAATACGTGCTCCATGACCTCGATGCAGACCGCGGCGTCGGCGCAGGCGTCGCCAAAAGGCAGGGCGCGGACGTCGGCGGCCACGTCAAGGCCCTTCCTGCTCTTCTGCTCGAGCCCCATGTCAACGGCTACGTAGCGCATCCCCGGGAACAACCCACGGTAATGGCCGCTGCCCGCGCCGACGTCGATGACGACCGCGCCCGGCGCAAGTCCCGACGCGAACTCCCCTATCGCGCCTTCGAGGATGTAACGGTTGACGTTCTTGTATCTGCGCTTGATCCGCCCCATCACGCGACCCTCTCTATAAGACCGCGCCATTTTTGAGAGAGTTTTTCCACGTCGAATACCGCCTCGGCGCGTTGTCTTGCCAGAGCGCCGAGCCGGGCGCGGAGTTTCGCGTCCATCATAAGCGACTCTATCGCGTCCGCAAGGCCGTTCCAGTCGCCCGGCGTCGTGAGCAGCCCGGCGGGACCTACGACCTCCGGTATCGCGCCGACCCTTGAGGCAGCCACCGGGAGGCCGCAGGACAGCGCCTCCATGATAACATACCCGAACTGCTCCTGTATGCACTCCTTCATGGTGGATGGGAGACAGAAGATATCGGCGGCGTTGTACAACTCCGGCATCTTCTGGTACGGCACGTGGCCCGGAAAGACGAACGCGCCGTCCACGCCCATCTCCCTTGAGAGGCGCATAAGCTCGTCGCGCCTACCTCCGCCCGCTATGATGAAGACTATCCCGTTGAGCAGACCCTTCGCCTTGAGCCGGAGGGCGGCCCAGAGGAGCACGTATATCCCTTTGTGCGAAACGAGCCTTCCGGCGAAGAGCACGCCGAACCTGTCCGCCGGGACGCCGAACGCCTCTCTTGGGCCTCTCGCGGGCATCCATGCCCCGGTATCGATCCCCGGGTATATCTGACAAATACGGCCTTCGGAGACCCCCTCAAGGAGGAGCGCTTCTCTCGCCAGCATGGTCGCGGGCACGAAGACGTCGACCTTGTTCAGGGCCGCCTCTCCGATGGTCTTGTCCTTCTCGGAGAAGAGCCTCTTATAAGGGAGCACCTCCCACCAGCGCAGGATTATTTTAAAGCCAAGCTCGCCCTTGAGCGCCGCGAGCGTATGGAGCGAGCGCGTCACGTCCTGAGTAAAGACCGCGTCGAAGCCGCGGAGCTCGTCCCTTAGCGTGTTGTAGTAAAAATCCATCCTCGGCTCGGCGTTCGACCTGAGCCTCTTTAAAGACCTGACCGGCCCCTTGAGCGCGGCCACGACCTCTTTTCTGTGATTGAGAAGACGCTTTGGAAGCGTTATGGAGGCAGTGTCGGCCTTGTTCTTCTCGCCGACGAAGACGACTGCCCCGGCGAACGCGCCGGAGGCCGCCAACGCCTCAAACGGCGCTACGAGCGCCTTTGTGACATTGTTATCGAGGACGATGGCGAGTTTCACTCAAGTCTCCAGGGCGGCGTTTACCGGCAAGTAAAAAAACTGCGTGCAAGCGGATTTATTGAAAGGCGGATGGCGGAGGATGCTCGATCTTACGGACGAACCGGCGCACATTATAAAAATACTATCAGTAGTGTCCGGTAAAAACTGAAAATTCTTTAAAGATTTATGTCTTATTTGCGTCCATCTTTTTAACCGGACAGCCTGCAATAGGCCTCAAACTGGCTATAATAGCATATTTGCACATGGAAAATGGGAGCTCTTACAATAGCTAAAAGCCTTTGTGCGATCAAGATTCGGGTTTCTCCGGACAGCATATATCGCCGAAAGCTGATTTCTTGAAAAATAAAGGATTTATTTTTCTCGGCAAGGTATTATCTGCGAGCCTTG
>JACRCM010000082.1 GCA_016219025.1 Deltaproteobacteria bacterium | reverse complement strand
TTTGTTCAGCCCATCCGGCCACCTCCCACTAAAAGGTGGACGCAGCCCGCCATGCCCCAACCCCTCCCCCCTCACCCCCCGTTCTTCAACGCCACGTCCACCAACAGCAACTCCGCGTCGGCTTTGGCCTTGATGTGGATCGTCCTCTCGTCCGTCACCATTGCGGAGCCGTATGCCTTTACCGCGTGGGTGCCCACCTCCACCGGGCCGCCTTCGAGCACGTAGGCGTAGACCCCGCGGCCGTCGTCGAGGTGATACTTGAGCGTGTTGCCGGAACGGCAGAATGATGAAAAGACCATCGCGTCGGAATAGATGTAGAGGGCGTTTTTATCTATGGGCGAGACGAGCGGCAGGAGTTTATTCGTCCGCTCGGCCTTGTCGACGCGCCTTTGCTCCACGGACGGACGAAGCCCCTTTTTAGAGGGGTGGAACCACATCTGGATGAACCTCATGGGCGCGTCCATGCGGTTGTTTATCTCGGAGTGCCACATGCCCTGGCCGACGGTCGTATGCTGAACCCCGCCCTGCGTGAGCACGCCGCCTGGGCCGCGCTCGTCCGCGTGGCGGAACTCGCCGCCCGCGCAATAGGTGACGACCTCGATTTCATGATGGAGATGAAGCGGCCAGACCGCACCGGGCGAGAGCGTGTCGTCGTTGAATACGCGCATGACCCCGAAATGCGCGAACGCGGCCTCGCTGTAGTTGCCGAAGGAGAAATGCCAGCGGCCATGAAACGTCCCGTCCTGGACGCGGCCGTCTATCTGATAGATGCCCTCAGACCCTCGCACCCGTATCATCGATATCCCCGCGCTACATGCGCCCGGCGGCGCTTACCAGCCTTAGCGCGGCATCGAGGGCCGCGTCGAAGTCTACGCCCTTCGTCTCCTCCGGGGCTATCTCCATGTATCTTATCACGTCGTGCGAGTCTATCACGAAGACGGAGCGCGCCAGGAGCCGCAGTTCTTTTATCATCACGCCGTAGGCCATGCCGAAGTAGGCGTGCCTGTAATCGGAGTAGGTCTTTATCCTGTCTATGCCGGACGTTGCGCAGAACCTGCCGATGGCGAACGGCAGGTCCATGCTTATGTTCATTATCTGAAACTCAGCCGGGAGTTTCGCGGCCTCCACGTTGAACCTCCTTGCCTGCGCGTCGCACACCGGGGTGTCCAACGAAGGGGTGACGCTTATCAGCTTTGGGACCCGTCCGAGGTCTTTGTAGCCGACCTCCCTCAAATCCCGGTCTATCACCGTAAACGCCGGCGCCTTGTCCCCGGTCTTCACCTCCGCCCCGATGAGCGTAAGAGGAGCGCCCTTGAACGTAACAACGCCGATCCTTTCCATGTCCCACCTCGCTTTTTCATTTACGGAACCTGTATCAGCCACGCCCTTTGATTTAAGGGTAGCATACAAAACCCAGGTGTCAACCAACCGCGCCGACGCGTTGGGGAGGCGGCTTTTATGGTATAATCATCGGACATACGGAGGACAAAAGGACAACCCCCGGCGAGATGATACCGTTAAAGGACGACAACCCCACCAGCACGTTCCCTTACGTCACGGTCGCCATCATAGCCGTAAACGCCGCGGTATTCCTCTACCAATTGACGCTGGGGCGAGACGCGGGCGAGGTCTTCATATACAGGACCGCGGCGATACCCTCCGAGATATCTTCCTTCGCCGACGTGCTCCCGCTCGATTACCTGCCGCCGCCGCTCACGCCCCTTACCGCCATGTTCGTCCACGGCGGCCTCCTGCACGTCGGCGGCAACATGCTCTACCTCTGGATATTCGGCGATAACATAGAAGACGTGCTGGGGCACGGCCTCTTCGCCGTCTTTTATCTCGTAACCGGCGTGCTGGCGTCCCTTACGCACGTCCTCACCGACCCGGGGTCCGCCGCGCCGATGGTAGGCGCGTCCGGCGCGATAGCCGGGGTGCTCGGCGCGTATTTCGTCCTGTTTCCCAAGGCGAAGGTGAATACGCTCGTCTTCCTCGGCCTCTTCGTCTCCATCATAAAGATACCTGCGGTATTCTTCCTCGTCTTCTGGTTCCTGATGCAGCTCCTCGGCGCGGGCGCCGGCGGAGGCATCGCGTGGTTCGCCCACATCGGCGGCTTCGCCTCGGGCGCGCTCCTCATAACGCTATTCAAACTGGCTAAAGGGAGGTCAAGGCATGTTCCACACGGCTGATCCAAAGGAGATAAAGTCAGGCAAGGTCACGGACGTATACTTCGCCAGAACCCTTGAGGTGCTAAAGGCCAAGGGCATAGACAAGCGCGTGCGCGCCGAGGTCTTCGCCAAGACCCTGCCGCGCGAGTGGCCGTGGGCCGTGCTCGCGGGCGTTGAGGAGGCCGCGCGTCTCATGGAGGGGAGGCCCGTCGATATACGGTGCTTCCGCGAAGGGTCGGTCTTCCTGCCGTGGGAGCCGGTCATGGAGATAAAGGGAAACTACGCGGACTTCTGCGTCTTCGAGACCGCGCTCCTGGGGCTCCTGTGCCAATCCACCGGCGTGGCGACAAAGGCAGGCCGCATAAAGATAGCCGCGGGAGAGAGGATGGTCGTCAGCTTCGGGGCGCGGCGCATGCACCCGGTCGTGGCCCCGGTCATAGAGAGGGCCGCCTATATAGGCGGTTGCGACGGGGTCGCCGTAACCACGAGCGCGGAGCTATTGGACGTCGACCCGATGGGCACCATGCCGCACGCCCTCGTCATCGTAATGGGGGATACGGTAGAGGCCGTAAAGGCGTTCGATGAGGTCGTCGACAAAAAGATCGGCCGGGTGGCGCTCATCGACACCTTCAACGATGAAAAGTTCGAGGCGGTGCGGGTGGCCGAGGCCCTGGGAGGACGCCTCTACGGGGTGCGGCTCGACACGCCCGCGAGCCGCCGGGGGGACTTCTACCGGATATTCAAGGAGGTCAGGTGGGAGCTCGACCTCAGGGGATTCAAGGACGTAAAACTCTACGCGAGCGGCGGCCTTGATGAAAAGGAGGTCGCGGAACTGAGGCCGGTGGCGGACGCCTTCGGCGTGGGCACCTGCATATCTAACGCGCCGGTCGTTGACTTTGCGATGGACATAGTGGAGGTTGACGGCAAGCCCCTTGCCAAGCGCGGGAAATGGAGCGGGGCTAAGGACGTCCTGCGCTGCGCCTTATGCGGCGAACGCTCGGTCGTGCCGTTGCAAAACGAGGCGTCGAGGTGCGGGTGCGGCGGCAGGCTTGAGAGCCTCCTTGAACCGCTCCTGAAGGACGGACGCATAACGGCGCGCCTTCCGAAGCCGAAGGAAATCAGAGAACTCGCGCTCTCCGGGCTGAGGGGACGGCAGTTGTAGCAACGCCTGCGGTGATACAAATACCGGGATACGCGGCGATATCGTGGGATTTTACGACGCGTGGCCGCTCAGTGGCCGGAGTTCTCTTCGGCCTCCGGCTCGGTCGTGACGGGCACGTTGGGGAAGAGCCGCACGAATGCCATCACCGGCAGCACCGCCGAGCCCAGACCCGCGAGGAAGAGCGAGAGATTCGTCCATGTCGCCAGGGACGTTGGCGCGTCCTCGAATACCGTGAGGATCATGAGATAGCGGTTAAGCCATACGCCGAGGCAGATAAGCACGGTCAGCACGATGAGCGAGCCCACGCAGCTCTTGACCTTCTTGAAGAGGAGCGACAGGAACGGTATTATCAGGAGCAGGAACATCATCACGATGAACAACGGCGCGTAACTCCCGGTCCTCTGCTTGAAGAGCGGCCTCGTCAGCTCCGGCAGGTCGCCATACCACATAACTACGTGCTGAGACCAGTACATATACGTCCACAGGAGCGTCAACCCGATAAGGAACATGCCATAAGCGTTCAGATGCCATCTTGAAACCTGTCTGCCGCCGCGGTTATATACGAAGTAGAGGCTCATAAGGAAGAGGAAGGCCGCGCCGCCGTAGACGTTCCCTACCCACCAATACGGCGGGTGTATGGACGACTCCCAGTGCTTGATGATCATCATGCCGAAGTCCCAGGAGATATTCGTGTTTATCAGGACATAGAAGGCCAGAACCAGCGCGGCCATGAAGTTGATCTTATACTGGAACCCGTCTGGAACCGAGCCGTGCTCGTAGCGCTCCTCGTCACGCGCGGCGCGGAAGTATATGTAGCTCATGACGTAGTATAGCGCCATAAGTATGATGTTGCGCCACAGGAAGAGGTCTTTGCCGAGCCACGGGCTAAGAGCGCGATGTCCCTCGCCGTGCGCCTCGGCCACGGGCTTTGCCCAGTAGAAGAGATGGCCGGTGCCGCCGAAATATATGATGATGAAAAAGATGAAGGCGAACGGCGCGTAGGCGAGCGTCAGTATCTCGCCGAGCCTCGTGAAGTAGCGCGCCCACTCGGATTTGGCAAGCCTCATTATCGCCGAAAATACCATGCCTGTTTGGGTAAGGCCGAGGAAGAAGACGAAGTTGGTTGCGAAGAGCGCCCATAAGGACGGAGAGTTCGCGCCGCCGTCCCACGCGGCGTATGCAAAGGAGGCAACGCCGTTGAGCAACAGTATTACGCACGCCAGAAGCAGCGGGAAGTCGTTCCCTTTTTTTATAACCCTGTGTTTTTCCATGTCCACCTATGTATATTGCGCGCTTTAGCCGACTGCTGAAAAAACCCGTTTCGTCGTCATTGCGAAGGGTAAAACGTTATCGGTTATCTGTTATCGGTGAATGGTAAAAAAACATGTCTTTATCCTTAAGGAAGCTCTGATTTATTCATTTTTTGTCATCCCCGAGGTTTTAATCGGGAATCCAGTGCCTTTACGTTTTCGGCTTAAAAACACTGGATTCCCGCTAAAATATTTACAAAGTAGCTCTATTGCGGGAATGACATCA
>JACRCM010000081.1 GCA_016219025.1 Deltaproteobacteria bacterium | reverse complement strand
TCCCATCCTGACGAGCGAGTCGAACCGCATGTCTATCTCGGCCTGCCCGGCCGTGGCGACCTCGTGGTGCTGGCGCTCTATCTGGATGCCGACCTGCTCCATGATGAGGCACATCTCGGTGCGGATGTCCTCCTGACTGTCGGTCGGGGGCACCGGGAAGTAGCCTTCCTTGTGTCTCGGCTTGTACCCGAGGTTGGGCATCTCCTCCCTGCCGGTGTTCCAGATGCCCTCTTCCGAGTCGATGAAGTAGTAGCCGTGGTTTGAACCCTGGCTGAAGCGGATGTCGTCGAAGATGAAGAACTCCGGCTCAGGGCCGAAGTAGGCGACGTCGCCGATGCCGGTGGACTTGAGATACGCCTCGGCCTTGAGCGCGATATTGCGCGGGTCCCTCGAATAGGACTCCTTGGTGATGGGGTCCACGATGTTGCATATAAGGCTCATCGTCGGGGTCTCGCTGAACGGGTCCATGACCGCGGTCGTAGGGTCGGGCATCACGAGCATGTCGCTCGCGTGTATCGGCTGCCAGCCGCGGATGGATGAACCGTCAAACCCGAGACCGGCCTCGAATATGTCCTCGGTAAGCTCGGCCACCGGCGTCGAGAAGTGCTGCCAGATGCCGATAAAGTCCAGGAACTTGAAGTCAACCATCCTGGCGTTCTTTTCCTTTGCGAACTGCAATACTTCCTTGGGTGTCATGTTCGTCTCCTCCTCCTTTTTTATACGGTTATCGGTCATCCGTTATCGGTTATCCGTGAATGTTAAGGAAGCTCTGATTTATTCCTCCGATGATGCCATTCTGAGCGCGTGAGCCGTAGCCATATTTACAAAGTAGCTCCATATTTACAAAGTAGCTCCATGAACGCAGTGAAGGGGAAGAATCTCGTGCTTAGGCAATTCAATAAGTTACGAGATTCTTCGTCGCAAATAGAGCTACTTTGTAAATCGCGCTCATCAGAATGACAGAAAAAAGAATAACTCAGAGTTTCCTTAAAAACATGTCTTTATCCTTCACCGATAACCGATAACCGCCAACTGAACCGCTCCTGCGCGTCCGCCGTTGACGCTTTCGAACCTTCAACGGCCCGCGCGCCCAGCTTCTATATCGCGTCCTCGCCCCTCTCGCCCGTCCTTATCCTTACTACCTCCTCCACCGGGTAGACGAAGACCTTGCCGTCGCCGATCCTTCCGGTCCTGGCGGTGTTTACTATCGTCTCGACGACCTTGGCCGCGAACTCCTCCTTTACCACTATCTCCATCTTTATCTTGGGCAGAAAATCGACGACGTACTCCGTGCCCCTGTAAAGCTCCGTGTGCCCCTTCTGCCGGCCAAACCCCTTCACCTCGGATACGGTGATGCCCTTTATGCCTATTTCGTTCAGGGCCTCCTTCACCTCGTCGAGCTTGAACGGTTTTATAATAGCCTCGATCTTCTTCATCTCAACCCCTCCTCGGATTTGCCAAAAAGCTAACACACCAGAGGCCCGTTGTAAAGCATTTTAAGGACCGGTCGTGCCCAGCGCCACGATATCGTTATAAGTCAAGCAATATCCATGCCGCATGCGCGGCGGGCTTTTATCCATCTTTTTTTCGACGGGAATCATCGCCTGAAGGTCAAAAATTGTGCACCCGGCCATGCCAATGCCTGCAATTTACGCAAGCGCCTCCGGGACAAATATGCTTTGACATGGCGGCCCGTCATGGTGTAACATTTTCTTATGGGTGCCGCACCACGGCATCAAACCGCCTCCGCCGGAGACTCCCTGACAGATGTCAAAACCCCTCTCATACATAGACAACCTCATCTTCGGAAACAAGACATCGAGCCACAACCTCCAGATAGACTCGCTCGACGGGCTCCGGGGCGTCGCGGTGCTCTTCGTGCTCCTGAGCCACACCTCGAACGCGGGCATCCGCCTGCCGTTCCTCAACTTCTCAGGCTCCGGCAAATACGGCGTCTATCTATTCTTCGTGCTCTCTTCGTTCCTGCTTACGCTCCCTTTTCTCAATAAAAAAGAGGACGAGTTGGGCAGCGCGGGCCTGTGGAGGAGCTACGCGGTAAAGAGGTTTCTCCGCATATATCCGCTCTACGCAACGGTGCTCCTCTTCCACTATCTCTTTACCGCCGCTGCCGGAACGACGGAGATCGCGTTCCCGTTCGCCCCGGCCGACCTGATCAAACACCTGACCCTGCTTGAGGGCAAAGACCTCTTCTGGACGATCCCGGTGGAGTTCAAGTACTACTTCATCCTGCCGTTCGTGGTGCTCTTCATGGTCCGGGCGCTCGGCGGGCGCGTATGGCTTGCCGCCGCGTCAGTCATAGCGGCCACCGCGGCCATAAGGCTCATCGTTCCAAGGCTGCCGGAAGGCGCGGTGGATTACCTGCAGTTTATACCGTATATGCCGATATTCCTCTTCGGCTCCTTTGCCGCCGTGGCGCACTCGAGGCTCTCCGGGATGCGGCTCCCGGCGGGCGTAAAGACCGTCCTCGAACTCATCGCCATAGGTCTGATGCTGGGCGTGTGGGTCGTCATGCCCCTTGGCAGGTCGGTGCTTACCGCCGACCAGGTCACGCAGACGCACGGGTTCAGCAAGAGCTTCCTGATATTCGGCGGGTTATGGATGGTCTTCGTCATCGCCTACCTGCACGGCGCCGGCTATGTCAAGAGGTTCCTCTCGTGGAAACCCATGCGCCTGATCGGCATGATATCCTTCAGCGTCTATCTCTGGCACCTGCCCGTGGTAAAGGCCGTCGACACATACGTCAACGCGGGCAGCGCCATAAAGATGCTCGTCATCCTGACCGTCACCTTCGCCGTCTCATTCTCCTCCTACCTCATCATAGAAAGACCCATGTCAAGGGCCGGGCTGCGCAAGAAACAGCCGCGAGCGTCCGTCGCGGCGTCGTAAGACTGCGATTTACAAGGCAGCTCGATTTACAAAGTAGCTCGATTTGTAAATAGCGGGGCATCGTCCTTTTCACAAAGGCGGTTTGTCTATGTCGTCCCGGATAATAATAGACGGCTATAACTTCCTCGGCATGGACGCGGGCGTCCTGCGCGACATCGAATCCGAGCGGGACGGCCTCATCGAGAGGCTCCGGCTATATAAAAAGGCCCGGCGGGCGGACGTTACCGTTGTCTTCGACGGCACGCATTCAGGCCGCCTCATGAATGAGCATGAGCGGAGGGCCGGGGTCGAGGTCGTATTTTCGAGGGACGGGATCGACGCCGACACGGTCATACGCGGCCTCTCCGACAGATACGGCGCGGGCGCCACTGTAGTCACCTCGGACAATGCCCTTGCCTCTTATGCGGCGTCGAGAGGGGCGGTCGTCCTGTCGTCGCCGGAGTTTGAAGGACTATTGGAGGCGGCCCTCTACGAGGAACTGAAGGGGGTAAAGCCCGGAGACGAAGAGGACGAGTCTCACGACAGAAAAGGGCCGTCAAGAAGACTCCCAAAGGAAGAGCGGAAGAAGAGGATGCGGATAAAAAAGCTGTAAGACCGTGAACCGTGACCGTGTCCCGTGAGATGGCATGAACCGGCTTACCCCTATCGCCTTGTGCGCCATGCTGACCCTGTCAACGCAAGCCTGCGCGGACGGAGAGGCAAGGCAGACCTCCTCCGCCTCCATCGAACAAATGTCCCGCGATAAACTCCACCACGGCAAGGACGGCGCATTCGTGAACCCTTGGGGCAACGGCGGCGCGAGGGGGTTTTTCGACCTCCTCAAATGGCGCTTCTCCAAGAACCCTTACGCGGAGGAGAAGAAAAAGCCCGTCAGGTTCAACGTATCCGTCCCTGACTTCGCCAGACTCGAAGCGGACGGAGGCAACTACGCGGTCTGGCTCGGGCACTCGACCGTCCTAATCAAGATAAACGGCAAGAGGATACTGACGGACCCGGTCTTCGGCGGCATAAACCTCCTCCTCAAGAGAAAGACCCGGTTCCCCATCGCGCCTGAGAAACTCCCGGCCATAGACTTCGTCCTCATCTCGCACGGACACTACGACCACCTGAACACGGCGAGCGTAAAGACGCTCGCCGAACTCTTCAACCCGTGGTTCATAACCGGCCCTGGTTACGACGCATACTTCGGCCCGATAACTGACAGGCATATCACCCTCGACTGGTGGGAGACGCATGAGGCGGACGGCGTAAGGATAACCTCACTGCCCGTGCAGCACTGGTCGAAACGCGGCCTCTTCGACACCAACGCCATGCTCTGGGCCGGGTTTATGGTGGACGGCAACGGCGAGAGATATTTCTGGGCCGGGGACACGGGCTATTACAGGGGTTTTAAGGAGATAGGCGATAAATTCGGGCCGTTCAGCGCGGTCTTCCTGCCCATCGGCTCCTACGAGCCGCGCTGGTTTATGAAGGAGAATCATCTCAACCCGGAAGAGGCGCTGCAGGCCGCCGTGGATTTGAAGGCGAAGACCTTCATTCCGATACACTGGGGCACCTTCGACCTGACCGACGAACCGCTTGAACTGCCGATAAAACGCCTTAAAGAGGTCTACGGCGGCACAAAAGAGCCGGGACTTATGATACTGGAGCATGGCGGGACATGGAGGCCGGACGGAAGACCGTGATGCGTAAAATGAAAAACCTCGGTTGCGCCGCCGGGGGCTTACCCGGCGGCGCGCGGCAACGTCTCAAAAGAAACCGCCGGTCTTAGCGGGTTGTTGCTGCTGTTGCTGCTGCTGTTGCTGCTGCTGCTGCTGTTGTTGCTGTTGCTGCTGCTGTTGCTGCTGCTGTTGCTGCTGCTGTTGCTGCCCCGGCTGGGGCATCTGCTGGCCTTTAGGCGCGTATGTGAACTCCCACTCGCTGTACTTGCCCTTGCCCTCGAGGGCGGCGAGTTCCTTGGGGAAGTTCTTCTTCTTGAGAGGCTCTTTCTCGCTCTTGCTCTTGACGCCCATGATGCCGCCGTCCGCCGCCCTTATCAGGGTCCAGTCGCGCTCCTTTGTGAACGGGTCCTCATAAAGCTGTCTCAGATATCTTCTGGTCTGCGGGAAACGCGGGTCGCGCAGGAGCGCGGTAATCTCCCTCGGGTATGCCCTGGCCGCGGTGTTGGCCTCGTAATACCTGCCTATGGCCTTTCTTATGGCGTTGGCGCGCCAGATAAGCTCCACCTCCTTCTCCCTCCTCGCCATCGTAGACCAGACCTCGCCGGTTACGGCGAGCGCTATGCCCATGACGATAATCAGAAAAAGGAGAGACAGGTAGGTAAAACCGGCGCAGCCGCAGGCAACGCGCCGTGGGGTGGAGGCTGGGGCATAGATAAATATTCCTTTACGCATCGGGACAATTATCGGGGCTTGGGCCGGGCGCTCCACGCCTACCACTCGGCGTATGAACTCCCGTCAAGGGCGGCGTCGGTAGAGCCGCTGTGAACGTCGTATATGCCCGTTTCCTCCTCAGCGGCCGCCGTGACCCAGGTGTCAGCCGATCTGGTGAACGGGTCCACCGGGACCGTCCTTATGTACTTCTTCTCCACGAGGTTTGCGAGCTCGGCGGGGTATTCGCCGTTGTCGGCGTAATACTTGTCCATGGCCTCGCGCATCTGATAGAGGTCGTCCCTTAGCGCGGCCTCCTTGGCCTTGGTGACGGAATTCTGGTATATGGGCACGGCTATGGACGCCAGAAGACTGATGATGGTCAAGACCACCAGCAATTCGATGAGTGTAAACCCGCCGGAGCGTGAAGCATGGAAAGCCCCCCCCCGCTCAACGCGGCGCCTCGCCCTATCTTTATGGCAATTCGTCAATTTTTGCACCCTGCTTTTTTGGTGGGCGCAGCCCACCATACAAAACCCCTTCCCCCCGATAGAGCTACTTTGTAAATCCTGGGGGAAAGAAGGGATGGGGGGGCGGTTGGGGCAACCCCCCATCCTAACCTTCCCCCCAGAAGCGGGGGGAAGGGATATTTGCTTGACAGGCGAGACAGTATCTACCAATCCCTGTACTTCGTCCCGTCAAGCGCGCTGTTCTCGCTCTTGGAGAAGACGTCGAAGACGTCATCGCCCTCCTGCGGCTCGTCCGGCTCGCTCGCGTAGCTCCTCAACCCCCATGTATCCTTGGGCCCAAGGCCCTCGTCCGGGTTCATGGGGTCGCGCGGGATCCTCCGCAGGAACCTGAGCTTGGCGGACTTGGGAGACGTTACGTCCTCCACCCCCTCCACGAGCGCGTCAAGAGACGGCGGGTAGCCCGAATCGCCGATGTTCTTCTTTATCTTGCCGTCGTCCCACGCCTGTTTGTAAGCGTCTATGGCGTTGCGCATGCCCCTGAGACTCTCGCGCAGTTCCGCCTCCTTCGACCTCTTGACCGTGGTGCGCGCAAGCGGCATGACGACGGACGCGAGTATGGCGATGATGGTGACGGTGACGAGAAGCTCGATAAGGGTCAGACCGGCCTCGCGCCTGAAAAAAGACCGGCCCGCGCAACCAGTGCCTTGCATCGGTACCCCCGGTTCGTTGGCTCCGCCTTTCGTCCTCATGGCGTCAGCCCTGCGGAGGCGGCATCATGCCAGGAGGCATGGGCGGGAAACCCGGCGGCCTGCCGGGCTGAAACGGCTGAGGCGGTATAGGCGGCATCCCGGGGTCTGACGGCGACTCCGGCGGAGGTGGCGGCGCGTTGTCCTGCGGGCCGCCGTCCGGCCTGAAGCCCTCGAGGAGCGGGCGCGTCGACGGGTTCTCTTCCCTGCCTGAGAGGAACCCCTCGGCGGCCTCGTTAGGCACCTCAAGCCGCCTTATTATATGCGGGGTGATGGAGAGGAGTATGTCGCTCTTGACCTTGTTCGTGTCGGTGTTGGCGAAGAGCCTGCCGATGGCCGGGATGTCGCCGAGCACGGGTATCTTGACGACCGTCGTGCGGTCTTCGTCGCTTATAAGGCCGCCTATTATCTGGGTCTCCCCGTCGCGCAGACGGAGCACGGTATCCGCGTTCCTCGTGCCTATCTGGAAGACCTCGCTGCCGTTCTTGGTCGTGGTCTTGGTGCCGAGGGACGAGACCTCGAGCCCGACCTTGATATCCACCTCGTCGGTCTGCCTTATGGTCGGCTCGACGTTGAGCTTGAGACCCACGTCCTGGTACTGGATATTTTCGCTGGAGACGCCGTTGTTGACGGTAACGGTGATTATCGGGACGCGGTCGCCGATGTGTATCTTGGCCTTCTGGTTGTTCTTGACGCGGATGCGCGGGTTGGCCAGTATGTTGGCCTCAAGGTCGGTCTTGCTCAGGTTCAACGTGGCCGTGGGCATGCCTATCAAGAGTTGACCGCTGGTAAGGGTCTTGAGCGTGGACAACGGTATGGTGCCGCTCGTGAGCGGCACCGCGGCGGTAATCGACTGCGGGCTGAGCGCAAGCCCGAGGTTGAGCGTATTTTTCCTGTCGACCTCCATCACCTCGACGGCGAGCATCACCTCGGAGTCCGCGAGGTCGGTGACGGCGATTATCTTCTCGGCGAGCTCGACGGCCTCGGGACGCGCCCGCATGACGATGGCGTTAAGCTCCTCCTGCACCTGTATGTCCCGCGCCTTGGTCATGGTGCGCAGGAGATTGACCATCTTCTTGGCGTCGCTGTTCACCAGATAGAAGACGCGGATCATCATCTCCTCATACTGCTGGATCTTCTGCTGGGTGGCCTGGTATATGATGATGGTGTTTTCGCTCACCACCTTTCTTGCGAGTTTGTTCGTCATGAGCGTAAGCTCAAGCGCCTGCTGGAAGGTCGCGCCCTTCAAAAATATCGAGGTCTTGTTGTCCTTCACCTCGTCGTCGAAGACGAAGTTTATGCCGGAGAGCTTTGATAGGACCTCGAATACCTTCTTAACGCCGGTCTCCTTGAATTCGAGGTTTATCGGCTCGGTGGACTTGATGTCGAGGTCATACCCGTCCATCGTGAGCTTCTGGGTCTTCTTTAGCTTGTCGAGTTCGGCCTTCGCGCCCGCGTTGTCCGGGTCGAGGGAGAGGGCCTTCTTGAACGCGGCCTTCGCGTCCTTTTCCTGGCCGGCCTTGAGCGCGTCGAGCCCCTTGCCGTACTGGGTTATGGAATCCAACTGGCGCCTGGCCTTCTTCTGCGCGGCCTCGGCCTTGTCGAGGGCCGGGTTCAGCATGAGCGCCGCCTGATACTCAAGCACCGCGCCGTCATGGTTGCCCTTTTTGAGGAACTCCTCCCCGCGTTTGAAGTGTACCTCGGCGGCCTCGAACCTGGCCCTCATGTACTTTTCCCTGTATTCGAGATTCGCCGGGTCCTTCTGGCTCAGGTCCATGTACTTGAGGACGGCCTCGTCCCACACGCCCCTGGCCGCGAGTTCATCCCCCTCTCTGAGCATGATGGTCTCAGAGCAGCCAACGAGAAGGATAATCAGGAGCATCAGCGGCAGGGTCTTTATGAAAAACACTCTGGACATTGCGGTGGCCGGCTTGCGGGGTTTCTGGAGGCCTTCACGGTTCATTATAAATATATATGTTAAATGGAGAAAATAGTCAACCTTTAAATTCCGCGCTTGTGCGGCGGCTGACGCTCTGCTATACTCATTCTGGATCGGAAAAAAGAGGACGGAGCAATCCCGATGACGCGCAAAGACGACCCGGTAAAGAAGATCAAGGCGCGCCTTACCGAGCGCGCTCACCTCGACCCCAGGAAGACGCCGGTCGAGGTCCGCATGGAGGGAGACGCCGTGGTCATAGAGGGCATGGTCGAACGGATCGCCCAGAAAAAACGGGCGCTCCTTGCGGCCATGGAGCAGGATGGCGTGCGCGGGGTAGTGGACAGACTGCTCGTGAGGCCTTCCTCGAGGATGACCGACGCCGAGATAAGAGACCATCTCAACGCCGCATTCATGGGAGAAGCGGCGCTCAAGGACGCGGGAATCAAGGTCTCCTCCGAACGGGGCATCGTCGACCTCGAAGGCGCGGTGGGGTCATTGAGCCACAAGCGCCTCGCCGGCGTGCTTGCGTGGTGGGTGCCCGGGGCCGCCGACGTAATCAACAGCCTGGAGGTAACCCCGCCGGAAGAGGACTCGCCGGACGAACTCCGGGACGCGCTGACGATAATCCTCGAAAAAGACCGTCTGGTGGACGCGGCCGCGATTACCGTGGACGTAAACGGCTGGGTTGTGACCCTCGGAGGCGCGGCGCAGAGCGAAGCGGAGCGGGAGGCCGCAGAGGACGACGCATGGTACGTCTGGGGCGTGAACGACGTGGTAAACAACATCAGGACAACCGCGCCCGCAAGGCCGGGCCGCTGAGGACGGTGGGCGAGTCGATAAATCAACGAGAAAAGGACGGCACACGGATAATGACGGTCAAGGCAACCGGCAAGGCGGGCGCGGGACGGACGGCTAAGATAAAGATCACCCGCGTGGATAAACGCTGCAAGACTCAAAACGGGCTTCACGGAGAGGGTTGCTACGGCTGCAACTGCGACGACGACTGCTGCCAGTGGGGATGCGACGTCGACCTCGCCACGCTGAAGGTCATATTCAGGAAGAGGGAACTTATCGAACCCCTCGTAGACGCGAGGCTTGAAGACTGCTTCAAGACCGGCCTCAAGGAGGACGAGGACTACGCCGGCGGCGCATACCGCGAGACCGCGGTGCGGCCCGAAGACACCCGGTGCGCCTTTCACCTGCGACACCAGCCGCGCGGATGCGCGTTATTCTTCCTCTGGGCTAACCGCAAGGCGCCAAAACGCATCGTCCCCACCATCTGCCGGATATACCCCCTCACATGGCACAGGGGCCGCCTCTTCGTTGACGGCCCGTTGAGGAAGCTCTGCAAGGCCAAGGAAAAGACAGGCAAAGGCGTTAAGGTGCCATCGCTATTAGAGACGCAGGCGAAGGAACTCAGGGCGCTGTTCGAGATAGAGGAAAAATAAAGACCGCATTAAAAAGCCCCGCCGACTGCCGTCGGCGGGGCTTTCCTTAGCATATCCGGCAATAGGCTGTCTCTAAAATCAGCTATTTCCCACGAGGTCAAGGAAGGACGAAAATAAAAAGCGCAGCATATACGTTAAATAGAGCTGCTTTGTAAATCATGTGAGCATTTTTATTTTCGGCCTGACGCAGAGATCGGGGAAAAGAGCGATTTTTAGAGACAGCCAGTCAATGTAGCGCCGCCTAAAGCCGGTGGCTTATGCTACCGGCTAAAGCCGGATGTTCCGGCAGAACCGGGTTGCATCCTGCTGAAAGCAGGCTTAAGCCGAAGATATATCTATATCCCGTGTCTTCTTATCCAAGCTGCATCGAACCGTCATTCCCGAGGTATCTATCGGGAATCCAGCGTCTTCGGCAGCAATGAGATTAAGACGCTGGATTCCCGCCAAAAGCACGCGGGAATGACAACATTAATCAAAAAACTGCTAAAGCTACCACCTAAAGGTGGGGGTTTTAACCCTCCCAAAGTGGGACAATAAACTACTCGACTATCTTGACCTTCATCTCCACGCGGTCGTTGGGAAGGTCGCGGGCGTTGCGCGGGAGGTTGACTATCTTGTCGGCCACGTCCATGCCCTTCGTCACTTCTCCGAATACCGTATACTGCCTGTCGAGGAACTGCGAATCCTTCACGACTACGAAAAACTGGCTGCCCGCGCTATTCGGGTCCTGCGACCTGGCCATGGAGACTATCCCCCTCTTGTGGGAGGTGCTGCTGAACTCGGCCTTTACCGTATACCCGGGCCCGCCCAGGCCGTAAGTCCTCGCGTCCTGCCCCTTCGTGTTAGGATCTCCGCCCTGTATCATAAAGCCGGGGATGACCCTGTGAAAGATCGTACCGTCATAGAACCCCTTCTTCGCCAGCGTCACGAAGTTCTCGACGTGCTTAGGAGCCACGTCGGGAAGGAATTTTATCTCGATATCGCCGTACTTCGTCGATATAATGGCCTTTACAGTCTTCTGTTCCGTCACCTTTTTTTCCCCCTCCGCTGAAATTGAAGTCCCCGGGGCCGCGGCAATGAATACCACAAGCATCAGGGACGCGCAGATCGCCTTGAATATGTTCATCGACACCTCCGTCCACGCGATATTTTCATATAATTTAAACCCTCGCGGGCCTCATGTCAACAACTCTTTTTCCCCTCGGCTTACCCCGGCGCGATTCCCATTGCCTTTATCGTCCAAGACTGTTATCATGCCTATTATTTAGGCAGATGCGAGGCCGCCATGTTGCCGTTGTCTTATGAAGACATAGTCGAGAACCTCTCCGAGGCGGTCATCGCCGTGGATAACGACCTCAGGATCGCGGTCTTCAACCAATCCGCCGAGAAGATGACCGAGATGTCGCGGACGCTCGTCCTCGGTAGGCCCCTTGGCGAGGTCTTCAAGCGGGACGCGAGGCTCGTGGAGATGCTCTCTAAGACCGTTGCCGAAGGCCGCCTCTTCGCCGAATACGAAGAAAGGCTCCATAGGCGGTTCGGGAGCGCCCTGCCCGTGGGCATTACGACCTCTCAGGTCTTCGATTCCAACGGCAATCAGTGCGGGGCCGCGGCGCTGATAAAAGACCTCTCAGGGATAAAGTCCCTTGAGGCCGCGACTCTGCGCAAGGAGCGGCTCGCGTACATCGGGCAGTTCGCCGCGAACCTCGCCCACGAGCTCAGAAACCCTTTGAGCGGGATGCGCGGGGCCGCGCAGCTCCTCTCAAGAAAGATAACGGACGAGCGGCTCTGCGAATATACCGGCGTCATAATGAAGGAGGCCGACAGGCTCAACTCCATCATAAACGAGATGCTCGATTTCGCCAGACCGGGCAGGCTGAACGTCAAGGAGATAAACATCCACAGGGTCCTCGACTCCGTGGTCATGCTCATGCAGGACGCGGGCGCGTTCGTGAAAAACTACGACCCGTCGCTCCCGCCGGTTCTGGGCGACGAGGATCAACTGACGCAGGTCTTCCTCAACCTCGTAAAGAACGCGAAAGAGGCGTCTAACGGCGCCGCAGCCATCACCATCACCACGAGGATAACCACGGACTTTCACGTGACGAAGGCGAACGGCGCGCCCGGCAGGACCGCCTCCGTCGAGATACGCGACGCGGGCTGCGGCATCAAGCCCGAAGACCTCGAACGGATATTCACCCCGTTCTTCACCACGAAACCCAGAGGCACCGGCCTCGGCATGGCCATATCCCTCAAGATAATCAAGGAACACAACGGGCATCTGAAGATAGAGTCGGGGGTCGGCGCGGGCACGGCGGTAACGGTCTATCTGCCCACGGCGGAGGCAACGCAATGAAAAGAAAAGGCACGATCAACGCGGACGGCGATGAGACCGCCGTCCGGGGGGCGGAGGCGCAATGACGGATAAAAAAGCGCTCATTGCGGACGACGACGAATCCATCGTCTGGGTGCTGAGGGAATTCCTCCGCGACAAGGGTTTCGCGGTGGAGACGGCCTCGGACGGAGAGGCCGCCTCCGCCCTTATGAAGACGCCCGGAGTGACCATAGCATTCCTCGACATAAACATGCCGGGCAAGGACGGCCTTGGGATATTAAAAGAGGCAAGGGAGGCAGGGGTGGAGGCACCGGTCATCATAATGACCGCCGAGGCCACGATGAAAAACGCGCTTGAGGCCCTGAAGCTCGGTGCGTTCGATTACGTCTCCAAGCCGTTCGACTTAGCGGAGGTCGAGCTCCTCGCCGAGCGCGCGATAGAGAACCTGCGCCTGCGTCGGCAGGTATCCGAATTGACCGAACGCATCAAGGAAAAACTCAAAGACGAATCCGTCTTCATCGGCAAAAGCAAGGCCGTGCAGACTGTCTTCAAGACCGTCGGCAAGGTGGCCGGACGCGACGTGGCCGTCCTCATACTCGGCGAATCCGGCACGGGCAAGGAACTCATCGCGCGGGGCATCCACGCCAACGGCCCCCGCTCCACCGGCCCGTTCGTGGCCGTGAACTCGGCGGCCGTGCCGAGGGAACTAATGGAGAGCGAGCTCTTCGGATTCGAGCGCGGCGCCTTTACAGGCGCCACGGAGGCAAAACCCGGAAAGTTCGAGCTCGCGGACAACGGCACCCTCTTCCTCGACGAGGTCGGAGACACCTCCATGGAGCTGCAATCAAAATTGCTCCGCGTAATACAGGAAAAGGAGTTCTACAGGCTCGGCGGCAAAACGCCCATCAAGGTGGACACGCGGATAATATCGGCCACCAACCAGGACATGGACAAGGCCGTGGCGGAGAAGCGGTTCAGGGAGGACCTGCTCTACAGGCTCAACGGCGTGACCATCACCATGCCGCCGCTGCGGGACCGCAGGGGCGACGTGCCTATACTCGCAGAATACCTCCTTGAAAAATTTCACGGGGAGTTCGGAGGGGAAAAAAGACGCCTATCCGGCAAGGCGCTTGAGGCGCTCGACCATTACAGATGGCCCGGCAACGTCCGCGAACTCGAAAACGTCCTCCGGAGGGCCGTGCTCCTCTCGCCGGGGACCGTGCTCTCGGTCGAGGACCTGAACCTCCCCGCGGCCAGGCACCGGAGCGAATCGATCGAGGACATCATCACAGCGAAGCTGCGCCCTTTCATCGAAAAGACCGGCGGCAAAGGCAAGCAGGAACTCTACGACCTCGTCATGCCGTTCATGGAGCGTCCGCTCATAAGACTCGTCCTCGAAAAGACGCGCGGCAACCAGGTTCAGGCCGCCGAGGTGCTCGGCATAAACAGGAATACGCTCCGCTCCATGATAAAGAAGCTAAAGATAAAGATAGACGACGCGAAGGGATGAGGATGGGGGGCGGTGCGCGGGAAAAGATACGCGGTCTCTACGCGATAATCGACGCGGCATACGTCGCGCCTGAGGACGCCGCAAAGACGTGTTCTCTCATCATCGGCGGCGGGTGCCGTTTGATACAACTGCGCGCCAAGGGCGCTCCACGCAAGGATTTTCTAAAGACCGCGTTGGAGGTGCGCGCCGTCACGTCGGCGTCCGGCGCGGCCTTCATCATAAACGACGACATCGGCATCGCGCTTGAGGCAAAGGCCGACGGCGCGCACATAGGCCAGACCGACGCGCCTCTTAAAGAGGCGCGCGCCGCATTGGGGAGAGACGCCATAATCGGCGTATCCACCCATAACGCGGCTGAGGCCGTCGCGGCGCAGGAGTCAGGGGCCGGTTACGTCTCGTTCGGGCCGGTATTCCCGACGCGGAGCAAGCCCGACGCGGACGTTCCAAAGGGGCTGCCCGGCCTCGCGGAATTAAGACGCCGCGTCAGGCTGCCCATCGCGGCCATCGGCGGGATAACGGCAGAGTCCGCCGCCGGCGTCATCGAAGCAGGCGCTGACGCCGTTGCGATAATATCCGGCATACTCCTCTGCGAAGACATAACCTCAACGACCGCCGCGTTCATCCGTGAGATAAACCGGGGCCGCCATTGAACCGATCTCCGCTGGCGCTGAATGACGGGCGTAAAAAAACCTTGAAAATGACGGCTCAAGGCGATACCGTATATTTATAGGACCTTGTTCATGGCGCTAAAAAGGGCATGATTGGGGAGATAAAATGCACGACATTGTTCCGTCTCTTGAACGCAAGAGGCGTTATACCTACGCCGATTACTATGCCATACATGACGACAAAAGATACGAGGTCATGGAGGGGGCGCTTATGGTGGTTCCGGCGCCGAATACAAGGCATCAGAGGATCTCTGGAAGGATCGAATTTATTTTAAAACGGTTCGTCATGGACAACGGTCTCGGCGAACTCTTATATGCCCCGGCCGACGTGGTCTTCCGCGACGACGTGGTCGTCCAGCCGGACATCCTATTTATAAGCAAGGAAAGGGCGGGGATCATAGGCGAGCAGGCCATAATGGGGGCGCCCGACCTCGTAGTCGAGATTATTTCACCGTCGTCGTCATTTAACGACTCGGTAAAAAAGAGAGATATCTATCAGAGGTTTGGAGTAAAGGAATACTGGCTGGTCTTTCCCGAGGAGAAGGCCGTCGAGATTATGACCGTTGAGGACGGCCTCTACAGGGAACTCTGTTCGGCAAAAGATGAAGGAAGGGTACGCTCAAAACTCCTTCATGGATTTGAGCTTGAGTTGAAGGACGTGTTTTAGAGAGCAGTTTTGCAGACTATGTACGAACCCGCCGCGCCGCCGCTAAACCTCCTCGCGTTCGCCGAGCCACGCCTTTAATTGTCCGAGCGCCTTTGCCCTGTGGCTTATGCGGTTCTTCTCCTCGATGGTCAACTCGGCGGCCGTGCGGCCCTCGTCCGGGATGAAAAATACCGGGTCGTACCCGAAGCCGTTGCCCCCTGACGGTCCCTCCGTTATTCCGCCTTCGAGCGCGCCTTCGAAGATTATCTCCCCCTCGCCGGGCATCACAAGCGCCATGGCGCAGCGGAACCGCGCCCCCCTCGCCAGCGGCGGGACGCCTTTGAGTTCGATCAACAACTTTTTATAATTATCCTCGTCGCTCGCGCCCTGCCCTGCGTAACGCGCGGAGCGGACGCCGGGAGAGCCGCCAAGGGCGTCTACCTCAAGCCCGGAGTCGTCGGCGATTGCCGGGAGTCCGAAGCGCTCGGACACGAAACGCGCCTTGGCAACGGCGTTTTCCGCGAACGTCTCTCCGGTCTCTTCGGGAAATTCGATTGAAGGAAGGTCGTTGAGAGAGAGCAATTCAACCGGCGGCGAGACAAGCCCAGCGCCACTTTCCGGCTCAAGGCCCCGTGTCTCCACGGAATCCCGTGACGGAAAGCGGCGCTGGGCAAGGAGCCTCGCCATCTCGGCGATCTTGCCCTTGTTTTTGGTGGCGAGGATTATCTTCAAATTCAGCCGCGCCTTGCCAGTACGCCGCGCTGCAAGGCGTTAAGCTCAGCAGCGCCCCTGGCCGCGAGGTCGAGCATGGCCGTCATATCTTCCCGTGAAAAGGCCGTAAGCTCCGCGGTGCCCTGCACCTCCACGAAGGCGCCGGAGCCGGTCATAACGACGTTCATGTCAACGTCGGCCCGCGAGTCCTCGTCATAGTTGAGATCGAGGCACGGCGCGCCGTTGACCATTCCGACGCTCACGGCGGCGACGTAATCCTTCGCCGGGACCGCGCCTATCAGCCTGTCCGCCTGCATCCTGGCGAAGGTGTCGTATACCGCCACGAACGCGCCAGTTATGGCCGCGGTCCGCGTGCCGCCGTCGGCCTGAATGACGTCGCAATCCACGTATATCGTCCGCTCTCCCATCGCGCAGAGGTCGAATGCCGCGCGCAGCGCCCTGCCTATGAGGCGTTGTATCTCATGCGTCCTTCCCCCCACCTTGCCCGCGGCGGATTCGCGCTGGATGCGTTTCTTAGCGGAGCGCGGGAGCATCGCGTACTCGGCGGTAAGCCAGCCCTTGCCCGTGCCAGCGAGGAACGGCGGCACCCTGTCTTCGCACGTGGCCGTGCAGAGCACCTTGGTGTCCCCCATCTCCATGAGGACCGAGCCTTCGGCAAATTTCAGATAGTCCCTTGTGATGACGGCGCGGCGCATCTCGCCGCCGGCCCTGCCGTCAATCCTTCCTGGCGGTCTCGTTGACAACTCTGCCTCCTTTAACGGTCTGCTTTTTGAAGCCCATGACGCCCTCGGCGATGGACGCGGCTATCCGCGCCTGTTCGTCCTTCGACGAGAGGCGCCTTTCCTCGGCGGGGTTCGATATGAACCCTATCTCCACGAGCGCGGCGGGCATCACCGCGCCGCAGAGCACGGCGAACGGCGCCTGCTTGACCCCGCGGTTCTCCTTGCCAGCGGCATGGAGCAGGCTCACCTGCACGCTCTCGGCGAGCGTCGAACTTTCGTGGTTGGCCTCGGTCCTCGTAAGGTCGTAGAGTATGCTTTTCAGGTCGTCGGTCTGTTGGGCCTCCGGCGTCCCGGCAGGCGTAACGACGGCGTTCTCGACGGCGGCGATATCGGCCGCGTCGCCGTCAGTGGCGTCCGCGCTCAGGAAGAAGGTCTCCACGCCGGCGGCCTTGCGCGAGACGGAGGCGTTGGAGTGGATGCTTATGAACACGTCCGCCCCTACCGCGTTTGCAAAGGCGGCCCTCTCCCGCAGAGGCACGAAGGTATCGTCCGAGCGGGTGAGGAGCACGCTCACGCCCGGATGTCTCTCAAGCCCCTCGGCCACCTTCAACGCGACGCCGAGGTTGATGGTCTTCTCCGCCGCTCCCTTCTTGCCGACAGCGCCGAAGTCGTCTCCGCCGTGCCCCGGGTCTATCACCACCACGAACGGCGCGGACGCGCCGCCCGGCGCGCCGTCGCGTCCTACGACGAACGCATGGGACGGCGCAGCGATAAGGAGCAGCGCGGCGGCGAATATGCAGGTTAGACGGCTCATCCGTTTATTTTATGGTGAAGGGAGGATGAAGTCAACAGGTTAGGTTAGGCGGACGTTTCATTCATCTGGCGGCAAGCATGTCCTCAAGCACGCAGAGGAAGTTTCCGCTGGAGAGCGGCTCATCTCTCATCCCTTGCGCCGTCCGCATGATGCCTTCGGACATCTCCCTGTACCTGTTGCCGCCGGACGTAGGCGGCATCCTGAAGAGGAGATCGGCGGCGGCGGAGTTGCCTGAAGGCACGTCATTGCCGGACATGTCCCGCTCCCTGATAAAGAGCGTCTCTTCGCCGCGTCCCGCGTCGTAGAAGCGCCCCTCCTCCGCGTCATAGAAGAGGTCTACCATGGCGCCGTTCAGTCTTTCGGCGGCGTCAAGCCACCCGGCCGCCGGGTCAACTTCGTGGAGGGCAAGGGGCGCGGAGGCGAAAAGGCCGTAGTCCTCGAGTCCGGCCTTTACCGGACCGCCGCCTTCGATCCAATAACGCATGAGGTGGCCTGACCGGTCGACGCACGATGAAAGCACGAAACCGGCGCACCTCTTCGCCTCCTCCACGAGTCCGGGTTTTTCAAAGATGCGGCCCGCCCTGACAAGGGCCCTGATGGCAAGGCCGTTCTACGCAACGATAACCTTCCCGTCCTTATGCGGCGGATGCCTCTTTTCCCGCGCCGCGAGGAGAGCGGCCTTCATCCGCGTCACCGCGCAGGCGGGAGGCACCGCGCCGGTCAAGCGGCGGTTTATCCTGAGCGTGTTCCTGCCCTCATAATTGCCTTGAGGCGTAACGGAGAAGTATCCGGCATACTCCTCGGCCCCGCATCCGGCGAGCGCCTCGCGCAATTCCTCATACCCCCACACGTAATACGCCCCCTCCCCGCCGTCGGAATCGGCGTCAATGGCCGAGGAGAAGCCTCCGCCCTTGGTTTGCAGGCCGCTGGACATCCACGCGAGCGTATCGAGAGAGACGTCGCGGAAATACCCGCGTCCCGCCGCCTTGTAAGCCATCGCGTAAAGCTCCGCGAGGAGCGCGTTGTCATAGAGCATCTTCTCGAAGTGCGGGACGCTCCACTGCGCATTCACGGAATACCGGTGAAACCCGCCGCCGGCGTGGTCGCATATCGCGCCATCCGCCATGTTCAGGAGCGCCGCCTCAACCATCGACGGCGCCCTCGGCTCGCCGGTCCTCTCGTGATACTTGAGCAGGAACTTGAGGAACATGGCGTGAGGGAACTTCACGCCGGAGCCGAAGCCGCCGTAGACCGGGTCGTAGAATAGCTCCGCCGCCTCGAACGCGGCGCGTGAGACCCCGGCGTCAAGCTCCATCTGCGCGGACGCGGCCTCCGGCGCAAGAGCGGCGCCCAGGCCCTCGGTTGCTGCTCCGACCCGCGCCCTGTTCTCCCTGTAGGCGCGCGCGGCGGCGTAGAGCGCCTCCTTGAACGCCGGCAGGCCGTGGGACGCCTCCGGCGGAAAATAAGTACCTCCGAAGAACGGCTCCCCGGCAGGCGTGGCGAACACGGTAAGCGGCCATCCGCCCTGTCCGGTCATGGCCTGCACCGCCTTCATGTAGAGGCTGTCGAGGTCGGGCCTCTCCTCACGGTCAACTTTTATGCAGACGAACTCCTCGTTCATAATGCGCGCGGTTGCCGCGTCCTCGAAGGACTCCCGCTCCATCACGTGGCACCAGTGGCACGAGGAGTAGCCTATGCTGATGATGACCGGCCTGTCCTCGGGGCGCGCCCTTTCGAAGGCTTCGGCGGACCACGGATACCAATCGACCGGGTTGGCGGCGTGTTGCAGGAGATACGGACTCCTCTCGTATTTGAGGCGGTTATATCCGCGTTCAGCGGCCTTTGACATGCAATCGCTCCTGAGTTATAAATAAAGCATATATCAAAATAACAATGGCGCAAGAAGGAGGAGTCATGAAAAAGGTGCTCATGCCGCTGGCCCCGGGGTTCGAGGAGGTGGAGGCGCTTACGGTGGTGGACATACTCAGGAGGGCTGGGGCCGAGGTCGTTATCGCGGGCACGGTCGAGGGCGTCATAACCGGCAGAAACGGCATTCACGTCGTGGCTGACGCGGCGCTCGACAAGTGCATGGACGCGGCGTTCGACATGGTGGTTCTGCCGGGCGGGGCCGCGGGCACGGAAAACCTCAAGAAGGACGAGCGGGTCAGGAGGCTCATCCAGCGCATGAACGCCGAGGGCAGGCTTGTGACGGCCATCTGCGCCGCGCCGGGCGTATTGTCAGCCGCCGGGCTTACAAAAGGCAAGACCATCACTTCCCATCCGAGCGCGCGGGCCGGGCTGATAGCCGGGCGAATCTCGGAAGACAGGGTCGTGACGGACGGCAATATCATAACCTCGCAAGGCCCCGGCACGGCCATGGAATTCGCCTTCAGGCTCGTGGAAGCGCTCTTCGGGCCGGAGAAGGTTAAAGAGGTGAACAATGGAGTGCTGGCGAGGCTGTAGGAGGGGCATTGACAACAAAAACGGCATAGGCGTATAATCCTGATTAGGAGGGGTGATGCGTAAAATCGTAGAGGTCAAGATCGAACCCGGCTTCAAGGTATGGATAAGGTTTGCCGACGGGGTGTCAGGCGCCGTAGACCTCTCCGGCATGGCGGGGAAAGGCGTTTTCAAGGCATGGGACAGGCCCGGATTCTTCGCAAGCGTCTTTATCGACGAAGAGAGTCATACGATAGCATGGCCGGGCGGCATAGACCTTTGTCCGGACTCTCTTTATGATGAAATATGCGCCGGTTCGTCAAAGGCATCCAATGCCTGAGATATGCAGGTTCTATGGCATAATCATCAGGATGTTTTTTCGAGAGCATGCGCCTCCTCATTTCCATGCGGAATACGGCGGAAAAGAAGCGCTTATATCAATCGATACGCTTGCGGTCATCTCAGGCGGCCTGCCGCCGAGGACGCTCGGACTGGTAGTAGAGTGGGCCAGCCTTCATAAAGACGAACTCAGGAGGAACTGGGATATGGCGCTTAACCACGAGCAGCCATTGCAGATCCGGCCGCTGGAATAACGTAAAGCCCCCCTCACTCAAACAACCCCTTCTGCGCGGCCCTCCTTTTTTTCTTCTTAGCCGCCAGTTCCTTGCCGCAAGGCAGCGGGTCTTGCCGCTCCCCGGCGGGGCAACCACGAGGATATGCCCCGCATCGGAGGCGGCGGCGCGGAGTTGTTCGGCGTTGAGTCCCTTGAAGGCGTCCATTGCGGTCTACCGTTCACACCGGGTCTATGTGCACGAAGGTCTTTTCTATCGCGCCTATCGCCTCGGCCTTGCGCTCCACGCGCTTTCCTATGGCGTGGGAGTCTATCGTCGGGAGGTCTTTATCCACCTCGATGTGTATCTCGACGTGGATGAAGTTGCCGACGTAGTGCGCCCGCACGGTGTTTATAGCCTTGACCCCCTCCACCGACAGCGCGGCGGAGCGTATCTCCTCCATAAGGGCCGGCGGCGGGGCCTCGCCCATGAGATACGCGATGTTCTCCATGCCGATGGTGTAACCCGCATACATTATCCATGCGCTTATGGCGAGCGCGGCGCCCGGATCGAGGAAGGCGTATCCGAACCGCGCGCCGACGATGCCGACGAGCACCGCAAGCGACACGAACACGTCCATGAAGGAGTCCGTTGCCGTGGCCGCGAGGGCCGGGGAGCCGATCTCGCGTCCCACCGCCCTGAAGTGCCAGCCCATGAACCCCTTCGTGACCATCGTGACCACCGGGACTATGAACGTAAAGGCCGTTATCTCCGTCTTTTCCCCGGTGATGAGCCGCCCGACCGACGCCCGTATCACCTCGAAACCTAGGATGCCCGCAAGCACCGCGATGATAAGCCCGGCTATGGGCTCGGCCCTGCCGTGGCCGAACTGGTGCCCCTCGTCCGCCTCCTTGCCGGAGAGCTTGACACATATAAACGTCGCAACCGATGCCGCTATGTCCTGCAGGGAATTGAGCGCGTCCGATATGAGCGCGATGGAGCCGGAGGCGAGCCCCGCCGCCAGCTTCAACGCGAAGAGAAAGGCGTTGCCTATGATATTAAGGAGGGTTGCCCTGAATGCGACCGGTTTCATGCGGGCCTGCGGCCCGGCATCTTCTCCCGCGCCCTTGCAAGGCTCTGGCGCGCAACGACGTAGAAACTCTGCGCCCAGGCGAGCGGCAGGTTCCAGTTGGCCTCGCCTCCGGTGTAGAGCTCAGGCACGCGGCCATCGTCGGTCATAACGGCCTCCACCCTCCTGAGATACTCCTCGGACTTCTCCACGAGCGCCTCCGGGGACTGGAGGAGTCCTCCCATGCGGAGCGACTTGAGGGCGAGCTTGGAGTAGACGATGGAGAGCCACGCAAAGCCCAGCGGCCACTCGGCCTCCTTGCCGTTCGCGCAGAAATAGAGGTCTCCCGGATACCGGACCACGCCCTTCTCGCGCACGAGGTTCGTCTCTATGTTGGCGAGTATCTGGGCGGCCTGTCCGTCGCTGACTATCGAATACGGCCATATCAGGCTCAACTGCACGAGGTCGTAGGGCCTGCCCGCTGACTCAGCGGGCAGGAGCCTGTTCAAGGCGTCCCTGCCCGCCTCGAGAAACTCCTCCGGCACCGGCAGGTGGCTGTAGATGGGCGAGCTCGTATGATACTTGGAGTGGTAGTATCCGTCGTCGTGCCACATGGTAAGACCGGCAAGCACCGCGCCGATGCTCGACGAGTGCGTCTCAGGACCTTCCTCCCAAACCCCGAAGTCCGGGTGGGAGTGCCACCTGACGGTCGTAAGATAAAGGACGATGTCGCGCAGGAGCACCAGTGTCTCGGCCTGATCCGTGCCGATGACGTTATGCCCCTTCTTTATCAGGTCTCCGGTCTTGTATAGAAAAAGCCCGAAGATGTCGAGTTGATGGTGCCCCCACTCGCTCGTTATCTCGTCGAGCGTCACCGGATGGAACCGCGCGTGTATGACCTCGTTGGTGCAGCTTCCGAGGTATGAGCGCTTGCGCGCGCCGTTGGTTATCTTGTGCCTGTACTTCTGGAATATCCTGATGATGAGCCTGTAGGACTCTATCATCCTGTCATAGGAGCCGACGTATTCGTTCGCGTAGGTCGCATACATGACGTCGCGGAGCCAGAAGACGTTATACTTGTCCCCGCCCTTGTCCCCGGCGTATTCCGAGGCGATGTACCCGCCGTTCAACTGGCGCAGGTCCTCAAGGTGCTTGTACGCGATGAGGAGCTTGTCACGCGGAGGCAGTTCCCTGAATACGCGCCCCTTCTGACGCCTGGCCTGGGCAACGGATATAGGATACGGCTTATCGTGCCTTTGGGAATCCATGCAGAAATGCCTCGGTTATGAAACGCGGCCCTCAGCCCGCAAGGACGCGGAGCTTGCGCCGCATGACGCTTATCTGTATGTCGCCGTTCCAGTCGAAAGGCTCTCCGTCGGCATGGACGGTGCCCGCGCCCCTTTGTATCTCGACCCGCTCGGCGCGGATCGACTCGAAGCCGCGCCACTCGCCGACGCGGCCGGAGAGGAGCTTTGACGCGAGGGAGACGGCGCTGAAAAAGCCGGTCTTGGGCACGATGCACAGGTCTATCTTGCCGTCGTCAGGTATGGCGTCGGGCGCGATGACGGCCCCGCCGCCGTAGCGCGAGGTATTGGCCGCGGTCAGGAGGAACGGCGTGACAGTAGACCTGTAGTTTTCGATATTGACCGTGACGGGAGAAGGTCTGTACCATAGATATTCCCAGAGCGCCAGCGGGTAGTACGGCAGCATCCCGCGCATGAGGGACGACAATCCGCCGGAGTTGTAGCTCTTGCTCAGGTGGGCGTCGAAGCCGCAGCCAGCGGTCGAGAAGAAATACCTGCCGCATATGACGCCTACGTCCATTGCGCGCGCCCGTCCGGTCTTGACGAGCCGCAGCGCCGAATCCATGCCGGAGGGTATCTCAAGCGCCCTGGCAAACCCGTTGCCTGAGCCGGCCGGGACTATCCCAAGGACGGTATTCGTCCCAACGAGCGGGGTGGCCGTCTCGTTTATGGTGCCGTCGCCTCCGCAGGCAAAGACAAACTCGTAACCCTTCCTGACCGCGTCCAGCGCAAGCTCGCCCGCCATGCCGCGCGCCTTGGTGGAGCGCACCTCGAATATGCCGTCTTCCTCGCCGAAGACCCGTCTGACGGCCTCCTCCACCTCGCGGACCCTATTGGCCCCGCCGGCCGCCGGGTTGACTATGAACCTTATCTTCAAGCCGATACCTCCCGCTTCCTACTATTAGTATATGTTCTTCCACCATTATTTCAAGATATTTTCCATCCTGCCGCGGGCAAGGGTTGCAAAGACCGGGGATTACGGTAAAATCACCAAAGACGAATACGGAGGCCGGAAAATGAGGCATCTCTTAGTTGCAGGCATTCTGACGGCGTTGCTCGTCTTGCCTGTCATTAACGCAAAAGGGGGTGAACCCATGACGTTTACCATAAAGAGCGCGGATTTCAAGGACAACGGCCCGATATCCAAAAAATTCACCTGCGACGGCGAAGACCTCTCGCCTGAGCTTTCATGGACAGACCCGCCGCAGGGCGCCAAGAGCTACGCCCTGATAGTCGAAGACCCGGACGCGCCGACGGGGACGTTCCTCCACTGGGTCGTCTACGACATACCGGCTGATTTCAAGGGGCTTAAAAGGGGCATGTTGAGCGACGACTATGCGGATAAGGGAGTCAAGCAGGGCAAGACCGGCTTCGGCCCGGCAGGATGGGGCGGGCCTTGCCCGCCCAAGGGGCACGGCAGGCACAGATACATCTTCATTCTGAAGGCGCTCGACGTGCCGTCTCTCGGACTGGCCAACGGCGCCGTCCGGCTCGACGTTGAAAAAGCGGCCAAGGGCCGCGTGCTCGGCGAGGCGAGGATAACCGGGGTGTATCAGAGGTAGAAAAGCTGCCTCACCTTCCTCCCCCGATCGCCTTCTCCAGACCGGCCTGCGCTATCTTGCCGTCGGTCAATGCCTGAAAATAAGCGAGCCTCGCGTTACCGTAGGCCACCGATGCGTCCGCCGACTCGATTGGATTCCCGACGCCCGCCGCATATCTCGCATTGGCCAGCTCAAGGTTCTCTTCCGCCTGTTTTACCGACGCCTCGGCGGCAGGCACCCTCTCCCCGGCCTCCATGAGATTGAGATATGCCTGCCTCACCTCGAATATGACCGTCTGCCGCAATGCCTCCTGATTGGCCGCGGCGGCGTTCAGATTGGCCCTGGACTCCGCAACCTGATACCGCGTCAGAAAACCGCTGAAAAGGGGCACGGTGAGCGTGGCGCCCACGTCCCAGCCGCGCTCAAGCGGGAACCTCTCCCCTGACCAGTTATACCCCGCATTGCCTGAGAGCGCGGGGTAGTAGTTCTTTTTCGCGAGTTCCACGGCCTCGCCGAGCGCCTTTCTCTTCTCAGCGGCGGATTTGAGGTCGGGCCTGGCGTTGAACGCCCTTGAAAGCGCGTCTTCGAGCGTTATCCCGTATATTTGAAACCCAAGGTCGTCCTCGACCTCGAAATCGGGCGCATCGGGAACGCCCATCGCGTTATTCAAGGTCACCCTGCCGAGCGCGAGCGCGTTTTTGGCCTTTATGCGGCTCACCCTCGCCTCACTCAACGCCACTTCGGCCCTGGTCACGTCGATCCTCGGCTTTGTCCCGGCCTCATAGAAGCCCTTTGCCTGCTCAAGGTGCGCTTCGGCCTGCTTGACGGACTCATCGGAGACGATCAGGGCCTTTTCAGCCTGCAACAGCCCGTAGTATGCCTGCTTCACGTTGAAGATTATCTGATTTCTGGCGTTTTCAAGGTCGAAACGCGAGGCCCCTAAGTTGAACTCCTGCACCCCGACCTGCGCGGGCGTCCTGCCGAAGTCATATATATTCTGTTTGAGGCTGATGCCGCTGGTATAGAGGTCGGCCCCCTGAGAAAAACTCGCGCTCGAACGGCCCGGCGCCGCCTTGGCGCTCTTCGAATAGCCGCCCGACGCCTCCACCTGCGGATAGTAGTTGGACTGGGCCTCGGAGACCCTGCTCCTCGCCGCCTCGGCGTTATAAAGGGCCGCGCCGATGGACGGCTCCCTCTCAAGCGCGACGGCAAGGCACCTGCCCAAACCGAGCCGCTCGCCTTCCTTGATGATGAGCGATTCGTCTCCCGCGAGCGCGCCCGGCGGCACGGCGGAAAACGCGGCCAGGATGAACGCAAGGAAGAGCAATGAAAAGACCGGCCTTTTTTTAATCATCGTTGTCTCCGCTAAAAACGTAAGAACGCCGATAAATCGGCAGCTACAAAGCCGTGCATTATTCGCGCCGGAGCGCCTCTATGGGGTCGAGGAGAGACGCCTTGTACGCCGGATAAAACCCGAAAAATACGCCTATCAACCCTGAAAAGCCAAAGGCCAGGACTATCGAAAAGAGCGAGACGGACGTGTTCCACTCGGCTATCGAGGCCAGGAGCATGGAGCCTCCGACCCCAAGCATGATGCCGAAGACCCCGCCTATGAGCGAGAGCGTGACCGCCTCGATTATGAACTGGAGCCTGATGTCCCAGGTCTTCGCGCCTATGGCCATCCGGATGCCTATCTCCCTCGTCCTTTCGGTCACGGAGACGAGCATGATGTTCATTATGCCGATGCCTCCGACAAGGAGCGAGACCGAGGCCACCGCGCCGAGCAGAAGCGTCATTATCTTGGTCGATTGCTCGGCGGCCTGCATCATCTGCGTGAGGTTCCGCACGGAGAAGTCGTCCTCCTGCCTCTGCCCAAGGTGGTGCCGTTGTCTCAGGAGATCGGCTATCTGTCTTTCGGCCCTGGGGAGGTCGTCCGCGCTCTTGGCCTTGACCATGATGACGCGCACCATGCCCGGAAACGCCGTCCCGAATATCTTCTTCTGCGCCGTCGTCACGGGTATGAGGATCGTATCGTCCTGATCCTGCCCGTTCGGCGACTGCCCTTTCGTCTCCAGAACGCCTATCACGGTGAACGGGACCTTCTTTATCCTCACGACCTGACCTATCGGGTCGAGGCCGCCGAAGAGGTTGTCCACGACGGTCTGCCCCATCAGGCATACCTTGGAGGCGTTGCGCACGTCGTCGTCCATGAACGGACGCCCGCTCGCAAGCTGCCAGTCCCTCACGAAGAGAAACGCCCTGGTCGTCCCGGACACTCCGGTAGACCAGTTCTGGTTGCCGTAGACCACCTGCGCGACACCGCCCAGCATCGGCGCGGCATAAGCGACGGCCGGGCTCTCCTTTGCCATGGCCTGGGCGTCTCCGATGGACAGGGTGGCCTGCGAGCCCGCGCCCATCCTGATGCCCCCGCTCGAGGTCGAGCCCGGCAGGACGATGAGCAGGTTGCTCCCCATGCTCGATATCTGCTCGGCGATCCGCTCCCGCGCCCCCGTGCCCACGGCCAGCATGGTTATCACGGAGCCGACGCCGATGATTATACCGAGCATGGTGAGAGACGACCTCATCTTGTTGACCCTTATCGCCTCGAACGCTATCTTTACCGTGGAAGGCACGTTTATCATAGCGTCTCGACCGGGCCGTCGGAGAGGACCGTCCCATCCAGAAATTTTATCACCCTGCGGCTGAACCGCGCTATGTCCGGCTCGTGAGTGACCAGCATGACCGTTATCATCGCCTCCGCGTTGAGCCTCACGAAGAGTTCCATTATCTCCACGCTCGTGCGCGTGTCGAGGTTGCCCGTCGGCTCGTCCGCGAGTATCAGAGGCGTCCTGTTCACGAGCGCCCTGGCTATCGCCACCCTCTGCTGCTGTCCGCCTGAGAGCTGATTCGGATGATGCCCCTCCCTGCCCGAAAGCCCCACGACCTTGAGCGCGTCCGCGGCCCTCGCCCCCCTCTCGGAGGCCGGGACGCCGTCATAGAGCATTGGGAGCTCGACGTTCTCAAGGGCCGACCTCCTCGCAAGGAGGTTGAAGCCCTGAAAGACGAACCCTATCTTCTTGTTCCTTATCTCCGCGAGTTCGTCCCTTTGAAGTTTTGACACGTCGGAGCCGTCTAACAGGTAAGCGCCGCCAGTGGCCCTGTCAAGGCATCCGAGGATGTTCATGAAGGTGGACTTGCCTGAGCCGGACGGCCCCATGACCGCGACGAACTCGCCCTTTTTTATCTCAAGGGATATGGATTTGAGCGCGGTGACGCTCATCTCACCCATGACGTAGTCCTTCGATATCCCCTGCGCCGAAATGAGCGTCATGTCAGAACATCCTCGGGCCGGACTGAGACTGCCCCTTGGGCTTCTCAAGGGACTCCACTATCAGTTCCTGACCTTCTTTTATCCCGCCTGACAATATCTCCGTTGAATTGCCGTCGCTTATCCCGGCTGCGACCTTGACCTTCCTGGGCTTCCCGTCCTCCAGCACCCATACCCCTGGGGCTCCGTTGCCGCCCCCCACCCTCCCCCCCCCGGCCTCCTTGTTCTCCACGCCGCCCTTGTTCGGCGGCTTGGGCGGCACGAACCTGAGCGCGGCGTTGGGCACGGTCAGGACGCCCTTCCTGCTTGAATATATTATGGACACGTTCGCGGTCATGCCCGGCTTGAGCTTGAGTTCCGGATTGTCCACCTTGATTACAACGTCATAGGTGACGACGTTTTGCACGACTATCGGAGAGTTCCTCACCTCGGATACGCCGCCCTTGAAGGTCTGGCCGGGATAGGCGTCAACGGTGAATTCAACCGGCAGGCCCGGCTCTATCTTGCCGATGTCCGCCTCGGCCACGCTGGCGTCTATCTGCATCTTCGTCAGGTCCTGCGCTATGGTAAAGAGCGTAGGGGTCTGGAAGCTCGCCGCCACGGTCTGCCCGGCGTCGACGTTCCTCGACACCACTATGCCGTCCACGGGGGACGCTATCCGCGTATACTGGAGGTTCGTCTCGGCGAGCCTGAGCGCGGCCTCGGTCTGGGCTATCTGCGCCTCGGCCACCGCTATCTGGGCCTCGGCGGATTCATAGTTGGTCTCGGCGGTGTCGAGGTCGCTCTTTGCTATGAGGTTCCGGCCGTAAAGCCCCTTGTTTCTTTCAAACGACCTCATGGCGTCTTTGCGCGCCGCCTTGGATTTGTCGAGGTTGGCCTTGGCCGATAGATAATTGGCCCTCGCCTGATCCACCTGCGCCTGCACTATGGCCGGGTCTATCTCGGCGATGACCTGCCCCTTTTTCACGGGCGAGTTGAAGTCCACGAAGATCGCCTTTATCGTCCCGGAGACCTGCGTTCCGACAAGCACCGTGGTCACGGGATTTACCGTCCCGGTGGCGGTGACCGCGGCCTCGATGTCCCCTATGACGGCCGCCTCCATCCCGTACTTCTGGCCCGCGTCCTTCTTCCAGAAGAACGCGAGCGCGGCAACGACGATGGCAATCAAGACAACCAGACCGGTAATGACCTTCTTCATGCCGTTCCCCCTGATGCAAATGGCAAGGAATTTTTCTCAAAGACGGGATTTATCACGGATACCGCCCCCAGCGCGAATCCTTCCTCTCCTCGAACCGCGGCGATTTAGATTCTCGATTTAAACAGCGCCCGCCTTTTCAGCCGTTTCTTGACAAAACCGGTGGGCGCAGCCCGCCCTGCAACTGAGAGAGGAGAAGAGACGGGGAGATGCTATTGGGATAGGACGGGCCGCCTATCGCGCGCTTGCGGTCATCCCGGCAAGCCCCTTCCACCTCTGGGCGCTTTCCACGGCAACGCCGTCGGGAAGATTGAGTCGACGGTCAATCTCGTCCCTAAGGGCGGCGAACCTCGGCAATTCTTCCTTGGCTACCCCCCGCGCGGGCTCGGACTTTATGCCGAGCGGGTTCACGAGCGCGCCTGCCTTCCTTATCTCATAATGCAGGTGCGGCCCGGTCGATATGCCGGTCGAGCCGACGTATCCGATGACCGTACCCTGCTCCACCGTTGCGCCCGGCCTTATGCCCCGCCTTATCCTTGAGAGGTGGCCATAGCCGGTCGCATAGGAATTGGGGTGTTTTATCTCGATGAAGTTCCCGTATCCGTTCTTCCACCCGGCGAAGGTCACGCGCCCCGCCCCGGCGGACTCGACCGGGGTGCCCGTAGGCGCGGCGTAGTCTATCCCATGATGGGGCCTGAAGACCTTGAGTATCGGATGAAAACGGCCCTTGGAAAAATAGCTCGATATGCGCCTGTAGCGGAGCGGAGATTTAAGGAGCGTCCTTGAGAGGGACTCGCCGTCCGCGTTGTAATAACGCGGCCTTCCGTCCTTGTCCTCGAAGGATACGGCCGTGAACGTCTTGCCGTTGCCGCGCATCCGGGCGCCTATGACCCTGCCGGTCTTGACCGGGCGGCCCTCGACGTAGAGCGCCTCATAGAGGACGGCGAACCCGTCGCCCTTTTTTATGTCCGAGGCAAAGTCCACGTCCCATGCGAATATGTCGGAGAGGTCCATGACGGCCCCGGGGTCGGCCCCGGCCCTGGTGCCGGCCTCGTACAGGGAGGATTCAATCGTGCCGGAGACCTTTACAAGCCGGGTCTCGTGCGGCATCTCGCTCTTCCATGCCCTGACGCCTCCGGCGGACGCGGCGTCGGCGCTGACGTTCAATACCTCGAACGGGCTGAACCGGTATTCGATGGAGCGCCACGCGCCGCCTGCCGCCCAGACCCGGATGAGCGCGCCCTTTTGCAGGAGGCGGAGATCGCATATTGGACGGCATGCGTTGACAATGGCGCTTGCGCCTCCGGGGGACGCCCCGAAGAGAGACATGATGTTGCCGAAGGTCTGACGCTCGTCTATCCTGAAGTCATACCTTTTGACCTCAGGTGTCGGCGGCGCGGGAGAAGAGGCGTCCGGCCTCGCCGGGGCGGCGGATGGCCGCAAGGTCATGGAGGCGGGCGTATCATTGTCTGAAAATGCGCCGGGACTCACGGCGAAGACGGCCGCTAAAAAAAGGGACAGCGCCGCGAGCGCGGCAAGGATGACCCGGCGGACGGCGCTCCCCGTATCCCGTTCCGTCCCGTTCATATCCCGCGCCGCCGCGCATTTGCGCCGCGTCCGATCATGACAACCTGATTATCCCGGACGCTGAAAGGAGGCGGATGTTCCACCCCTCGTCCATGAAGGTGCCCTTGAAAAAACCCCGGTTCAACCCGGCTTCCGATTGTGAAATTGGAACGAAGAGCCGCAGCGGCGGCTCCTTTACCCCAAGGAGCCCGTCAACGGCTAATCCGGCCTTCTGCTCGTCTGCGGCCGCAACGATTATCCTGCCATACGGGCGCGCGTCTCCTTTCAACCCGAGCCGAGCCCTGAGATCGAACACCGGTATCATCTCCCCGTTCACGCAGAGTATGCCCATTATGAAGCCGGGTTGAGCCGGCACTTCAGTGACCGGCCTCGGCCTCAAGACCTCGACGATATCGGCTACGTCCAGGGCGTATTCCTCGCCGTCCAGGAAAAACGCCAGGACTCTCATGCGCCCCTCTCCCGTGTCCGATGAAATGTTCATGCGGGTTATTAAACGGTTACCGGTTGTCGCTAAACGGTGAACGGCAGGAATACGTTTTTATCCTTTACTGATAACCGATAACCGTTCACCTATAACCGGTTCAAGCCTTGAGGCGCTGCGGGGCGCGTCCGCTTATCTCCTCAAAAATGCCTGTAACGTCGAGCACCAGCATCGTGCCCTTCTCTCCCATGTCCGCCGCCCCGGCGACGCCGGGAGCCCTGATCATCCTGGGCAGCGGCTTTATTATCACGTCGAGCTCCTCGACGAGCCTGTCCACTATGACGCAGAGCCTGTGTTCAGCCGGCCCCGCTATTATCCCATATACCACGTCCCTGTCAAAGGCCGGTTTTCCGAAGAACTCCGAGAGCCTCACCGCGGGCAACTCCACGCCGAGCGCCGTCACGTAACCGGAGGAGTCGGCGCGCCGCGCGGGATATGACGGCCCCGGACGCAGTTCCGTTATCTCCACGACCGACGCGAGCGGCACCGCGTAGCGCGCGCCGGACGTCTCCACTATCAGCGCCGCAATGATGGCGAGCGTGACCGGGATGGTCAGGATAATGCGCGTACCCTTGCCCTTGACCGTCTCGACGTCTATCGCGCCGGAGAGGCGGGTGATGTTCTCCTTCACCACGTCCATGCCCACCCCCCTGCCGGAGGTCTCGTTCACCGTGTCCCTCGTGGAGAAGCCCGGCGTGAAGATAAGCTCTATGGCCTCCTGCCTTGAAAGCCCCGCCAGATACTCAGGCGGCGCTATCCCCTTCTGGGCCGCCTTCTCGCGCACGAACCCGTCGTCTATGCCGCAGCCGTCGTCCTTGACCTCGACGACGGCGTGATTGCCCTTTTGCCATGCGGAAAGCGTAATAGTGCCGTAGGCGGGCTTTCCCGCGGCCTCCCGCGCGGAGGCGGGCTCAAGCGCATGATCCACGGCGTTTCTGATGATGTGCATAAGCGGGTCGGCGAGCTCCTCGATGACGAGCTTGTCCAGCTCGGTCTCCTCGCCATTGGCGAGCATCCTCACCTCCTTGCCCGTCTCCCTGCCGAGTTTTTCGATGAACGGCTCGAATCTGGAGAAGAGCTGCCCGATGGGCACCATCCTTATGTCGAGTACGCCGGAGCGGAGTTCGTTCAGCTTTCTCTCAAACCCAGCCTCGGTCCTCGAAAGCTCGATCCCGTAGATCGAGAACTCCTTGACGCCCTTCAAGGCCACGCTCAGGCGGCTGAGGTTGGACTTCAGGACGCCGAGCTCGCCTATCTGGTTCATTATCCTGTCGAGCTTTGCTATGCTCACCCTGACCGTATTGCCGGAGCGGCGAAGCGACGGCGCATCCGCGCCGACCATGGGTGCCGCGGGTTGCGGCTGTGGGACCGGGGCGCGGCCCTCGCCGGCCGGGCGCACGGCCGCGCCGTGCCTGCCGCCTATTAGGCCGTTGAACGCGGCTATGCCGTCAGGCGTCCCAAGGAGGATGTCGAAGTAGAGCCTTTCGTGGTTAGTCCGGGACGATGGGAGCGTGGCGATAAGCTCGGCGCGCGTCTTGATGATATCGACAAGCTCAAGGTAGTCCTTGTCAAACGTGCCGATAGGGAAGTTGCAGTTCACCATGAATATGTTCCTGCCGTCCCTTATGTTCTCGCGCAGCCTGTGCTCCTCATACTCGGTAAGGAGCGCCTTGAGTTCATCGTCGATTCCGACCTCGCTATTGGCGCGCCCCTGCGGGGTATGGGCAAGCCGCGCCTTGATCGACGCCAGCTCCGGGGCGAACCCCGTCCCGCCTTTGGCGGACGCGATCCTCGCAAGGAGCTCGTAAGCCCCCATGAGCGCGCCCATTACGCCGTCGTCGAGCGTGGTCTTTCCAAGACGCAGGGAATCGAGCGCGTCCTCAAGCGAATGGCTGAGTTCCGCCATGTCCTTGAACTCATATATCCCGGCCATGCCCTTCAACGTATGCGCGGCGCGGAATATGCCGTTCAGTACCACCGGGTCTATGACCCCGGCCTTCACGCCCCTGCCGAGCTTGACAAGTCCCTTGCCCATCGAAGAGAGTATGTCTTCGGCCTCGGCAAGAAACTCCTTCGCGCGTTCCTGTTTGAAATCCTTCTTTGGCACTGTCCTCACCATGACCATCGGGGCGGTCCGGCCAATGGCAAAACCCCGCCACGGGATTGCGCCGCCTATCAGGTATTCATAATTTCGTATATATGTAACAGCACTACATATCATATTCCCACGGTAATTGCAAATCGCCTTGTGAACCAAGCTCGCCGCGCTCAACGCGGCGTCACCGGCACAGGCGCAGCACCTCGGCGGGGATCGCGTCGAGCGGGAGCACCTTTGCCGCGGCCCCGCGCTTTATGGCCTCCTTGGGCATCCCGAATACTATGCAGGTCTCCTCGTCCTGGGCCAAGGTCGGCGCCCCGGCCTCGCGCATCTCCATGAGTCCGCGCGCGCCGTCGTCGCCCATGCCCGTCATTATGACGCCTACGGCGTTTTTACCGGCGTACTGGGCCGCGCTCCTGAAGAGCACGTCGACGGAAGGCCGGTGGCGCGAAACCAACGGGCCGTCCTTGACCTCCACGTAATAGCGCGCCCCGCTCCTTTTAAGCAGGGTGTGGCGGTTGCCCGGTGCGATAAGCGCCCTCCCCCTGACCACGGTGTCGTTGGTCTCGGCCTCTTTCACCGAGATGCGGCAGATCGAATCGAGCCTCTTTGCGAAAGACGCGGTGAAGTTCTCCGGCATGTGCTGGACGATTATCATGCCGGGCGCGTCGAGTGGCATGGCCTCAAGGAAGGCCCTCACCGCCTCGGTCCCTCCGGTGGACGCGCCGATGACGGCCACCTTGTCCGTGGTCTCGGCCATGGCCATCGTGCGCGCCTTGGCTATCACCGCGTCGGCTGTGAGCTTGGGGTCGGCGCGCAGGCGATGCGAGGGGATGCGCCGGACCCTGGCCACGGAGGCCGCCTTTATGGCGTCGCAGATGAGTATCCGCGATTCCTCAAGGAAGCCCTTGACTCCGAGCCTAGGTTTCTGGATTATCTCGACGGCCCCATACTCCATGGCGCGAAGGGCGGTTTCGCTGCCGGTCTCGGCAAGGGAGGAGACCACTACGACCGGGATGGGGTGCTGGCTCATGACCTTTTGCAGGAACGTCACCCCGTCCATGCGCGGCATCTCGATGTCGAGGGTGATGACGTCTGGCGCCTCCTCCCCTATCTTATCGGATGCGATGAACGGGTCGGACGCCGTGCCCATGACCTCGATCCGGGGGTCCCTCGATATGATGGACGCAAGGGTCTGGCGCACCACCGCCGAGTCGTCTATTATTAACACCTTTATCTTTGACATAGGCCGGTCTTTTCGAGTATACCGTAAAAAAAGGTTCAGGCGCCGAGCCTGAACCCTATGTATGCCGCGCCGATGGCGCCGCAGCGCCCGCAACGGCTCACGGATTTCCGTTGCCGGACTTTTTCTCGAATTTGCGCACGAAGACATCGCCGGATTCCGTAAAGAAGATTACCTTCCTCCCTGCGGTGCCGCCGACGTCGTGCCCGATGATGGATATCTCCTCCTGGACGAGCGTGTCCTCGGCAAGGGTTACGTTGCGGCTTCCGACCTCCATAAGCCCGCCGACGCTCTCAAGGACGTTCGCGCCGCCGAAGACCTTGGCCCTGAGGTTCTCCCTCCTGCCGCCGATCGAGAGGAGTTTTTCCACGAGCATGGGTATGGCGACGTTGCCGTAACGCGGGGTCGGCAGACCATCGCCGTTCCAGAGCGGCAGGAGGTAGTGGTTCATCCCGCCGATGCGGAGGATCGGATCCCACAGACAGACCGCCACGCACGAGCCGAGTATGGTGGAGATTATATAATTGCCGTTCCTGGCGAAGAGCATCCCAGGATAGAGGTAATGGCTTATCGCGTCATTTGTATCGTTAATCTGCACGTTGCTGGAACTCCTCATCAAGCGTAATCAGGCGCGGTTTCAGGCGGGCCGGCTAGGTTAGAAGCGTTCGCTGTGGCCGCCGTCCTTGAAGAAAAAATCATTGCCGTTGTCCGAGAACGCGCCCGCGCCGGGCGCGGCCTCCGGCACCGAGACGGTGAAGACCGAGCCGCCTCCGGCCTTGCCTCCGACGGTTATGCGGCCGCCTATGAGTTCAAGCGCGGCCTTGGTGATGGAAAGTCCGAGGCCGTGGCCGCCGTGGCGCTTGGATGAGCCTGAATCGAGCTGTTTGAAGCGCTCGAAGATTATCTCCCTGTCCGCCTCGTCTATGCCTATGCCCTGATCCGCGACCGAGACGCCGAGAGCCGCGTTGTCCCTCCACGCGCGTATCTCCACGGCGCCACCCTCGTGGCTGTACTCGATGGCGTTGGCAAGGAGGTTCATGACGATTATCTGAAACTTCTCAGGGTCGGTGCTGAATACGGGCGTCTGCTTGAGCTTGTCGTCGGGGACGAAGGAAACGCTTATGCCCTTTTCAAGCGCCCTGTGCTGGAACGAATCCATGGTCGAGCGGATGAGGGAGCCCACGTCCACGGATGACGCGCCGAAGAGCGCCTCTCCCGCCTCAAGCTCCGCCGCCGCGAAGATGTTGCGCATCTGAAAGCTCAGGTAGAACGCCTCCTTGTGTATAGAGGAGACGATCGACTTCACCGTCTCCGCGTCCTCCGTGCCGCCGTTCGTAAGGAGTATGTCGCACAGCGTCAACACGGAGGTGAGCGGGTTGTTCACCTCGTTTCTTATGTTGGAGAGAAAATTGCTCTTGAGCTTCTCCGACTCAAGCAGCCTGGAGTTTAGCGCCTCGAGCTTCTTCGTCACGACGATGAGGTCGTGGTTCGCCCTGTCCTTGGCCTTGAGACGCGAAAGGATTTCTCTTACTATGTCGTCGTCCGAAAGATGCTCCATGCCGGTTTCCTCCGTTATCTTGTCGCGGGCCGCGCCGCGCTTATGACCACCGCTACTCCAATCTCCTGTATACCGACGGCGCTACCCTCTCGAGCGGCACGTCAAACCCCGTAAGCGTCTCCGAGTGTCCAAGAAAGATAAAACTCCCCGGACGGAGGTTCTCGCAGAACCTCTGTAAAAGACGCTCCTGCGTCTCCTTGTCGAAGTATATTATGACGTTGCGGCAGAATATCACGTCGAGGGGTTCCCTGAAGCCGAAGTCCTCGTCCATGAAGTTGAGCCTCCTGAAACGCACGCGCCCCCTGAGTTCCGGCGCGACCCTGAAGAGGCCCTTTTGCCTGTCCTTGCTGCGCAGGAGGTACTTCCTCCGCATCTCCTCCGGTATCGGGGCTATGCGGTCGGCGCCGTATACGCCCCTGGCCGCCGTCTCTACCACGCGGGTGGAGATATCGGTGGCGAGTATCGTAAAGTCGAAGCCGAAGCCCGGATAGCGCTCCGCGAACTCGCTCATCACCATCGCTATGGTATAAGGCTCCTCGCCGGTGGAGCAGCCCGCGCTCCAGACCACGAGCGTCTTCCTGACGCCCGCGCCATAGCTCCTTACAAGCTCCGGCAGCGCGGTATTGAAGAGGTAATCGAAGTGATCGGGTTCCCTGAAAAAATCCGTCTTGTTGGTGGTGACGAGATCGATCATGGTTACGATCTCTTTGCCCTGTCCCTCCTGGCTGAAGAGGTAATCGCAATACTCGCCGTAGGTGTCGAGTCCGAGCGCGCGCAGGCGCTTCAAGAGTCTGGACTCCAGAAGCTGCTTCTTGGCCAGAGGCATCTTTATGCCGAGTTCCGCCTCGATGTACTCGCTCAGACGGCGGAAATCGCGCTCGGACATCTTCGCGTTCATGGGTTGCCGCCTGAAGACGCCCGCAGCCGCGCCGCGCCGGGGGGATTATGGAAATCACGCTCGGACATCTTCGCGTTCATGGGTTGCCGCCTGAAGACGCCCGCAGCCGCGCCGCGCCGGGG
>JACRCM010000080.1 GCA_016219025.1 Deltaproteobacteria bacterium | reverse complement strand
TGTGCAAATATGCTATTATAGCCATTTTGAGGCCTATTGTAGGCTGTCCGGTTAAAAAGATGGGCGCAAATAAGACATAAATCTTTAAAGAATTTTCAGTTTTTACCGGACACTACTGGGTGGAAATACAAGCGCCGCCGTGCTTGTCGCATAACCAGCAACGCCAAGCGCCGTTGAGAACGCATCGAGACCCATCGGGTCTACAAGGTTCACCGGGTTCCCCCCGACATACGCCATCAGGTTCACCTCCCCGCCCCCGAACCCAAGCGGGTCTTCTGAGATGAACCTTCCCGTCTGGCTGTCGTAGTAGCGCGCCCGCATGTAGTAAAAGCCCGTTGCCTCCTCCATCACCCCGAACCTGCCGACGAACTTGAACGGTTGTTGTATCGTCTCCTGCGCTTGCAGGATATTGCCGTACGGGTCGTAGGAGTATTTGTTGACTATCGCCCGCGACATGTCCGTCAGCGCAACCGTGCTGCCCGTGGCGTTGTAGTGATAGGCATACGTCGCGCCGGTTGGCGTTACCATCGCCAGCAGTCCGGTGCCGTGGATGTAGGGTTTTGTTGGGTTCGCTGCGCTTAACCCAAACTTGGGTGTCATTCCCGCGGTTTTGTGCTCACAATGACGGACTATGAATTAGTCAGAGGTTCCATAATGCAGTTGGCAAGACGCCCCCTGCCCTCCCCCTACTCCCCCTGCTTCTTGAAAAACATCTTGTCGAGTCCCCATCTCTCCAGCAACCGGCTCACCGTGCGGGTGGACACGCCCATCAACTCCGCCACCCTGCTTATCTGCCCGCGCTCCTGTTTCATGTAGTGCATCAAGTATGTCTTGTCGAGTTCCCGCACCATCTCCTCGCGCGCCTTTACGTAAGACAACCGGCCCGGGAGACCGGCGTAGGGGTTTGTATTGGCCTTTACCGCCTCTATGCGCGCGATCCTGTCTATCCACCGCCTCGGATTCGTTATCACGGTCCGCTCGATGGCGTTTTGCAGCTCCCGGACGTTGCCCGGCCACGCATACTCGTGCATCTGCTCGATGGCCGCCGGGGTGAACCCTTCGATGGTCTTCTGGTGGCGCTTCCTGAACACGTCGAGGAAGTGGTTGGCAAGAAGCATCACGTCCTCCTCGCGCTCGCGCAGGGGCGGGAGGTCTACCTGAACCACGTTGAGCCTGTAGTAGAGGTCTTCGCGGAACTTGCCGCCGGCGACGGCCTCCTCGAGGTTCCTGTTGGTGGCCGCAATTATCCTCGCGTTGAGTTGGATAGGCTTCATGCCGCCGACGCGCTCGAACTCCTTCTCCTGGAGGACGCGCAGGAGCTTGGCCTGTATCTCCAGCGAGGTGTCGCCTATCTCGTCAAGGAGCACCGTGCCCTGCCCGGCGAATTCGAGTTTGCCGGTCTTTTGAGCGTGGGCTCCGGTGAACGCCCCCTTCTCGTGGCCGAAGAGTTCCGATTCAAGGAGCGTATGCTGTATGGCCGTGCAGCTTATGGCCACGAAGGGCTCGTCTTTTCTGGCGCTTGAGGCGTGTATCGCCCTGGCGGCAAGCTCCTTGCCGGTGCCGGTCTCGCCCCTGACCAGGGCCGTCGCGTCCGTTTGCGCGAGCGCGGCAATAAGCTCATAGACCTCCTGCATCCGCCTGCTCTTGCCCACGAGCGAATGAAACGCCTCGGCGTCCTCGAGACGCTTGCGCAGCTGCGCGACCTCGGAGGCGAGTTCATCCTTCTCGATGACCTTCTTTATGCGTACCGCGAGCTCTTTTTTGCTGATGGGCTTGCAGAGGAAATCGCTCGCCCCGGCCTTCATGATGTTTACGGCGGTATCCACGTCTCCGAAGCCGGTGAATACGACAACAGGCACCGGACGCCGTAGGCGCTGCGCGGCCTTGAGCACCTCGGTACCGTCCATGCCGGGCATGTGGATGTCCGTTAGGATGAGGTCCAGGTCGCAAACGGCCTCGAGGGTCTGGATGGCCGCGGCGGCGCTTGAGAAGGCCGCCGCCGTATACCCCTCCGCCTCGAGCATCGCCGCGACCTCGATGACGGACTTCTCGTCATCGTCCACGACCATGACCTTTTTCTTGCCCACGCGCTGTTTCTCCCTGATACCTATGATCTTATGATTAAACAAGGGGCAAGTCAATTGTAAAGTGGCCGTGGACATGGCGTGACATAGGGGCGGGGTTGCGGCGGGGCGGGGTTGCGGCGGGGCGGGGTTGCGGCGGGGCGGGGTTGCGGCGGGGCGGGGTTGCGGCGGGGCGGGGTTTTGTCTTGCAGACGCACGGCTCAACCGAGCGCGGCCATCGCGTCGAAGAGGTCTTTTATCTTGAACGGTTTGGCGAGGTGGGGGCATCCGCTGTTCTTGATGAACGTCCTTACGTGGTCGGACTCCGCGTCGCCGGTTATGATGATGATCCTCTCAAGCAGGCGGGGCTTCAGGTCTCTGACGTAATTGAAGAGGGAGATGCCGTTCATGCGCGGCATCTTGATGTCAAGGAGGATGATGTCGTAATCGCGCCTCATTATCATGGCGAGGGCGTCGGGCCCGTCTAAGGCGATGTCGAGCGAGGCGACGAACGGACCGACCACCTCCCGTATCACGTCCACGACTATGTCCTCGTCCTCGGCAAGGAGCACCGTCTTGCCGTCAAGTCCCCTGCGGGTCAGCGTCCTCATGGTCAGCTCGCCTCCATCTCGTAAGCGCACATTATGTCCAATAGCTCCTTCATGCTGAACGGTTTCGACAGGTACGGGCACCCGGAGAGCTTGAGGAACGCCTCCGTGGCCTCGTTCTCCGTGTCTCCGGTGAGGAATATCACGCGCTCGGCGAGGTACGGCTTGCCTTCGCCTATGCGCCTGTAGAGTTCCATGCCGTTCATCCCCGGCATCTTTATGTCGAGGAGTATGAGGTCGTAGTCCCTGTCCATTATCCTGTCGATGGCGCTTGAGCCGTCCGTGGCGCTGTCTATAGAGGCCACGCGCGGGCCTATGGTATCCGTGACCGCACGGACGACCCCGGCCTCGTCGTCGACTATTATCACGGACTTGCCGGCCAGCACCCCGTAGTTGAACTCGATCACGGGCTTCTCTTCCGGCTTTTTGCGGCCGACGCCCCTGTTGTGCAGGAGCGAGATGGTGAATATGGTGCCCATGGCCGGGGACGAGGAGACCGAGATGTTGCCGCCCATGCCCTCTATTATCCTGCGGCTGACGGAGAGGCCGAGCCCCGTGCCCTTGCCCACGTCCTTCGTGGTGAAGAACGGGTCGAATATCCTGTCCGCTATGGCGTCCGGGATGCCGGGGCCATCGTCCGCGACCTCCATGACGGCTATGCCGCCGGGCAGGAGCACGGTTCTGATCGAGACCTTCGACCCCTTGCCTGAGCCTTCAATGGCGTCCTTCGCGTTCTGAAGGAGGTTTATAATGACCTGCTGGAAGAGGTTCCTGTTGCAGCGCACGGACAGCGGCCTCTTGTCGAGGTCGAGTTCCACCTTGACGTTGGCCACGCGGAGCTGGTTGCCGAGTATGTCCACGACCTTCACGGCCACGGCGTTGATGTCCACGTCGTCGACCTCGGTCGTCTGCTCGCGGGCGAATATGAGCAGGTCTCTCACTATGGACTTTATCCGCAGTATCCCGTCCTTGAGGTTGTCTATCCTCTTGTGCCCCTTCTCCGTGACGCCGCCCTCGAGGAGTTCGATGTTGGCCATCATCACCTGAAGGGGGTTGTTGACCTCGTGCGCGATGCCGGCGGCCATCTCCCCCAGGGCCGCGAGCTTGCTGGTGAGCATGACGCGCTTCTGTATGAGTCTGTCCTCGGTCACGTCCTTGGCGGTGATGACGTAGCCCGCGGGCCCGTCCGCGCCCGCCTTGAGGTTGCTTACCGAGAATTGTATTATGAGGCCGTCCAGGTTCTTCGTCTCCTCCGTATAGACCTTCCCCTCGAACTCCGGGCCGAAGGAGCGGGCCTTGTTGAGGACCGCGGTGAATCCGCACGCCTCGCCGGTCTTCGTAAGCGGGCACCACTCCCCGCCGGAGCGGAAGCCGTGCCCGGCGCATACGTAGGACTCCCTGCAATTGGCGTGCAGGAGGTCCATGCCCTTTTTGTTCACGCTGGCCACGTGTCCGTCCTTGTCTATGACGAATACGCCCTCGGACATGCTGGAGAGGATGTTGGCGAGCCTCTTTTCCTCGGCGAAGATGTGCGTAAAGAGCCTCTCCATGACCGTGGAGGCGTGGCGCAGCATGGAGTTGAACACCTTTGAAGATTGGATGTCCGCGGCGTCGAGCCTCTTCGAGAACGAACAGAGCATTATCACGCCGATGGGCTCTCCCCAGCAGTATATGGGCGCCTCGGCGTAATGCGCCTCGGCGACGGGGACGTCTTTAGGCGCCGCAGCGTCGATGTGCGACACGTCGAGCCTGCTCGTCCTGTCCTTTGGAAAGTTGGGGCACAACTCGGCCGCGCGCGTGTAGAGCCTGGACGTGAGATCGACGGCGAATGAATCGCCCTCCGGCCGCATGGTGGAATAGATGCGGCCCTCCGTGTGCATCTGGTGGCTCAGGACGAACGCGCCGGCGTCGAACTCCTCGGCGGTCCTGAGTATGGTGAAGAAGTTGTCCATGAGGGAGGCGATGTCGAAGATGCCGGAGGTGGCGTTGGTGAAGGTGTTTAGCACGGTCAACTGCATCTCCCGCGCCGCTATCTCGCCGGATACGGCCTCATGGAGGCTGTTGAAACTCTCGGCGAGATGCCCTATCTCGTCCCTGCGGTTAAGGACGAACGGCCCTTCCTTCCTGCCCTCCTCCAGGCCGCTTATGTGCATGTCGAACCTCTTGAGCGGCAAGATGATCATCACGCTCAATACCGCCATGAGGGCGGCGTAGGAGAAGATGACCGCCGCCATCCAGACCGACGGCGTGGTAAGGAGCGAATATACCTCGGCGTAGCCCTCCGTCTTA
>JACRCM010000012.1 GCA_016219025.1 Deltaproteobacteria bacterium | reverse complement strand
TTTACATCCGTTTGCGCGCATGGATGACAGGGAACCCGTAAAACCTAAGAACCGGCTTGAGCCGCTCAATTGCGCCCTTAGGAACGCCGGGGTTATCTACGCGGCGGACGCGGCGGCACGTCCGGCATCATTTACGTCCGTTTGCGCGTATGGATGACAGGGATCCCGTAAAACCTAAGAACTGGCTTGAGCCGCTAAATTGCGCCCTTAGGAACGCCGGGGTTATCTACGCGGCGGACGCGGCGGCACGTCCGGCATCATTTACGTCCGTTTGCGCGCATGGATGACAGGGAACCCGTAAAACCTAAGAACCGGCTTGAGCCGCTCAATTGCGCCCTTAGGAACGCCGGGGTTATCTACGCGGCGGACGCGGCGGCACGTCCGGTATCATTTACGTCCGTTTGCGCGTATGGATGACAGGGATCCCGTAAAACCTAAGAACTGGCTTGAGTCGCTAAATTGCGCCATCGAAGGGGTCATCTACGCCTTCAGGACGCAGCGGCACGTCCGGTATCATTACGTCCTCGCGGTCGTGGCGCTCCTTGCAAGCCTGTATCTGCGCCTTCCGGTGGTGGAGTTCGTGCTCTTCACCATGTCGATAGTCATACTGCTCTTCGCGGAGATGATGAATACCGCGGTGGAGGAGGTCGTGAACCTCATCGAGGACAGGCACCACGTCATAGCGAAGAACGCCAAGGACGTATCCGCGGGCGCGGTGCTCGTGGCCGCCTTCGGCGTCCTCATAATGCTCTACATGATCTTCTCGAAGCACCTCTACGAACCCATGGGGTTCTATCTCAGGGAGGCCAGGGTGTTCGCCGGTCCGATAGCCGTAATAGCCATCCTCCTCGTGCTCATATCGGTAATCTTCCTCAAGGCCACGGTCGGCCACGGCATGGGCAGGCCCCTGCACGGAGGGCTTCCGAGCGGACACGCGGCCATTGCCTTTTCGATGGCCACGGTCATAACGCTCATGACGATGGAGCCTATGATCGCCATACTCGCCTACGCAATGGCCGTGATGGTCAGCCACTCAAGGCTCATCGGCAACATACACACGCGCTTCGAGATAGTCATGGGCGGCTTACTCTGGCTTGGGCTCACGTTCCTTATCTTCTGGATATTCACGTCCGGCCTCAGATGAAAAAAAGGCTCGCCTTTGCGATATCATCCGGCTTCGTCATCGCCGCTGCGCACCCGCCGGTGGATATGTGGTTCCTCGCGTGTGTGGGGCTCGTCCCGCTCTTCTACGCCCTGGACGGCGCCGGCAGGAGGGACGCCTTCCTGATAGGCTTCGCCTCGGGCTTCGCCTTTTTTCTCGCGGACGTCTACTGGGTCGTGCACTCGATGTACTTCTACGGCGGGGTCCCGGCGTGGATAAGCGTGCTGGTCATGGCCGGGCTCGCCGCGATACTCGCGCTCTACTGGGCGGCCTTCAGCCTTTTTATCATACGCGTGTGGCGCTATAGCCCTGTTACAAAGCTGCTCGTTATCCCTTCCGCGTGGACGGCGTTTGAATATCTCCGGGGGCAGTTGTTTACGGGTTTCCCGTGGTCGCTTCTGGGCTATACGCAGACCGTCAACCTCCGCGTCATTCAGATAGCCGACATAACGGGCGTATACGGGGTGACGTTCCTTGTCGTCGCGGTGAACGCCGCGATATACGTCTTCATCAAATCTCGCGCCGGAGCCGGGGAAGGGCGTCCCGCGCTGCCCGCGCTGATAACGGGCGCCGTGGTCGTCTCGGCGCTCATCTACGGAGAACTGCGCATAAGGCAGGTGGATGACGGCGTCGGCGGCTGGCCGGAATTGCGCGTCGCCGCGGCGCAGGGTTCGATCGATCAGTCCGAGAAGTGGAACGCGGCCTTCCGCGCCAGGACCGTTGATATCTACAGGGAACTGACGGCGCGCGCCGCCTCTGAAGGCGCGCGTCTGGTAGTGTGGCCTGAGACCGCCGCGCCGTTCATCCTCGGGGAGGACGCCGTGGAGAGCCCGCGCGTGATGGCCGCGGCAAGGGAGAACGGCATATACGTCTTGACCGGCAGCCCCGGTTACACGTATAATTCCGAGAACCGCCAGGTGAGCTTCTACAACAGCGCGTGGCTCATAAACCCGCTCGGCGAACCGTCGGGCAGGTATGACAAGGTGCACCTCGTGCCCTTCGGCGAGTACGTGCCCATGCGCCGGTTCCTGCCGTTCGTGAAAAAGCTGACCGGCGGGGCAGGGGACTTCAGCGCGGCCGAGGCGCCTGAACCCATAAGGTCAGAGCTCGGCGGCCTCGGCATGTTGATCTGTTACGAGGCGATATTCCCTGAGATCGCCGCGTCCGAGGTGAGGGCAGGCGCGGAACTCCTCGTCAACATCACCAACGACGCATGGTTCGGGTTTACCAGCGCGCCGTACCAGCACTTCGGCATGTCGATAATGCGCGCGGTCGAGAACAAGAGCTTCCTCGTCCGTTCGGCCAACACCGGCATAAGCGCGATAGTAGACCCGGCGGGCCGCGTAGTTGGACGCACGAGGCTCTTCGAGAAGACGTTCCTCGCCGGAGGCGTCCGGATGCGGCGCGGCCCCATGACCTTCTACACGCGCCACGGCGACGCATTCGCCTACGGGTGCATGGCGATAGCCGCGTTGTTCATGGTTGCGGGCCTCAGGAAAAAGATATAACAGAAACGAGGTGTCAATGTACGAGGAACTGAAAGAATCCCTTGCCTTGACAAGGGCCAAATTCGACGAACTCAGGAGGTTTCTTTGACCCGGACGCGCTCCGTGCCGAATTGGCCGTCCTTGAAAATAAACTGGCCGATCCGGGGCTGTGGAACGACCAGAAAGAGGCGCAGGCGCTTCTCAAGCGCAAATCCGGCCTTGCCTCAAGACTTGGCGGCATCGATAATATCGGCGGCCTTATAGAGGACGCGGGCATACTCGCGGAGCTTGCCGAGGACGCGCATGACGACGGGAGCGCGAAGGAGGCGGGCGGACTCCTTGAACAGGCCAAGGCCGCACTCAGCGCCGCCGCGGCGCAGAGGATGCTCGGCGCAGAGCACGACAGGCTAAACGCCATCGTATCCATCCATCCGGGCGCGGGCGGTACCGAGGCCCAGGACTGGGCCGACATGCTCCTGCGGATGTATCTTAGGTGGGCCGAGAGGCGCGGATACGGCGTCGAGGTAGTCGACCTCCTCCCCGGGGAGGAGGCCGGGATAAAGAGCGTGACGCTTACGGTCTCCGGTGAGTTCGCCTACGGGTATCTCAAGGCCGAGGCCGGGGTGCACAGGCTGGTGAGGATATCCCCTTACGACGCGAACAAGCGCAGGCACACGTCGTTCGCGTCGGTCTTCGTCTGTCCGGAAGTAGAGGACGACATCGAGATAGAGATACTGGACGCCGACCTGAAGGTCGACACCTTCAGGGCCTCCGGCGCGGGCGGCCAGCACGTCAACAAGACCGACTCGGCCATCCGCATAACCCACGTCCCCACCGGCATAATCGTCCAGTGCCAGAACGAGAGGAGCCAGCACAAGAACCGCGCCGTGGCCACGAAGCTCTTGCGCTCCCGCCTCTACGAACTTAGGCGCAAGGAGCAGGAGGAGAAGATGAGCGAGTTCCACAAGGAAAAGCGCGACATCGCCTGGGGCAGCCAGATAAGGTCTTATGTCCTCCAGCCCTACAGGCTCGTCAAAGACCACAGGACGGGGATAGAGTCCGGCAACGTGGACGCCGTGCTCGACGGCGCGATAGACGCCTTTATAGAGGGTTGGCTCAACGCCAGGGCTTCGGGCCGTTCGGCAAAACCGGCGGCAACGGACAAGGAGATGGAGTAGGCCGGTGGAAAAACCCTTGACCTATCCGTACAATATGGAATAATAGACGGTATTGTCCGGTTTTCATGGTAATAGGCATCGAGGGCGCGCATGGACGCAGGAGAGGTAAAGAAATATTATCTGGTCTCCCCGGGGGAATCCAAACACCAGAAGCCGAGGCCGTACTACTGGAGCCTCGACAACGGCGACGTGTGGATAGGCGTGGCGCGCGGCATCTGGAGGCAAAAGCACGCTGAGGACGTAGTGGCCGGCACGGCTGACGCCGCGGACCTCACGCGCCTCGATTGGACAAAGACGCCGTTTCACAACAACGTGCTCACGTCCGGGTGGCTCTCGAGGGGCGGGGACTTCTACGGCTGCCCGGAGATGTTCCACGATATCGTCGCCTACATAGTCATCGGCATGAAGGTCAAGGAGCTGGAAGAGGCCGGCTGGGTCAGGGTCTACAACTCAGAGCGCTACGTGTGCGAGATGAGGTTGAGCGCAGAGCAGAAGAACTGGCTCTCCGGCAACGGACACAAGATATACGACTGTTACGAGTGACCCGCCAAATGCCGCGCCGCGCGGGCTTGCGCTAAGTATCCCCGATGGGGAGACGCGGACGCAGCGTTGATTATAGTTCAAGGCTCGCCACGCAAATAGGCCATTCTCAGGGTCTATTTTCTCGACGAATAATAAAAAAACTTGACAAGCCGCTATGTTCTGTTTTATAAATTAGAATTCGGTTATTGCCCTTGACCCCGGACGATGGAGGGGATAAGGGCAGGTCTGACCTTTTTTGCTTTGGATTTTTTCGTTGCCGGGGACTCGTGACTGGACGTGCCGCTTCAACTCCGGCCGCACCTATGCTGGCGTAGCTCAATGGCAGAGCAGCTGATTTGTAATCAGCAGGTTGCGGGTTCGACTCCCATCGCCAGCTCCATAAGGAACCGGCACCGCGGCACGGTTATCGAAGTTGCTTTTACGGATTACTGATAACCGGATTGCGCTTCATGCGGATTTACAAAGCAGCTCGATTTACAAAGCAGCTCGATTTACAAAGTAGCTCTATTTGCAAAGTCGATAGTCGCGGAGAGGTACCCGAGTGGCCAAAGGGGGCAGACTGTAAATCTGCTGGCTCCGCCTACGGAGGTTCGAATCCTCCCCTCTCCACCATCATGCGGGTGGGCCGTATTTAAAGATAGACCGGGCCGTATGTTAGGGTGGCGTATAAAAACAGGCCGCGCCGCTTGAGATGGGCCGGGTTGCGATATAAGCGTATGCAGCGGCGTGACAGGCGGGTGTAGTTCAATGGTAGAACTCCAGCCTTCCAAGCTGGATGCGTGGGTTCGATTCCCATCACCCGCTCCAAACAATGGCCCGTTGCCGTAAGAATAGGCGGAGGCCGTTGCAATAACGCGCAAACAATGGGCCGTTGCCGTAAGATATGCGAGTGCCGCTCAATGGCATCCGGGCTGCGGTTTTGGGGTGCCGTTAAAGCGCGCGTGAGTTCTCAGGCGTATGTATGCGCCCATGTAGCTCAGTCGGCAGAGCACTTCCTTGGTAAGGAAGAGGTCAGCGGTTCGATCCCGCTCATGGGCTCCAAAAAAGGCCTTCAAGGGGGCCGGCCCTTTACTCTGCGGGAACTCCCTGCCTGTAAAGGCGGGGGTATCTACAAGGCCGATTTTGGAAAGTACGGATAATACGCCACTACCGTTGAAATTATAAAATTGCCCGGAGGAAGATCATGAGCAA
>JACRCM010000078.1 GCA_016219025.1 Deltaproteobacteria bacterium | reverse complement strand
TTTGATAAACCCGATCATGTCGGCCATTGTATGATGATTGCGACGCAGCCTCGGGGCTTGGGGACGAGGGTGAAGCCCTGCTTCCGTCCCCGTGCCGTCGGGAGGAAACTCCCGACGGCACAAACCGCCCGCCCCGCCTCCTATCTTTTCCCCTTCCTCGGCCACTTCAGGGCGGCCTGGGCCGCGGCGAGGCGGGCTATGGGGACTCGGAACGGGGAGCATGAGACGTAGTTGAAGTCGTTGACGTGGCAGAACTGGACCGAGGCCGGGTCTCCGCCGTGCTCGCCGCAGATGCCGACCTTGAGGTCTTTTTCGTCCGCCTGCCCTTGTCTATCGCCATCTTTATGAGGAGGCCCACGCCGTCCTGGTCGAGCGACTGGAACGGGTCGTTCTTCAATATGCCGGATTTTTTCTCGTCCACGTAGTCGGGCAGGAACCTGCCCGCGTCGTCCCTCGACATGCCGAGCGTCATCTGCGTGAGGACGTTGGTGCCGAAGGAGAAGAACTCGGCGACCGCCGCTATCTCGTCGGCGAGGAGGGCGGCCCTCGGCACCTCTATCATCGTGCCCACCATGTAGCCGATCTTGACGCCGTGCTCCTTCATCACCGCGCCGGCCACCTTGCGCGTCCTCTCCTCGAGGATGAGGAGCTCCTTTACGTCGATGATGAGCGGGAGCATTATCTCCGGCGCGACCTTCACGCCCTTTTTCTTACAGTCGCAGGCCGCCTCCATGACGGCGCGCACCTGCATGTCGAGGATTTCGGGATACGTGATGCAAAGGCGGCTCCCCCTGTGCCCGAGCATGGGGTTGGCCTCGTGGAGACGGTCTATCTTACGCTTTACAAGGTGGAACGGCAGGTCGAGCTTCTGCGCGAGCGTCTTCTGCTCGGCCTCGTCGTGCGGCACGAACTCATGCAGAGGCGGGTCTATGAGCCTGATGGTCACGGGCTTTCCGTCCATGGCCCTGAATATGCCGGTAAAATCCTGTCTCTGGAACGGGAGTATCTCGTCGAGCGCGGCCTTTCTGGTCTGAACGTCGTCGGCCACTATCATGCGCTGTATGGCCGTCCTGCGCGCGTCGGTGTCGAAGAACATGTGCTCGGTCCTGCAAAGCCCTATGCCCTCGGCCCCGAGGCGCACGGCGTTCTCCGCGTCGTAAGGCGTATCGACGTTCGTCCTGACCTTCAAGACCCGCTCCGCGTCCGCCCACTTCATTATAGCGTTATACGCCTCCGGGAGTTCAGGCTTGATTAGCGCAAGCTCCGCCTTGAAGACCTCGCCGGTTGAGCCATTGAGCGTGACAACCGAGCCTTCGGAAAGGACCGTGTCGCCCACGGTCACGGTCTTGGCCTCGTAGTCGATCGATAGGTCTTCGCAGCCGACTACGCAGCACTTGCCCCAGCCTCTGGCCACGACCGCGGCGTGCGAGGTCTTGCCGCCCGTGGCCGTGAGTATGCCCTTGGCCGCGTGCATCCCGCCCACGTCCTCAGGGCTGGTCTCTTTGCGCACCAGTATGACGGCCTTGCCCCGGTTCGCCCACTCCTCCGCGTCCTTGGCGTTGAATACGACCGCGCCGCAGGCCGCGCCCGGAACCGCGGCGATGCCCGTAGCAAAGAGGTTCTTTTTCTGTTCGTCCCTCGGTATCTTCGGGTCTATGACCGGGTAGAAGAGGCCCTCGATGTCCTTGTCGGTTATGCGGAGTATGGCGTCGGGCCGGGTGATGAGTTTTTCCTTTACCATGTCCACGGCTATCCTGAAGGCCGCGGCCGGACTCCTCTTGCCCGTCCTGCACTGGAGGATGTAGAGCTTGCCGTCTTCTATCGTGAACTCTATGTCCTGCATCTCCCTGTAGTGCTTCTCAAGGCGCGTCCTTACGGTGCACAGTTGCTTGTAGATGTCCGGCATGATCTTGCCGAGGTCGGAGAGGTGGATGGGGGTGCGGATGCCGGCGACCACGTCCTCGCCCTGCGCGTTCATGAGGAGGTCTCCGTAGAAGACGTTCTCTCCGGTGTTCGGCTCGCGCGTGAAGCATACGCCGGTGCCGGAGTTATCGCCCATATTGCCGAAGACCATCTGCACGACGTTTACCGCGGTGCCGAGGAGTCCGTTTATCTTCTCAAGCTCCCTGTATGTGACGGCCTTCTCCGCCATCCACGAGCCGATGACCGCGTCTATCGAACCCCAGAGCTGCTCCTCCGGGTCCTGGGGGAAGGGCTTGCCGGTCTGGTCCCGGTAGACGCCCTTGAGCCTCTGGATAAGCTCCTCGAGCTCGGCCTCGTTTACCTCGGTGTCGAGGATGATCCCGCCGCGCTTGCCGAGCCTTGGCCGGGTCTTGCGCTCCTTTACGTCGTTGAACTCGGAGTTGAACTTGTCCTTGTGCACGCCCATCGCGGTGGTGCCGTACATCGTGATGAAGCGCCTGTACGCGTCGAGCGCGAAGCGCCTGTTGGAGGTGCGCTGGGCGATGCCTTCGACGCTCCTGTCGTTGAGTCCGAGGTTCAGTATCGTCTCCATCATGCCCGGCATGGATCGCGCGGCCCCTGACCTGACCGACACGAGGAGCGGGTCGTCAGGGTCGCCGAACCGCTTGCCAACCAGGCGTTCGAGCCTTGCGAGGTTCTTCCTTACCTCGTCGCTGAACCCCTTGGGGTAGCGCCTGCTGTTCTTATAGAAGTAATCGCAGACCTCGGCGGTTATCGTGAACCCGGCGGGCACCGGCAGCCCTATGTTCGTCATCTCGGCGAGCCCTGCGCCTTTGCCGCCGAGCGTCTCCTTCATGCTGCCCTTGCCCTCGGCCTTGCCCCCGCCGAAGAAGTAGACGTGTTTTTTCACGGCCATAAAGCCCTCCAACGATTTTTTATCCGCCCCGGCGCCCCGGGGCAAAGACGGCTTTGCCCTCTGCTGAGTAGGGAAGATTAACAGAAATCGCCGAAAAAGTCCACAATGGAAATCGAACGCATCTACACCTTTGCCGCCACCCGGCGATGCGTCGTTTAGGTAAAAACAATTCGAGGCCATCGAGGAAACACTGACGGAACGGCGGGCGGCGCGGAAAAGGTATCGCTTGTGTGAATTCAGGCTTGAACGCCCGGCCGGTTCTTTAATACCTGATATCCGTCACCTTAACGTCGACCGCGCCGTTACAGCCGGGCGGCATGGATGGAAACGTGTAACTGATAGGCGTGGTCTGACCGGGCATCAGATACCCGCGCTTCATGCCGCCTACCTTGCCGGACGGCGACGCGGGGTCTATCAACGGATGATACGTTATCTCGAATATCGCGCGGGAGCGTATGTCAAGGCCGTGGATCGTTATCTCAACGTCGGTTAGCGCCACGTCTCCGCGGTTTACCAGATCGCCGTAGAGGACGCTTCCATCGGGCGTCCGCGCTACCTGCGCGCCGCTTATCTCCACCTTAGACATATAGGCCCGTTTATCGACCGCATGGGCGGGCGCGACGGCATTGCCTTCCTTCTGCCTCTCATCCAATCTCTTTATCTCAAGATACTTCTCCTGCGCGGCCCTGGCGTCCTCCCCGGCCTTGCGCCGGGCGGCCGCGTCCACCATCTCGTCCATGAAGCCTTCACCTTCGCCCTGCCGCTTCGCGCGGCCTTCAAGATCAATATAGACCCGCCAGTGACCTTCCTCTTGAATAAGATCTAAGGATATCTCATCCATGACGGTTTGGAGGTTTTTGAGCCTATTGTTTTGTTCAAAGTTGACGCCATATTCCCGCATATTCGCCTGGGCGAATGCGTCCGCAAGCAGGGTGGCGCGTTTGAGTTCCCACTGGGATGCGAGACACGCGGCCAATGGCGCGGTAAGCAGGTCTTCATAGCTGTATACAACCGGCAAGGAAATCTTGACCAGGACCCTGACAGTATCACCGGAGCCGGAGATATTACCCGTCCTGTAACGGGTCCTTTGCATAAGCCCGCGTATCAAGGGGCTGCCTTTAGCCCGTTGCTGCTCGTCGTTAAATTGCTTTTGCCCTCTTGCCGCCTTATCTTTACTTGAGAGCAAAACGTAGACGTTCGTGTAATCCGCCGCCAGGCAGGCATCCATATATGCGGCTGCCGTTTGCTTGGGGTCCGGTTTTTTCTTTGAGAAACCGCCCTGCTGCGTGCAACCGGCGGCAAAGGCCACGCATAATACGAGCAAATAGACGGATAGTTTTTCGGCTCTTCGCCGTTTTATGTGGGTAGATTTTAACCCACGAGTCCTACTTCAGCCTTGTCTGGCGCGGCTTTTATGAGTTTCTTGCTCTTTGAAAACTTGACATGTTTGTCTTGAGGGCGTAATGTATTCGTCATGAAGACC
>JACRCM010000079.1 GCA_016219025.1 Deltaproteobacteria bacterium | reverse complement strand
GGTCTTCATGACGAATACATTACGCCCTCAAGACAAACGTGTCAAGTTTTCAAAGAGCAAGAAACTCATAAAAGCCGCGCCAGACAAGGCTGAAGTAGAACTCGTGGGTTAAAATCTACCCACATAAAACGGCGAAGAGCCATCATAGTTAAGGCCGACGCGACGAATACGAACGCGGAACTGAGCGAGGCGAACAATAATGCCGCGCCGTTCGCCATCACGGTCACGCGAGATCTCGACCTTACCGTCGTTGCGGCCGTTCCGGGCCAGGCCGTAAAGGGCGTTGCCTTCAACGTGCCTAACACGGTCTCGACGACCGGTACAGCCACGACCGCAATCTCCTACGTCAAGTTCTACCTCACGGCGGACGCAACGCTCGATGGTAGCGACGTATTCCTTGGCCAGCGCTCAGTCGGCGCGATAACCGCCTCCACGCCCTCGACCATGACCAAGTCTTTGACGATACCGGCGACTACGTTGGTAGGCAACTACTACATCATCGCGCAGGCCGACGCCACGGGCACGAACGCGGAGTCGAACGAAGGCAACAACGTGGTTGCGTATCCGATAACGGTGATTAAGAATGTAGATCTCGCGGTCTCGGTCCTGACCCCGCCCGCGTCCGTCCAGCGCGGCTCAGGCGCGGCCACGCTGAATACCGTGACGAACTACGGGACGGTTGCGTCTTCCGCGTCCTACGTGAAGTTCTACCTCTCGACGGATACGTTGATAGACCCGGCCACTGACGCATACATCGGCCAGCGTTCTATCGCGTCCCTTGCGGGCGGGGCATCGAGCAGTTGGACGAGCAACCTCTGGATACCCGGCTCGACCACCCCGGGCCAGTATTATATCGGCGCGATAGCCGACGCGACTAACACCAACGCCGAGACCGACGAGCAGAACAACATAACGGTATCAGCGGCTGTGACGGTGACGCAGTAGGGGGGGGAACTCACCCGAACCCCCTCTTATCCCGCATAAAGCCGCGGGCAAGAGGAGGAGTTTTTTCCCCTCCCCTTGTCCCCGCGCATTTGCGGGGATAAGGGGAGGGGTTGCCTTTCAGAAGCTTGGCCGCCGAACTGATACCCACCTTTTTTTTATCCCGTAAGAGACGTGCGGGATAAGGGGGGGCAGCGTAGGAATGATCAATCAAGCCCTTCCCCCTTCTCCGGTTCGCAAGCCGGGGAAGGTTTTTTTGCACCCTGCTCAGGCTTGGCTATCGCCATGAAAATGCCCTTGACATAATCCCCTTGTTTATACTATATTATTCGTGCGTTGAGCACATAGACGAAAGTCCCAATCTCCGCAACTGACGGAATCAAGGTGGATACCACCGGGGAGCGGAGAGCATAGGAGCAATGTCGACCGTCTGGGCAGGTGAGCGGATATGATTCGCTATTACTTGTTCAGGCGATTTTTTTTGTCCGCGGCGTCTCTGGCGGGCGAGTAAAAATGCTTGACAAAGCGGTGTTTTTTTGGTTATCTTTAAGTCCCCCGAAAAATACCGGTAAAAGCGGCCATACATAGGTTATGCTCTTAGGTTGATGTGCGCCGGGTCATCAGGGCGCTTGCTGAGAAAACAAACAGGAGGGATGTATGTCCGAAAAAATCATCTATACGGCGATAGACGAGGCACCGGCACTGGCGACTTACTCCTTGCTCCCCATCATCAAGGCGTTCACGGCGGCGGCGGGCATCGCCGTCGAAACAAGGGACATCTCCCTTGCGGGAAGGATCATCGCTAACTTCCCCGAAGGTCTCACCGAGGCCCAGAGGATACCGGATGAGCTGAGCGCGTTGGGCGAACTGGCGAAGAAGCCGGAGGCCAACATCATCAAGCTGCCTAACGTCAGCGCGTCCGTCCCTCAGTTGAAGACCGCCATCAAGGAACTCCAATCGAAAGGCTATAAGGTCCCGGACTACCCGGAAGACCCCAAGACCGGCGCGGAAAAGGAAATAAAGACCCGGTACGGCAAGGTGCTTGGGAGCGCCGTCAACCCCGTTCTGAGGGAAGGGAACTCCGACCGCAGGGCCGCGGTGTCGGTAAAGAACTACGCGAAGATGAACCCGCACAAGATGGGGCCGTGGAGCGCGGAGTCCAAGACCCACGTGGCTCACATGACCGGCGGGGACTTCTACGGCAATGAAAAGTCCGTGACCGTCAAAGAGGCCGGGAACGTCAGGATCGAGTTCGTGGGCAAGGACGGAAAGACCACGGTATTGAAGGAAAAGACGAGCCTCAAGGCCGGCGAAATCATAGACGCGACGTTTATGAGCAGGAAGGCCCTTCGCAAATTCTACGAGGAGCAGATCGAGGACGCGAGGAAAAAGGGCGTGCTCTTCTCCTTGCACCTCAAGGGCACGATGATGAAGGTCTCCGACCCCATCATGTTCGGCCACGCGGTCAGCGTATTTTTCAAGGATGTATTCGAGAAGCACGCCGCCGCGATAAAAGACCTTGGGGTAGACGTCAACAACGGGCTTGGAGACCTCTACGCCAAGATAGCCAAGCTGCCGGACGCGAAGAGGGCGGAGATAGAGGCTGACATAAAGGCGTGTTATAAGAACCGCCCCGAGGTTGCGATGGTCAACTCGGAAAAAGGCATCACCAACCTGAACGTGCCCAGCGACGTTATCATCGACGCGTCCATGCCCGCCATGATCCGCGAGTCAGGCAAGATGTGGGGGCCGGACGGCTTGCTGCACGACACCAAGGCAGTGAGACCCGACAGGTGTTACGCTGGCGTATATCAGGTGGTCATAGAAGACTGCAAAAAGCACGGCGCATACGACCCCAAGACGATGGGGAGCGTCCCCAACGTGGGCCTCATGGCGCAGAAGGCAGAGGAATACGGCTCTCACGACAAGACGTTCAAGGCCCCCGGGGACGGGACGATCCGCGTGGTAGACGCCTCAGGCAAGGCGTTGCTGGAGCAGGCCGTTGAGGAAGGCGACACCTTCCGCGCGTGTCAGGCAAAGGACGCGCCCATACAGGACTGGGTGAAGCTGGCCGTCACCAGGGCGAGGGCTACCGGCGCGCCCGCCATCTTCTGGCTGGACAAGGGCAGGGCGCATGACGTGCAGTTGATAGAGAAGGTCGAGCGCTACCTGAAGGACCATGACACGAAGGGACTCGACATCAGTATCATGCCGCCGATAGACGCAACCCGCTTATCCCTTGAGCGCATCAGGCAGGGCAAGGACACCATCTCGGTCACCGGCAACGTGCTCCGAGATTATCTCACCGACCTATTCCCGATACTTGAGCTCGGCACCAGCGCGAAGATGCTCTCCATCGTTCCCCTGATGGACGGCGGCGGACTCTTCGAGACCGGCGCGGGCGGCTCCGCGCCCAAGCACGTCCAGCAGTTCCTTGAGGAGGGGTATCTGAGGTGGGACTCGCTCGGCGAATTCCTGGCCCTTGGGGTGTCGCTGGAGCATCTGGCCAATATGTATAAGAATAAGAAGGCGCAGGTCCTGGCTGACGCGCTCGACAAGGCGAACGGCAGGATACTGGACAACAACAGGTCGCCGGCCCGCAAGGTAGGCGAGTTGGACAACCGCGGGAGCCACTTCTACCTCGCCCTCTACTGGGCGCAGGCGCTGGCCGAGCAGACCAACGACGCCGGCCTTCAGAAGCGCTTTGCACCGGTGGCGAAGAAGTTCGCGGACAGCGAGGCGAAGATACTCGGCGAGTTGACCGCCGCGCAGGGAAAGCCACAGGACATAGGCGGCTACTATAAGCCTGATTATAAGAAGGCGTCAGCCGCAATGCGCCCCAGCGCAACCCTGAACGCGATAGTAGACGCCATATAGGCGTATCTCGCGTTGCACATAAGGTCGTTGCGATAACGGTTCGATTTATTGATAGCTGTAAAAGTAATGCAATGGCGGCGCTTATGCTTAAACGAAAACGAGTATTCGTCATGCCCGAATGTTTCTGCCGGGCATCTAGCGTCCTTAGCGCGGGCGATAAGATAAAGACACTGGATTCCTCCCC
>JACRCM010000077.1 GCA_016219025.1 Deltaproteobacteria bacterium | reverse complement strand
TAAGAGGATTTCTTCACCCCACGCATCACGTATAACGCGCGCATCACGGCCTTTCCTACTCCTTATACCCCTTGAACACCGCCGCGAGCATCGCCGGGGTTTTTTGATATCAGTCCCATCTACTGGGCCGGTCTACTCCTTATACCTCTTGAACACCGCCGCGAGCATCGCCGGGGTTTTTTGATATCAGTCCCATCTACCGGGCCGGTCTACTCCTTGTACCGTTTGAACACCGCCGCGAGCATCGGCGGGGTTATCAGCGTCGTAAGCATTATCACCACGACTATCGCCGAGAAGACCGTGTCGTCCATCACGCCCATGGCCTTGCCCATGTTGGCGAATATGAGGCCGACCTCTCCGCGCGGGACCATGCCCACGCCCACGGCGAGCTTCTTCATCCCCTTGCCCGCCACGGCCCCGGCGGCGACCTTCGTGATTATGGCGACAATCAGGACGCCGGCGGACATGAAGAGCACCTTGAGGTCGAAGAGCGCCGCGATCTTTACCTGCATGCCCGTAAGCACGAAGAATATCGGCACGAGAAAATGGCCGAGATGCTCGGTGAACTCGAGGATGTGCCGATGCGAATGCGTCTCTATCACGTTGTCTATCTTCTTCGCCAGCGGCCCCTTCACGCGCTCCTCGGCCACGACCTTTTTAAGGTCCTCGACGAACGGCGGGTCGCTGAACTGGTTGAAATAGACCGGGGTAAGTATCAGCCCGGCCGTGAACGCGCCGACTATGGGCGCGAGCCCCACGAGCGAGGCTATGTACGCGAATACGAGGCCGAAGGATATGACCACGGCGAACTTCATGCCAAGGCCCGTGTGGATGATGGAGAAGAACCTGCCGAGCCTGGGCGCGAGCCACGTGCCTATCAGCATGCCGCCGCCGAGGAAGGCCACGGCCTTCACCACGATGATGGATACCGTCCCCGCGTCCACCGTCCCGCGCATGACTATGGCCGAGACCACGGCGAGGATGATGAGGCCCAGCACGTCGTCTATGACCGCCGCGCCGATGATGATGCGCGCCTCCGGCCAGTGCGACTTGTTAAGGTCCTGCAGGACGCGCGCCGTTATGCCGACCGAGGTCGCGGTCATGGTCGCGCCGAGGAAGAGATACGCGGTGCCAGAAAGCCCGGGGACGAGCCACGGCCCGAGAAAATAGACGGCCGTCTGCGGGAGTATGACGCCGACGCAGGCCACGAGGAAGGAGGGCACGCCCACCTTCATCATCGTCTTTACGCTCGATTCGATGCCTATCTGGAAGAGGAGCACGACGACGCCGAGCTCGGCCAGAAAATGTATTATCCCGCTCGTCTTGATGGGGTCGAAAAAATCTATCCCGGCGAGATAGAGGCTCCCGGCCGCCACGCCTATGAGGAGTTCGCCGAGCACCGCCGGCTGCCCCAGCCGCTCGATGAGGGACGACGCCTTGGCCAGCATGAGGAGTATGGCTATCCAGAGGAAGATGAGCGGGACGTTCATGACGGCGCCTCCGGCCTCCTCAGCGCCATTGGCGGACGCAAAGGCGAGCCCCGGCGCGAAAAGCAGCATGACCGCCGGCAGGGACGCGCCCGCCACGGCAAGGCTTTTAAAACGCTTGTCCATCTTAAACATGATGATACCCCTTGTGTTCGATCATATCAGTCGCGGCGCGTAATAGATGATATTGGTTTCCGGCTGAAATGTCAAATTTTTCCCTTCTCCCCGGATTCGTTGAACCGCCCGGCGGTTTCTGTTATCATTACGGCAGACCATCCTTTGCGCCGGATTCCTATATGAGAAAAGACGCCATATACGTAATCGGCCACAAGAACCCGGATACCGACTCCGTGGCCTCGGCCATCGGGCTCGCCGCGCTCAGGCGCGCACAGGGCGCGGCGTCCGTTGTTGCGGCCAGGGCCGGAGACCTGAACCCGCAGACCGCGTTCGTCCTCGAACGCCTCAATATCGCGCCCCCGGTCTATCTCCAGGACGTGCACCCCAGGGCAAAGGACGTGATGACGGCCGGGGTGGTGACGGCGCAAGAGGAGACGCCGCTCCTCGAGGTCATGTCCATCATGCGCTCCGAAAAAGTCCGGTTCGTGCCGGTGCTCGACAAGGGACGCAGGCCCATCGGCGTGGTCAGCCTCATGGACCTTGCGCGGCGTTACGTGGAGACCGGCGAGACGGGCGGGGCGCGCGTGGCGCGCACCACCATGGAGAACGTTGCAAGGACCCTCAAGGCCGAGCGCGTTCTTGACTTCACGGACGGAGCTGACCTGACCATCGCCGTCTACGCGGCGGCAATGGCCGAGGCGTCCTTCGACTATCTCATAACGGCCCAGGGCCCGGCCGAGTGCGCCGTGGTCGCGGGCGACAGGTCTGACATACAACTCTGCGCGGCAAGGGCCGGGGTGAGGCTCCTTGTCATAAGCGGCGGGTTTGAGGCGTCCGCCGAAGTCAGGGCGTCCGCCGCGAAGGGCCGCACGTCCATCGTGATATCGCCTTTCGACTCGGCCACGGCCGTGGGGCTTATGCATCTGAGCACCCCGGCGCGCCGCGTATGCTCGAAGGGCTTTGAATCGGCGGCGCCGGACGAGCTTTGCGCCGAACTCAGCCGCAGACTCGCCGGCGCGGACGGGGCGGACGGGCTCCTCGTCATAGACCCCGACGGGGTCATGCTGGGCGTGGTGACCAAGACCGACCTCCTGAGGCCGACGGGCGCGTCCCTCATACTCGTCGATCACAACGAGCTCGGCCAGGCCGTCGACGGCGCCGAGGACGCGAACGTCATCGAGGTGGTCGACCACCACAGGCTCGGGGCCTTCTCCACCCGCCACCCCATAACCTTCCTGTGCGAGCCGGTCGGCGCGACCTCTACCCTCGTGGCCGAACTCTACAGGAAGGCCGGGGTAGAGATGGACAAGGGCGTTGCCGGGGCGCTCCTTGCCGGGGTCATCTCGGACACGGTGATGCTCAAGTCGCCTACCGCCACGCATAGGGACAAGGAGGCCGCCGGATGGCTGAGCGAGAGGAGCGGCCTGGACCTCTACGAATTCGCCTCCGATATATTCAACGCCACGGCGGGCCTCAAGACGCGCGGGGCCTCCCACGCGGTTAACGACGACTTCAAGATATTCGAGGCGCGGGGCAAGAGGTTCGGCGTCGGACAGGTGGAGGTCATCGGGTTCGACGAGTTTGCGGAAGAAAAATCCGCGCTCCGCTCCAAGCTTGACGCGGTGCGTGAGAAAAAGGCCCTCGAATTCGCGGCGCTCCTCGTAACGGACATTGCCGCCGGGACCTCGCTCCTCCTTGCCGCGGGCGAGAAAAAGGTCGTGGCCAACCTCGATTATCCGAGGCTTGAAGACGCCGTATTCGAGCTGAAATCAGTCATCTCCAGAAAAAAGCAGGTCGTCCCGCACCTGCTCGCGGTATTCGAGAAGGTTTACTGAGGCCGGAGGCTCCGGCCCTGACCGCTCCACGCCGCGCAATAAGACCAACGCGCACAACCATGCGTCCTCTCGTCCCGGCGCTCATCGGCTTCGCGGCCGGCATATTCATCGGAGACCTCGCGGGCCTCTCATATACGGCCGCGCTCGTCTTATTCGCCGCCTCGCTCCTTCCGCTGATATTGCTCCGCTATAAGGGCACCCGGATAGACCTTCTGGCATCCATCCCGCCGTTTTTCTTCCTCGGCATATTCTTCATACACCCCTATTCCGCGCCTGTCCTGCCGTCCAACCACATAAAAAATCTCATGGAACCGTCCGGGTACCGCGCGGGCACACCCGGGCAGGACGTTGTAGGCACGGTGGCCGGAGGCGCTCCCCGCGGACTGGACACCGTGAGGCTCGCGGTGGACGCCGAGCGCGTGATGAAGGATGGCACATGGGTGGAGACGACGGGCCGGATACTGCTCACCGTGCCGCCAGGCGCGCCGGCGCTCAGGCCCGGCGACGGGATACGCTTCATGGCGCGTCTCAGGGAACCCGCGAACTTCGGCAACCCCGGGGAATACGACTACGCGGGCAGGCTCAGGATGGAAGGGATATCCGTCACCGGCACGGTCAGGGACGCCAAACTCGTCGTCAAGACGCGGGACGGAGAAGAGGGCGCGAGGCGCGGCCTCGACTCCATCAGGCGGAGGATAAGAGAGTTCATCGACGGCAACGCGGTCAACGGCGCCGGTCTAAAGGCGCTCATCATCGCGGAGACGGGCGGCATGGACACAGAGACGCGCGAGGCGTTCGCAAAGACCTCCACCTCCCACATCCTCGCCATATCCGGGCTTCACGTCGGTATCGTCGCAATGGCCTCGGTCTGGCTCTGCCTCCTCATCCTCAAGCGCTCGGAGTTCCTCATGCTGGCCTTGAACGTAAAAAAGGCCGCGATGCTCGCCTCTCTCGCGCCGGTCTTCGCCTACGGGCTTATCTCCGGGCCTCCGGTGCCGGCCGCGAGGGCGGTGATAATGGTGGCCGTCTTCACGGTCTCGTTCGTCCTCGACCGGGGCAAAGACCTCTGGAACACCCTGTGCCTCGCGGCCCTCGTCATACTGGCGCTCAACCCGCCGTCGCTCTGGGACATCTCGTTTCAACTGAGCTTCGCGGCGGTCGCGTCGCTCATAGCCATAGTCCCGGCGCTTGAGGGGCTGCTCGGCGAACGGGATAAGGACAACGACGAGGGCTGGCTGCGCCGCGTCCTCAGGAGGCGCGTCCTGCCGCCGCTCATGGTGACCGTCGCGGCCTCGGCGGGCACCGCGCCGCTCATCGCGCTCTACTTCCATAGGGTCTCCCTTGCGGGCGGGGCCGCCAACCTGATAGCCGTGCCCCTCGCCTCGCTAATAGTGCCGCTCCTCTTTGCCGCCTCCGGGGTTGCGTTCCTGTGGGAACCCCTCGCGCGCCTTCTCCTTTCCGGCGCGGACGCGCTCTTCGGGGCGCTTGTACGGGTGGTGGACGCCTTCGCCGCCATCCCGTATTCGTCGTCCTGGGTAACGACCCCGACCGTCCTTGAAATAATCCTCTTCTATGGCCTTGTCCTGTGCGTGGTCAACGTTAAAAGGATGAGACTGTGCGCCTATGCCGCGCCGCTCATCATTATCGCGCTCATGGCGGATTGGGGCTACTGGAATTATTACGCCCGGAGAACGGGAGAGCTGAAGGTGACGTTCATAAGCATCGGCCAGGGCGACTGTGCCCTGGTGGAGTTTCCCGAAGGCTCCACCATGCTCATCGACGGAGGCGGGTTCTACAATACCGAGTTCGACACCGGCGAGCGGATTGCGGCCCCGGTGCTGTGGTGGAGGAAGATAGGCAGACTCGATTACGCCGCGTTGAGCCACCCGCAGCGCGACCATATCGCCGGGCTGCGGTTTATAACCGAGGCGTTCAGGCCGAAGGAATTCTGGTGGAGCGGCAGGGGCGGACTCGGTCGTCTCGGAGCGGCGCTCATGGACGCCGGGACGCTCATAAAGACCCCCAAAGACCTCGGTGGCGCGCTGCGCATCGGCGGCGCCACGGTCGAGGCGCTCCATCCGTTCAAGGACGGCTTCGACGTCAACAACTCCTCTCTCGTCCTCCGGCTGACCTACGGCTCAAGGGGCGTCCTCTTTACCGGCGACATCGGCAAGGAGGCCGAAGAGGAGTTGATGAAGCGCGATGTCCATGCCGACGCGCTCAAGGTTGCGCATCACGGGAGCCGCTGGTCGAGCGGGGCCGGGTTCCTGAGCGCTGTCAATCCGTCCGTGGCCGTCATATCCGCCGGCAGGGGCAACACGTTCGGGTTCCCGCACGAGGAGACGCTTGCAAGGCTCCGGGACGCCGGGGCGTCCGTATACAGGACTGACCGGGACGGCGCGGTGACGGTGACGACGGACGGGACAATCCTCAAGGTAGAGACCTATTTGACGCGCTAATCGTTATGGAGTATACTCAAAAAACATAACCGGATCCAAGGAGCAAGCCTTGAAACCCATGCGTCTCGCCCTGTTGATCGTCTTCCTGTCCGCCTCCGTTGCTTACGCCGACTTCTACTACTGGAAGGACGCGGACGGCGTCACGCACATGGCGGACAGCATGGAGAAGGTGCCTCAGGAGTACAGGACAAAGGTCAAGGTGAGGACCACGCCCCATAGAGCGCCTGAGCCTGAAGCGCCCGCCTCCTCCCCACGGACATCAGGAGAAACGCAACAGCCTCAGCCGGTCGAGGAATATGGAGACCATACCCTTGAGTGGTGGAAGGAGTCGTTCAGGAGGTTGAAATCGGAAATCGAAAGACTGGAGGCCGATCTGAACGCGAAGAGGGACTTCGTATCGCTCGTCGAGACCGGGATGCGCGTCGGACAGCTCTATGAGGCCAAGGACGTGGAGAGGTATAATAACTACAAGAAAGAGATACCGGATGACGAGGCCAAACTCGCCTCCCTCAAGGACGAACGCGAGGAGCTCCGGCGCAAGGCCAAGATAGTAGGCGTGCCAAAGGCGTTGTGGGAGGAGTAGACTTGCGCACCGCTGGATTCAACAACTATTTGCAAAGCAACTCTGCTCAATATACCCTACAGCTTTATCTCCATCCCCGTCGCCACGGCGAAGACCTTCATCTTCGAGCCTTTCTTCGCAACGATGTTCCGGCAGTCCTCCTCCATCCTGTCCACCTCGGCGTCTGTCCTGTCCTGATTGTGGTGGAATAGCCCAAGCGCCTTGACCCCGGCCTCCATGGCGAGGTCGAGCACGTCGGTGTAGACGGAGTGTCCCCAGCCCTCGGTGTGCTTGTATTCGTCCCTGCAATACTCAGAGTCGTGAAATAGGAGGTCCGCGCCCTTTGCGAACTTGGCGTAGTCGTTATAATCGAGGCCGGTCGGGTGATGGTGCGTCAGCTCGTTGTCAGTGAGGAAGACGAATGACTTGCCGTTCTCCTCGAGCCTGTATCCGGCTCCCTGGTTCGGGTGGCTGAGCGGTATGGTCGTGATGGAGATGGAGCCGATGGCGTAGCCCTTGTTGCCCATGCCGTGGAAGGTTATGTCGGCGCTCACGTCGGAGAGTTCCACCGGAAAATACGGCGCGCTCATGGCCTTTGAAAGGATGTTCCTTACGGAGTCCTGCGTGGTCTGAGGCCCGTAGACCTTGATATCGAACTCCTTCCTGTATATGGGACGGAAGAACGGGAACCCCGAAAGATGGTCCCAGTGCGCGTGCGTCAGGAGCAGGCTTATCTTGCGCCTCTTCTCGTGCAGGAGCCTGTTGCCGAGCGCGCGGATGCCCGTGCCCGCGTCGAGTATTATGAGGTCGCCGTTGGCGCCGGCGACCTCGATGCACGTGGTGTCGCCGCCGTACTTGAGGTATTCCTTACCGGATACGGAGATGGACCCGCGAGCGCCCCAGCAGCGTATAATCATGAGAGCCTCTTTTCCCCCGTTTTTTTTTTGCGGATGACCCGCACAGCCGCGCGAGGATGCCTGCCTCTTAACGGCAAGCGCGGTGGGACTTCAAAAGCATACCATTTATATATAACAAAAATGCGGCGTTAGTCAATGAGATATATCAGTATCCCCGGCCAGGGCCGCCCTGGCCGCGTCCATGACCTTTTTGAGTGGCACCTTCTTTTTCTCCGCTATCTCCCGGCAATCGTCGTATTCGGGCTGCGCGTTGACCGCGCGGCCCGCCCTCATGGACACCTTGACGCGCACGGCGCCGTACCGGGTCTTGACCTTTATGACCTTTCTCTCAAGGCAGCGCCTCTCGACCTCCGATATCCGTATCCCTATGGAGGTCGATTCGTCGAAGATTACGCCGATGAGTTCGTCCTTGCGGCTCTCGTCCGCAAGCACGGTTAGCAGGACGGCGGGCCTCCCTTTTTTCATCTGCACCGGCGTGTAGAATACGTCTAGCGCGCCGGCGTTGAGGAGCCTGTCCATAAGGTATCCGGCGGTCTGAGGGGTCATGTCGTCGATGTTCGTCTCGATTACCGAGACCCTGTCGTCCAGCCCGGACTTGAGCGCCTCGGCGCATTCGCCTACGACTACGCGCAGGAGATTGGCGGCCTCCCGAAAGTCCTTCTTGCCTGCCCCATATCCGATGGCCTCGATGGTCATGGCCGGCATGGGACCGTAATCGTTTACGACGGTGGCGAGTATGGCCGCGCCGGTCGGGGTGGTAAGCTCAAAGGGCGCGGGGGGCGGAGCCGAAGGCGCGCCTTTCAATATTTCAAGGGTCGCGGGCGCGGGGATGGGTATCCTCCCGTGCATGGTGTCGGCCCAGCCTGAGCCGAGGGCCACGGGCGAGGAGACGCACCTGTCTATCTTGAGAGACGTGATGGCATAAGCCGCGCCGACAATGTCGATGATGGAATCGAGCGCGCCGACCTCGTGGAAGTGCACGGCGTCAACGGCTATGCCATGCACCTTCGCCTCGGCCACGGCTATGGTCTTGAATATCGCAAGGCCGAGCGCCTTGACGTCCGGCGCAAGGGCGCTACGGTCTATTATACCGCTGATGTCCTTGAACGTCCTGTGGTGGCGCTCATGCGGCAGTCTTACGCGGAAGGCTGTGCCGGTTATCGAGTGGCGCGTCTCTTTCGTTATCGCCACGTCGATCTTGTCTTTCTCGATGGGGAGCTTTTTAAGCTCGCGGACGAGCGCCTTGGGGTCGACCCCGAGGTCCACGAGCGCGCCGAGACACATGTCCCCGCTTATGCCCATGGGGCAGTCGAAGTAGAGCAGACGCAATCAACTACCCCCTGTTGATGAGAGACGCCACGTAAGCCGCCCCGAAGCCGTTGTCGATGTTCACCACGGACACGCCCGAGGCGCATGAGTTGAGCATGGCCATGAGTGTGGTCAGGCCCCCGAGGTTCGCGCCGTAGCCCACGCTCGTGGGCACGGCTATGACCGGGCGGGCCACGAGGCCCGCCACGACGCTAGGCAGCGCCCCCTCCATGCCCGCAACGACGATAAGGACGTTCGCCGAGAGTATCGCGTCTTTTTTGTGCAGGAGCCGGTGGATGCCGGACACGCCCACGTCATAGAGCCTCTCGACGCGGTTCCCCATGCACTAGGCCACTACGGCGGCCTCTTCGGCAACCGGCATGTCCGAGGTGCCTGCGGAAATTACGAGGATGACGCCGCGGCCCGCGTCCTCCACCTCATGGGCCTTCACGTAGAGCGTCCTGGCCAGTTCATTGTAGACGGCCTTTCGGAACGCCTTTTTGACGGAACGCGCCTTCTGGGGATCGACCCTCGTCGCAAGGCAATTTTCGCCGCGGCCAGTCATGGCCTTCAGTATCGCCTTTATCTGCGCCGGGGTCTTCCCGCAGCCGTATATTATCTCAGGGAACCCCCTCCTCAGGGAGCGATGGGTGTCGATGGTGGCGAAATCAAGGTCTTCATACGGCAGCGTCTTTAAGACGCTCATAGCGTCGGCGACCGGGACGCCGCCGCCTTTGACCCCTTCAAGGAGTTTTTTTATGGATTTTACGTTCATTGTCCGGGCGGCCGCGCAACCTGCATTGGGGTCAGGCCGTCAAGAGGGCCTTTGACACTATCTGCGACACGTCGAGGAGGAAGACGGCCCTGCCGTCTCCCATGACCGTTATGCCTGATGCGCCCCACAGGCGCGATATCGGCGGGGCAAGCGGCCTTATGTAGGCGTCTATCTCGTCGCCGAAGGCGTCCACGCGGATGGCCGCGACCTCGCGCGTCTCGGCCTCAACCGCCGGGGATACGCCGGAGAGGGTCCGCCCGTGCACTATGATAAGGGAATAATAGTCCCGCTCGGGGGCCTCGGCCATGCCGAGCGCGGCCCCGAGCGATATGACCGGCACGACGGCGCCGTCATAGGAAAAACGCCCCCCGCTGATCTCGTTCCTGTGCACCTCCAATACCCTTTCGATCCTCGATATGGGGAGGAGGAAGAGTTCAGGGCCTTCCGTTACGAGCAGCGCCTTGATGATGGAGGTCGTAAGCGGCAGTTCCATGTCTATGCGCGTGCCCGCGCCTGGCACGGTTGATATGCCGATGGCGCCGCCGAGGCCCTCGACAACGCCCTTTACCACGTCCATGCCCACACCCCTGCCGGAGGTGTCGGTGACGACGTCCGCGCCGGATACGCCCGGCAGACAAACGAGCATGAGCGCATCCTTATCGGTCATGGCGCGAAGCCTCTCCTCGGCGACGCCTCTGGCCCTCGCCTTCTCCTTTATCCTGGCGGCGTTGATCCCCCTGCCGTCGTCCGAGACCTCGATGATGACCTTGTCCCGTTTGCTGTACGCCTTTATCTGTATGACGCCCGATCTGGGTTTTCCTGCCCGGAGGCGTTCGTCTACGGATTCGATCCCGTGGTCAACGCAATTCCTTATGATATGCACGAGGGGGGCACCGAGACCTTCGAGGGTGGAACGGTCGAGCCGGAGGCTGGCGCCTTCGATCCGGAGTTCCACCTCCTTGCCGCTCTTCTGGCTCATGTCCCTTATGACGCGCGGCAGGCCCTCGGTAAGGTCTTCTATCGGGAGCATGCGCGCGGAGAGTATGTTGTTGTGGAGCGCGTTGATGTGCTTGCCGAGCATGTATACGCCTTCCTTGAGCTCGATGGAGCGGCTCCCGTGCGAGATAGCCTTGAAGGTGGACAGTGCCATAATCAGGTCTCCTACCGTGGCCATGAGGTCGTCGAAGACCTTGCCCTCCACCTTCATTACGTGCGATAGCTTGAGTTCGGCGGCCCCGGACGCGCCTGGCGCCGCGGCGTCAGGCGCGGGGCGCCCGGCGGCGGGGCGCCCGGCGGCGGGGGCGGTCATGGCCGCCTGATCCAGCCTGCCTTCGATGGCGTCTTTTATGCTGGCGTAGAGCGGGGCTATGTCAAGGTTAAGCGCTCCGCCGTCTTCGACGCGCTTCAAGAGCGCCTTGAGGCCGTCGAGGCACCGCAGCAACGCGTCCGTCACCGTCGGCGTGGCGGTCATGCGCTTTTGCCGGATGCGGTCGAGGAGGTCTTCCTGCGCGTGGGCGAGCTTCTGTATGGGTTCGTAGCCCATTGACGCGGACATGCCCTTTATCGAATGGTAGTGCCTGAAGAGATGGTCGACGGTGGTGGCGTCGGCATCGCCTTTTTCAAGGGCAAGGAGGCCCTTTTCTATCCCGGAGATGTGCTCCGAGGTCTCCTGCAGATAGAGGGCTTTATATTTGGACGTGTCCATTGTCTTATGAATTATGCGGGCGGAGAACCGCCCATCCTGTGGTTGGCACCGGAGCGGCGCGCGGGCCGCGGTTAAGGGGTATCAGCCTCGAGGGAGACCAGCGTTTGCAGCACGGCCTCTTCGTTCAGGGGCTTCAATATATACGCGCACGCGCCGGCACGGATGGCCTCCTCGACGATAGGCTCGTACCCGAGGGATGAGCACATGACGATCTTGAGCGGCATATTCAGGTGGCTTATCTCGCGGGCCGCGTCGATGCCGGTCTTTACGGGCATTACAACGTCCAGGATGACGATATCCGGCGAGAGGGTCCTGGCCTTGTCGAACGCCTCGGCGCCGTTGGCCGCCTCTCCGATGACCTCGTAGCCGCCCCTCTCCAGTATGTCCCTGAGCGCGGCCCTGAAAAATAAAAGGTCGTCCGCTATCAGCACTCTTCTCTTAGACATGGCTCTCTTCCGTTGCCAACACTCTGGCCGCTTCGTCAAAAAGCGCGCGCCAATCTATGATGATGTATCTATCCCTGTCGAGTTCGATCGTCCCCTTGGCGAATCCCGCGCGCGACTCTCCCGGAACGCTCTTTTTCAATTCTTCGGTCCAGAGGAAGTATACGTCGGCCGCGCCCACGTCGAGTCCGAGCGTGCGGGAGGCGTCCTTTACCACTATGACCTTGCGTGAAGGCGCTTTATCCGGAGCGTCCTCTTGTGGGCAGTCGAATGCCCTGGACACGTCAACGACCGCTACCGGCTCGCCGCGTAGACTGATTACGCCGCTTACGAAGCCGGACTGATGCGGCATATACGCGGCGTGCCGCACCGATACTATGCCCGCCACCTCCGCGGTGTCGAGCGCGAGCTTGAGGCCGCAAAGGCCGATTGCGAGTTTATCCTCGTTCATGCGGTTATCGGTTATCGGTTATCGGTTATCGGTTGCTGATTAACGGTTAAAATATGTTTTTACCGATAACCGTCCGCCGATAACCGATAACCGATTTACAGGTTGAACTTGGCCGAGACGTTTTTGAGTTCCGCCGCAAGCTCCGCGAGTTGGCCCGAGGCGGCTATCGTATCGTTGATGGCCGTGCCGTGCGCCGCCACCGCCGCCTCGACCCTCTCCGTGCTGGTGAGGTTCTCATGCGCGATGTTCGAGACCTCTTCTATGGCCTCGACGGTCTTGTCGGCCTTCTCCTTCTGTTTCTGAGTGAGGGCGAGTATCGCCGTGCCCCTCTCGGCCACGTCGGCCGTGTAGTTGGTTATGTCAACGAGTATCTCGCGTATCTTCCTTAGATCGTCCCTGCCGCCCTTCAGGTAGGACGTGCCCTCTCCCGCGGACTGGACGACGCGCTCGACCTCCATGCGGAGCTCCTTGACGATGAGCGACACGTCCTGGACGCTGGCGTTGGTGTTGTCCGCGAACCTCCTGACCTCTTCCGCGACCATGGCAAAACCCCTGCCGTGTTCGCCCGCCTTGGAAGCCTCGATGGTAGCGTTGAGCGCGAGGAGGTCGGTCTGGCGCGATATGTGGGTGATGACGTCGAGTATCTTGGGTATGTCGTTGAGTTTTTCCTTGAGGCGGCCCGCCACGGATTCGGTGTTCTCGATGCCCTTGAATATGGTCTCCATCTTCTCCATCGCGCTCGTGGCCGTGGTGGCCCCGCGCTGCACCATGGAATTGACCTTCTGGGAGGCGTTGGCGTTCTCCGTCACCTTGTCGGCCACGTCGTCGGCGATCTCGGACATGGACTTTACGGTCTGGGAGGCGTTGCCGATGTGATTGGACTGCTGGAGCGCGCCGTCGAAGATCGCGGAGGCGCCCGCGGAGACGTCTTTTGACGACTCCTGGCCCTTGGACACCACCGACGCGAAGGTCTCCTGCGCCGCGCTCAGGTTCTCTATGGTCTCCTTGAGCCTCACCACGAGGCCGCGCAGATTATCGGACATGGCGATAATCGCCTCTTCGAGCTCGCCCGTCTCGTCCGGAAAGAGCATGCCCTTGGGCTTATGCTCGTTATTGCGCGTAAGGTCCCCGTGGCTGATCCGCTGCGCCAGGCCGGTAAGATACCTGAAGTGCATGGTAAAGCTCTTCGTGAAGAACGACCCGATTATGAGCCCGACGACCATCGCCGCCAGCATGCTGATCGGTTTTTTCGTCCATTCCGGGATGCTGAAATAATCAACGATGTCCGGTATGAAGGCGGCAGCCGCGACTACCGCGATGAAGCCAAGGATGAATTTGTATCCGACAGGCACGCGAATGTTCACTTTCCCACCCTCATTAAGTTTTATATGTCCTCGGTGGAGCTCTCAGGAGCGGCTTGCAAATAAGGCTGCTTTGTAAATAGAGTTGCTTTGTAGATGCCAGCGGAAGGTTTTGACGGTTTATACCGGACAACCGAAGTCCATTATAGAACCGTTTCGACTAAAAAGTCAAATTTTTAACGCGGCTGGCATGGTTCAGAAGTGCTCGAACCCGAGCCTTTCCATTTTTACGCGGGCGCCGCGTCCGTCCATGAACACGGGCGCATGGGCCTTTCCCTTTGCAACGATGCGGCCTATGGCCGTCATGCCGAGGCCGAGGCCGGCCGAGACGCGTTCGATCGCCGCCGCGTTCCGGGCAGACGCCGTGAACAGGAGCTCATAGTCCTCTCCGCCCGCGACGGCGAAAGAGGCGGCGGACACGCCCTGTCTCGACGCATGACGCATGAGGGATTCCGGCACGGGTATCCTGTCTATCTCTACCTCGGCGCCAACCCGGCTGGCCTCGCACAGGCGCTTGAGGTCTATGCCGAGTCCGTCGCTTATGTCCATCATCGCGGTGGCGAGCCTCTTCCTGGCCAGCGTCCTCCCCGCCGCGAGGCGAGGCGCCGGGTCGAGGTGTTTCAAGACCGCGTCTTTATACGGGCCGGACATCGCGCGGGCGCGGCCAGTCTTGAGCGCAAGAAGTCCGAGCGCGGATGCGCCAAGGGCACCCGTGACGTATATTACGTCTCCGGGACGCGCGCCGCTCCTGTAGACCACCTCGTCCATCGGCATTTCGCCGAAGACGGTCGTGGATATCATTATCCGCTCCGGCAGCCGGGCGGTGTTGCCGCCGGCGAGACAGGAGCCGAACTCGCCGGCGCACCCGGATATCCCCTCGTAAAGCCCGTCAACGAACGCCTTGGGCGTCCGGGGCGGCATGGCAAGGGATACAAGATGAAAGGCGGGAGAACCGCCCATCGCGGCTATATCCGACAAAGAAACGCTTAAAGACTTCCTGCCGAGGAGATACGGCGTAGTCGAGCCTTTTTTAAAGTGGACGCCCTCGATGAGTATGTCGGTCGTGGCGAGGAGCGCCCTGCCCCCGTGCTGGACGGTCACGCTCGCGTCGTCCCCCATGCCCTTGATGAGCCGGCGATGAGGGGCCGAGTGCCTCCGCGCTATCGCGTCTATCAGCGCGTCCTCGCCGAGAGAGCATATCCATTTGTTCATTATGCCGTCCGGTCATCCGGCAGTTCGCGCCGGTCAATCGAGCCGCTTTGCAAACAGGCCGAACCGGGGCGCAGACACTCTATATCCTCGGCCTGGCGCTCCTTCTCTTGAGTTTGGGCTTTCTTGAAGGGGCGCTGCGCGCGGTCCCGGACTTCTTGGGGAATATTATCCTCAGCACCTCGTCCATGTGGCTTACCGGCAGGAAGCGCAACTCCTTGAGCACGTCCTTGGGTATCTCTTCGAGGTCCTTCTTGTTCCGTTCGGGTATGATGATAGTCTTTATCTTGGCCCTGAGCGCCGCAAGCGCCTTTTCCTTGAGGCCGCCGATGGGCAGCACCCTGCCGCGGAGCGTTATCTCGCCGGTCATGGCTATGTCCTTGCTCACCGGCCTCTTCATAAGCGCGGAGATCAGGGCCGTGGCCATGGTTATCCCGGCGGACGGCCCGTCCTTGGGTATCGCGCCGGAAGGCACGTGCACGTGGATGTCGAGGTTCTTGTAGAAATCCGCGGAGAGGTCGAACTCGTGCGCGCGGCTCCTCGCGTAGCTCAGGGCCGCCTGCGCGCTCTCCTTCATCACGTCTCCCAGGTGTCCGGTGAGCGTCAACTGTCCCTTGCCGCTCATGATAGTCGCCTCGATGTGCAGTATCTCGCCGCCGACCGGGGTCCATGCAAGACCGGTGGCCACGCCTATCTCGTCGGTCTCCTGCTCGGCCTCCGGCAGATACTTGGGCACGCCGAGGTACTCATGCAGGAGTTCCGGCTTTATGACCGTCAGTTCCTTCTTTCCTTTTTTGGATGCCACCTTCTTGGCCACCTTGCGGCAAAGAGAGGCAATCTCGCGTTCGAGGTTCCTGAGGCCCGCCTCCCTCGTATACTCGGCCGCGACCTTCCTTATGGTGTCGTCAGGCAATTTCAAGAGCTTGTCCGTAAGCCCGTGCTCGGTTATCTGGCGCTGGACGATGAACTTCTTGGCTATCTCGATCTTCTCCTCCTCGGTATAACCCGGCAGGCTCAAGACCTCCATCCTGTCGAGGAGCGCCTCGGGGATAGGGTCGCTCATGTTCGCGGTCATTATGAACATGACCTTCGAGAGATCGAACGGGACGTTCAAATAGTGGTCGCTGAAGGCGTAGTTCTGCTCCGGGTCGAGCACTTCGAGGAGCGCGGATGACGGGTCGCCGCGGAAATCCATGCCTATCTTGTCCACCTCGTCCATCATAAAGACCGGGTTGGCGGTGCCGGCCTGCTTCATCCCCTGTATTATCCTGCCGGGCAGCGCCCCCACGTAGGTGCGCCTGTGGCCGCGTATCTCGGCCTCGTCCTTTATGCCGCCGAGGGAGATCCTGACGAACTTCCTGCCCATCGCCTTCGCTATGGAGCGTCCGAGCGAGGTCTTCCCGACGCCCGGCGGGCCTACGAAGCAGAGTATCGGGCCTTTGGTCTTCTTCTGGAGCTTGCGCACGGCCAGATATTCGAGTATCCGCTCCTTGACCTTCTCCAGATTATAGTGGTCGGAATCGAGCACCGCCTTGGCCTTGTCTATGTCGAGCGTGTCTTTCGTGTATACCGACCACGGGAGCTCGACGAGCCATTCGAGATATGTCCTTATGAGCGCGGCCTCTGCCGCGTCCGGGTGCATCATCTCAAGCCTGTCCACCTGCTTGTACGCCTCTTTCTCGACCTCGGCGGGCATACGGGCCTTCTTGACCTTCTCCCGGAACTCGTCCATCTCCTCGCCGCCCTCTTCGATGTCCCCAAGCTCGTTCTTGATGGCGCGCATCTGCTCGCGCAGGAAGTACTCGCGCTGGCTCTTGTCCATCTCCTCCTTGGCCTGAGACTGTATCTTGACCTGCATCTGCGCGACCTGCAGTTCCTTGACGAGCAGTTCGGCGACCTTTTCGAGCCGCGCCACCGGGTCGAGTATCTCGAGTATGGCCTCGGCCTCTTCTATCTTGAGTCCGAGGTTCGCGGCCACGAGGTCGGCCATGCGGCCCGGGTCCTGGATATTGTCGAGGACCATCATCACTTCCTGAAAGACGACCTTGCCGAGGGTCGAGAGGCGCTCAAGCTGCTCCTTGACGTTGCGCATGAGGGCCTCGACCTCAAGCGTCGGAGGCGCCCCGGCGGTCTCCTTTATCTTAGCCACCTCGACTGTATAGGACGGCCTTACCTGCACGAACTTCTCCACGCCGGCGCGCGCAAGGCCCTGGACGAGTATCTTGACCCTGCCGTCCGGGAGTTTGAGCATCCGCATGATCATGCAGACCGTGCCAGTGGCATAGAGGTCCGCCGGATCGGGGTCTTCCTTCGTAACGTCGCGCTGGGTGACGGCGAATATGAGCCTGTCCTTCGTCAGGGCCGAATCCACCGCGTTGATGGAGCGCTCCCTGCCGACGAAGAGCGGGACTATCATAAACGGGAATATGACGACGTCGCGCACCGGCAGCAGGGGCAGCACGCCCGGTATTACAAGCTGCTCGTCGTCCCGCCTCTCGTCAGCCTTATCATGGAGCGGCTTGTCCTGCGGATTTTTCCCTGACCTTTTCTCTTCTTCCGCCATTATCCCGTCCTTTGTTCGAGGTCTTTGATTGTCAAACCGACTCGACGTTCACCTTCCGCGTCATGGAGCGTTTGTCCACGACCCGCGGTATGGTCACCGTCAGGAGTCCGTTCTTGTAAACGGCCTTGATCCTCGCCGCGTCCACGGCAAAGGGTATTTCTATCTGCCTGAATATCCGCCCGAAACTCCTCTCCATACAGACGTAGTTGACCTTCGCGTCCTCGAAGCACTCGGCCTTGACGGCCTTTATCGAGATGGCGTCCTTGAGGAGCGTCACGTCTATGTCCTCTCTCCTGACCCCGGGCATTTCTATCTCGATGATGAGTTCCGCCCGCGTGGAATATACGTCCACGTTCGGCGCGTGCGTGGCGGGTTCCGGGTTGGTGATAAGCCCGGCGTCGCGCAGCCCCTCGATTATGAACCTGTTTATGTCGTCAGGTTCGGCGCCCGCCTGCTCGTCCTGCGGCTTTTTAGAAATCTTGGCCATGCGGCATTCTCCGCGGCGCGTTAGCAGGCTGCCGTCTGGCAGTCCGCCAAAGGCGGACACTTTAAATGAGCGCTTCCTTACCAGCCAGAGCGAAGCTCTTCAAAATGCCCTTTGTAAATCCGTCGCTCCCCTGTTTAATAGGGGCCTCGCATCCGGCTGGGTTCCCATTGCGCCTTTTCTTCTTTGCGATTTACAAAGTAGCTCGATTTACAAAGTAGCTCGATGAGAAAATTGATGACTGCGTCAGGCTGGTAAGGAAGTTATCCTTTTATATTGCCCAGCACCACTTTCCGCCGCCGAGTTTTATGCAGGCACGCAACTTCGTGCCGGAATAGAGCTACGATTTACAAAGTAGCCCTATTTGTAACTCGTGGTGCTGGGCGGCCAGAGAGCAGCCTGTTAGAGTCTCAACCCCTTCAGAAACCTTCTTATCTCGTCCCTCGTCTCCGGGCGCTTGAGGGCGAACGCTATGTTGGCCTTCAAAAACCCGATCCTGTCGCCCGCGTCGTAGCGGACGCCCTCGAACTCGCAGGCGTATATGTCCTGGGTCTTTATGAGGATGCGCAGCGCGTCGGTAAGCTGAATCTCCCCGCCCTTGCCCGGCTCGGTGACGCCGAGCGCCTGGAATATCTCAGGGGTCAATATGTATCTGCCTATTATCGCAAGGTTGGAAGGCGCCTTGCCCTTGGGCTTCTCAACCAGGTCCAGCACCTTGTAGACGCCTTCGCCGACCTTCTTGCCTTTGATGACCCCGTACATGTGGGTCTGAGAGCGCGGCACCTTCTGCACCGCGAGGACGCTGCCGCGGTATTTGTTGAAGACGCCCAGCATCTGCTTCATGGCCGGGACCTTCGCGTCAATTATATCATCCCCGAGAAAAACGGCAAACGGCTCGTTGTTGATGAGGTTGCGCGTTATCCCTATGGCGTGTCCGAGGCCGAGCGGCTTTTTCTGCCTCGTATACGCGAAGTGCACGAGCTCCGAGACCTCTTCGATCCTCTTCAACAGTTCGGCCTTGCCGCGCTCCTTGAGGAGTATCTCAAGCTCGAACGAGGTGTCGAAGTGGTCCTCGATGGCGGTCTTGCCCATGCCCGTGACTATGATTATCTCTTCGAGCCCCGACGCCTTGGCCTCTTCCACGGCATACTGGATAAGCGGCTTGTCCACAAGGGTCAGCATCTCCTTGGGGATAGCCTTTGTAGCCGGAAGAAATCTGGTGCCGAACCCGGCCGCCGGGAATACCGCCTTCCTAATCCTCATGGCTGGATAATATTAGGTTTCCGGGACGTTGTCAAGGTTTTACCGTTGAGGCATTGATGAATCCTGCCGGGGGTCCGGGCGCGGACAATTGAAGTCCGGGGCGGATGCGGAAGGCGTTTTTAGATCCGCCGTAATGAACTTTGACGCCGGCGGCTGAATATCCCCCTACACCTTGTCTTTTTTAAGCCTTGCAAGCTCGTCCTTGGCTAAGGAGAGTTCCTCGGTCGTCAGACGCAGCCTGTTGGAGAGTATCTCGCAGAAGACGCGGTAGATGATGTAGAGCGAAGAGTTCCGCTCCTCTTCCGGCAGCCGCTTTATGTAGAATACGTCCATCTTGAGGCAGTTGGTCGGCTCGACGGCGGCAACCGTGGCGCTCCTCGGGGTGGCGTCTATGAGGCACATCTCGCCGAAGATGTCGCCCGTCCTGCCGAGACTGGTCACGTCCGTGCCGCCCTTTATCACCTTTACCTTGCCGGAGAGCAGGAAGTATATGAACTGGTCGAAGTCCCCCTCCTTGAAGATTACCTCGCCCGGCTCGTATTGCGTCACCCTGCAGAGCTTGACCAGACCTTTTACGTGCCGCTCCTCAAGCGAGCCGAGCAGGGGGAGTTTTTTGAGACTGTTGAGGATCGCGGAATTTTCATTCAAATAATCGGACTGTTTCATGCTGCCTCCTTACATCCCGGCGTGAATGCGTCGTTTTTAAAGCGTGGGCGATTTTACCACAAGACGCGCTCAAATGATAGCAGGATTTTGACGGCCCGGTCTCATTCACCCATATAAGTGTCAGCTAAGTGTCAGCGCCATATTTTCGCGCAATATGCGCCAGCGCGTCAATAATCCGCCGTATTCATAAAACATCTTGCCCGCGCGCCCTGACGGGAGTTACTGCCGTATCCGCGGCTTTTCGTCCATTTTGAATCGTTCTTGGTAACGTCAAGTATTTTGTGTCACAAGGAAAGGGGCAGCGGTTCTTTGTTTCTTGTTTTCGTAGGTAAAAACCGCAAAGAGTATCCTTTCTATGCTGGTTTTGCCGCTGAAGGCTCCCATCGGTCTTGTCCTTCTTCTCACCTCTCTGAATCTTCTCTCTATGGCATTGGTGGTTCTTGTAGCCTTTTTCCAGTCTTCGTCCTTGAATTTGAAGAATGCGAGAAGGTCGTCAATGTCGTCTCTCAGACACTTTACCGCTTTGGGATAGACCTTCTCCCATCGCCCGACAAACTCCCCGGCCGCTTTTCTGGCCTTGACTACGTCCTTTG
>JACRCM010000009.1 GCA_016219025.1 Deltaproteobacteria bacterium | reverse complement strand
TTCATGACGAATACATTACACCCTCAAGACAAACGTGTCAAGTTTTCAAAGAGCAAGAAACTCATAAAAGCCGCGCCAGACAAGGCTGAAGTAGAACTCGTGGGTTAAAATCTACCCACATAAAACGGCGAAGAGCCTGTTTTATATTGCTCGCCTTTGGCGAGCGGCCAGAGAGCAGCCTGTCCAGATTTCGAGTTTTTCAGCAACCTGTTAGTATCCTGTCCACGTCCTCTCTATCCAGCGTCTCTTCCTTGATTAGCGCGTCCGCGAGGCGTTCGAGGCCGGGCCTGTTCGCGGCAAGGAGGTCGTCGGCCTTTTTTTCCGCCTCGATGATTAGTTTGCGTATCTCCTGGTCCATGACCCAGGCCATCTCCTCGCTGTAGCGCTTGGGCATGGAGAGTTCGCGTCCGAGGAACGGGTGCTCCTCGCCCCTGCCGAGGTTCACCGGCCCGACCACGTCGCTCATGCCCCACTGCGCCACCATCCGCTCGGCTAACGAAGTCGCGTTCTTGAGGTCGTCCTGCGCCCCGCTCGACACGTCCGCGAACATGAGTTTTTCCGCGGCCCTGCCCGCAAGGGCCACGCAAAGCCTGTTTATCAGATAACTCTTCGGATAATAGTGCCTGTCCTCCTGGGGCAGAAACTGCGTGACGCCCATCGCGAGCCCCCTCGGTATGATGCTCACCTTGTGTATCGGGTCGGTGTGGGGGAGGCGCACGGAGACGAGCGCGTGCCCGGCCTCGTGATACGCGGTTATCTTTTTCTCTTCGTCCGTTATCGTCTCCTCGCGCTTTCCGCCCATCAGTATCTTGTCTCGCGCCTCCTCGAAGTCGGCCGCATCGACCGTCTCCTTGCCCTTCTTCGAGGCGAGTATCGCGGCCTCGTTGGCGAGGTTTTCAAGGTCGGCCCCGGTCATGCCCGGGCCGCCCCTGGCGAGCCGGGGAAGGTCGACGTCCGGCGCGAGTTTCTTGTTCCTGACGTGGACCTCGAGTATGGCGAGCCTGTCCTTCCAGCCCGGCCTGTCTATGACGATGTGCCTGTCAAAGCGTCCCGGGCGCAGGAGGGCCGGGTCGAGGACGTCGGGCCTGTTAGTGGCGGCCATGACGATGAGCTTCTCGTGCGGCTCGAACCCGTCCATCTCGCTCAGGAGCTGGTTGAGGGTCTGCTCCCTCTCGTCGTGTCCGCCCCCGAGCCCGGCCCCGCGCGTCCTGCCGACGGAGTCTATTTCGTCTATGAAGATGATGCTCGGAGACGTTTGCCGCGCGTTCTTGAACATGTCGCGCACGCGCGAGGCGCCCACGCCCACGAACATCTCTATGAACTCGGAGGCGGATATGCTGTAGAACGGCACCCCGGCCTCGCCGGCGGTGGCGCGGGCAAGGAGCGTCTTGCCCGTGCCAGGCGGGCCTATGAGGAGTATGCCCCTTGGCACCTTGGCCCCGAGCCGCGTGAACTTGTCGGGGTTTTTGAGGAACTCGACGGTCTCCTCCAGCTCCTTTTTCGCGTGGACCAGGCCGGCCACGTCAAGGAAGGTTATGCTCGGTTTTTTCACGTCGAAGAGCTTTGCCTTGCTCGCGCCGAAGTTGAAGAACCCGGCCCCGGCCTGCGCCTGCTGGCCCCGGCGCATGAGGAGCACCCAGACCCCGATTATCAGGAGCCACGGCACGAGTCCGAGGGCTATCTGCCACATCATGGAGGTCTGCCCGTCCTCCACCGCTATGTCGACGCCGCGGGCCTCCAGTTCCTTTATTATTTCGCCGCCCTGAAAGGCAGGGAGGCTGGTTCTGAAGTTCGCAACCTCGCGCGGCGTCCCGCCGCCCGGGGGCGAGAGCCTGACTGGCCCCGCAAACGCGCCCTTAACCTGAAGCCCGGTTATGACGACGGACTTGAGATTGCCCGACTTGAGTTCGGAGCTGAACTGGGAGTAGGTTATCGGCCAGTATTGCAGCGGGTCGACGGGCTTCGTGAGCTCCGTGTAGAAATAGACGGCACCGGCGAAGACGATGAACGCGATGGCGATCCTGAGCGCCGGAGATTTGAGCGGCGGCAATCCTTTTCTGTCGTCGGCCATGTTCTGAACCATGCTTTCTATCCCCTCCCCTTGTTTTAATGGGAGGAGGCTTTATCCCTCCCATTAAAATAAGGGGAGGCAGGGTGGGGTTACGTCTTGCAGATTTGCGCCTAACTACTAACTCCCCCCAACCCCCTCTTATCCCGCATAAAGCCGCGGGCAAGAGGGGGGGGGCTTTCTCCTCCTCTTGGTTCAAGGCGCGGGGGCTTTTTACCGCGTATTGACTAAGGGGAGGCAGGGTTGCCCTTTCAATCTTATCGGAAAACAGGGTGAAATCAAATCAGCGGGAACGGCGCCGCATGTCCGGCTTTATCGGGACGTCGTCCTTACCGCGAGCGGGGTTGCCGGGATGGCAGGCAGCTTTATCGAGACCGTGGTGCCTTTGCCCGGGGTGGATGCGAACTCGAGCGTGCCGCCGTGTTCCTTCACGATGGAGTATGATATCGCCAGGCCGAGCCCGGTGCCGCCTTCGCCCCCCCTCGTGGTGAAAAACGGCTCGGTCACGCGGGCTATGACCTCCGGCGGCATCCCGGCCCCCTCGTCGGCGATGGTCACGCGGACGCTCCTTCCCTGTTCATCATAGCGCGTGGACACGGACAGCGCCGCGCATCTGCCGGGCAGCGCCTGCAGGGCGTTCATAATGAGGTTGATCAATACCTGCTCTATCTTCTGGACGCTGCCTCTGACCCTGGGGACCGACGGCCACAGGTCGAGGCTGAAGGCGTCGGTCGTCTCGCCTATCTGATGCTTGAGGATGGCCGCGGCGGCCGTAGCAGCCGCGTTCACGTCGGCCTCGCCATCGAGCGAATCCCTGTCGGTCCTCGCCATGTCCTTGAGGCCGTCGACTATCCCTTTCACCCTCCTCGCGCCGTCGGATATGCCGGCGAGGAGTTCGGGGACGAGCCGCCTCATCTCCGTATACGGCACTCCGCCCATGGAGAACTCGCCGTTGTCCCGGTAATACGCCTCCAGTATGCCGGAGGCGTCGCGCCATGCCGCGGCAAGGATGGAGGAGTTGGAAAGGATGAAGTTGTTGGGGTTGTTTATCTCGTGCGCAACGCCGGAGGAGAGCGTGCCGAGGGACGCCATCTTGTTGGCGTGTATGAGCCGGGCTTGCATTACCCTTGCCTCCTCCTGCAGGCTCACCTGCGCGGTTATGTCCCTTATGGTGCAATAGACGACGTCCGAGTACTCAAGCTGCACGCGCTGCCCCCTGACGGAGGCGATGATGCGGCCGCCGTCCCTTCGGAGGCTCTCGACCCGTTCAAGCCGGAGCCTTCCCGCGCCCGCCGCGCCGCAGAGCATCTCATCCATCTTTGAGCTGTCGCGCTCGGACATGAAAAGAGAGACGCCCTTGTCGATAAGCTCCTCCTTCGCGTAGCCGTAGAGGGCCACGGCGGCCGGGTTCGCGTCTATGACCCTGGCGGTGCGGCAGTCCATGATAACCTGCGCGTCCTCGTTCTGCTCGAATATCCGGCGGAAGCGCTCCTCGCTGTCGAGGAGCGCCGCCTCGGAGAGCTTGCGGTCGGTTATGTTGTGAACGATATTGATGATGTAGGAGTCATCTTCTTCATTTATCTTGATAGCCGAGTTGACGGACGCCCAGAAGAGACCGCCGTCCTTGCGCCTGAGGAGCATCTCCATATCGGCTGAGGAGCCGGAGGCGAGACTCTGGTAGAGCCTCGCCCTGTCCCTTGGGTCGAAGTAGAGGCTCTCGCGCGGCGCGTTCCGGAGCTCCTCCTTCGAGGCGTAGCCGAGCATGTCGGTCATCGCGTGGTTGACCTCGATGATCTCCCTCTCCATGTTCAGGACCGCGATGCCGATGGGTAGCGACTCCATGAGGTTGCGGAACTTGCGCTCGGAGCGTCTGAGCCTTTCCTCGGCTATGCGGCGCTCCCGCCGCAGCGCCGCCTCGCGCAGTTCCCGGCGCGCCGCCGGTACAAGCCTCGACAGATTCCCCTTGAGTACGAAGTCGTTCGCCCCGGCCCGCATCGCCGCCACGGCAAGGTCTTCGCCTATCACGCCCGATACGATTATGACGGGCAGGCTTGGGCGTTCGGCGCGGATGACCCCTATGGCCTCGATGCCGGTCAGCGCCGGCATCGTGTAATCCGTAACCACGATGTCCCACTCCGCGTCCCGGAGCGCCTCCGCAAGGCCCCCCGCGGTATCTGTCCTGCGCCAGACTAGGTTGAACGCGCGGCCAAATTCGCGCGCGATGAGCGCGGCGTCGTCCTCTGAGTCCTCGGCGATGAGTAGTCTAAGTTCTTCCGTCATCTATCAGATATGCCTGGGCAGATATGCTTGGGCGGGGCTTCGTTTAAAACAAGCCAGTATACGCCGAGCTGCCTTATAGCGTCGCTGAACTGCGCGAAGTCGACGGGTTTTCTGATGTAGCTGTTCGTGCCGAGCCTGTAGCCGTCCAGCACGTCCCGCTCCTCTTTTGACGACGTGAGTATGACCACCGGCAGGAGCGCCGTGCGCTTGTCCGCCCTGAGCCTTCTTAGCACCTCGAGGCCGTCGACCTTGGTGAGTTTGAGGTCGAGGAGCACCACCTGCGGCATGACCGAGGCGTCCCTGCCCGCGTATTCCCCGCTTGCAAAGAGGTAGTCGAGCGCGCAGGCGCCGTCGCGCGCCACGACGACCTCGTTGAGGATATTGTTCTTCTTGAACGCGCGCAGCGTCAGGGCAACGTCGTCGGGATTATCCTCCACGAGCAGTATTATCTTGTCCTTCATAAATCAAGCTCCTTTTCCGGCGTCTGTTTTAGCGTAAATTAGAGATCCTAAGAATCGGGATAGAGCGTGAAAAAGAACGCCGCTCCCGCGTCAACCGCCCCTTCGGCCCATACCGCGCCGCCGTGGCGCCTGATGATGCGCGCCACCGTGGCCAGGCCGATGCCGGTGCCCTGAAACTCGGAGGTCGAATGCAGCCTCTGGAACGCGCCGAAGAGTTTGTCCGAGTACCTCATGTCAAAGCCCGCGCCGTTGTCCTTTACGCAATAGACTACCCTGCCGTCCTTCTCGCCCGCCGCCTTGAACTCTATCAAGGCGCCTTTTCTCCTGCCGGTGAACTTCCACGCGTTGCCCAGGAGGTTTTCAAGCGCGACGCGCAGGAGTCTTACGTCGCCCCTGGCCGCGAGTCCGTCCTCTATGACGAACTCCGCGTCCCTTTCAGGCTGCGACCGCTTGAGCTCCCCGGCTATGGCCCGGCCCATCGTTGAGAGATCTACCCTGGCCTGGCGCATCTCCATCCTGGTTATCCGCGCCAATTCAAGGAGGTCGTCTATAAGGAGCCCCATGCGCCCGGAGGCGGAGCGCACGCGCCGGATGTGGTCGAGCGCCGTCTCGTCGAGCGTCTCTTTCAGGTCTTCCTGGAGCGCCTGGGAAAACCCGTCTATGATGCGCAGCGGGGAACGCAGGTCATGCGCCACGGAATAGCTGAACGCCTCCAATTCCTTGTTGGCCACCTCCAGTTCGGCCGTCCTCGCGGCCACCCTGCGCTCAAGCTCCTCGTTGAGTTTTTTGACCTCCTCCTCCGAGCGTTTCCGCTCGGCGGCGGTCTCTTCGAGCCTCGCGTTTCTCTCCTTTATCTCCCTTGCCATGTCGTTGAACGTGCCGGAGAGCAGGCCGATCTCGTCGTTGGAGCTCATGGGCGGAAGCGTTATGTCATAATTGCCCCCGGCGACGAGGCTCGCGGCGTCCGTAAGGGCCGCCACGCGCCTTACGACATGTCTTGAGAAATATGCGTAGAGGCCGCATAGCAGCGCGGCGGTAATCCCGGCGGTTGCAAGGGCATACCACTTGAGGTTGTATGCCGGCGCCATGATCTCGTCCTTGTCAACCTCGACGAGGAGCGCCCAGCCGAGAGAAGGGATGCACATCGAGGCCCCGGCCACCTCCTCTCCCCTATAGTTCCCGTAGAAGCCCGTAAACGCCGTTTTGTCCGCGCATGAGGCGGAGGCCACGGTGTCGACGCGCCGCTTCAAGACCGCGTCCTTCACGAAACGCGCCTCCGTCAGCATGAGCATATCACTGTCCACGAGGTATATGTCAAGGGTCTTCAAACCCTTGATTTTATCCCATGCGGCCGCGCCGAGTCCCATGCCGTGCCCGCCGTGCCCGCCGTGCAGGAGCACGTCCAGTTCGTCCAGACGCAGGAAGATGACGAGGTCTCCCATGTATGCGCCGCTGCGTCTGCTCCGCACCGGGACGGCGAAGGAGAGTTCGGGGACGCCCGATGCGCCGAGCCGCACAACGCTTATCGTGAAGTCGTCCTTGCCTGCCGAGGGGTGTGCGCCGTCCGCAGCCGCGGCGTCCGGCGCGCCGTCGTCGGTCGACGCGGCGAGCCTGCCGGACGGGGCGATAAGCGCAACGCGCAGGAGCTTCGCGTCGATGGGGAGCTTGTTCTTCTTCAGGTATGCCGACAGGAGGCCCCGGCTCCCGGCGCGTCCCCTCAGAAGATCCTCCATGCCGTCCCTTACGAAGCCGTCGCTGGCGAAGTCAACTGCGCGTTGTCTGTTCATCTCGATAAAGGTCAGGACGCCGTCCTCGGAGTCGTCGGCGTGCACCCGCAGATCGGCCAGGATAAAGCCTTCGAGCTGCTTTTTAGTCCTTTGATAGCTTATTAGAAATACTACAAGTATGGGCAGGAGAACGATGACGAAGGCGAGGAGCACCTTCATGGAAAGGGGGAAAGCCGGTCTGGTCATCACGTGCCTGCTCTGGATGCGTTGCCCGCCGCGTCCACCGGGCGCCTGAAATGGAAAAGCCCACGGCCTTTGCGCCGGAGGAGAAAGCCGCTTAAAAGGGCCGCGCCACTACGATAAGAGTCTATCTGAGGCGCGCTCCGTTGTCAAATGTCAAATCCCGGGGCCGTCATGGATGCCTATATTATGAAAACGGGTTGAGCGGCCCCGGGGCATTGCATTATGATTATAGCGCGTCGAAGGACGTGATGCTGGAAAGAGAAATTATCTTCTTCAGCTTGTCCAATGCCTTTACCTCTATCTGTCTGACCCTCTCCCTCGTGACGCCGAACGCCTTGCCTATGGACTCAAGGGTCTGCGGCTCGTCGGTCTCAAGTCCGAACCTCAGATGCAGTATCCTGGATTCGTTGTTGTCAAGCTGCGCGAGCCATCCCTTTATCCTCTCCGCGCGCCTGGACTCGTCGAGCATGTCCATCGGTGAGACGACCCGTTCGTCCTCAAGCCTCTCAAGCAGCGGCTGATCGGCCTCGTCCGGGAAACCGGCCTCGAGCGAATAGCTCTTTTTGCTGATGGTGCCGAGTTTTTTCACGTATCTGCCGGAGAGTCCCGTCTTCTTGGAAAGTTCGGCGATGGAGGGTTCCCTCTTGAGGTGGAGGGACAATTCCCTCGCCGCCCTCGAGAGTTTGCTCATGTCCGCGGTAACGTGTATGGGGAGTCTGACTATCCCGGATTGGTTCGCTATGGCGCGCTCCACGGCCTGCTTTATCCAATACGTGGCGTAGGTCGAGAACTTGCATTCCTTTGTGGCCTTGAACCTCTCGACGGACTTTATAAGGCCGATGTTCCCTTCTTCGATGAGGTCCTGGAGCGGAAGGCCGCGATTCTGATAGCGTTTGGCGATGTTCACGACGAGCCTGAGGTTCGTCTCTATCATCCTGCGGCGCGCGGCCGCGTCTCCCCTGGCGATCCGCTTGGCCAGCATCTTCTCTTCGTCCGAGGTCAGGAGCTTGAACCTCTTGATGCCGTTGAAGTAGACCTTTACGCAGTCGGTAGTGGCGCCGGAGTGGTCTTCGCTCTGCGTTGACGCCGTCCTCTTTTTTGCGCGCGGCTTTACAGGCGCGCCGATATCCGTATGCGCAACGGGCCGCGCCTCCCCCGGCGCGGGCGCGGCTGTGCGCGGCGCAATGGTCTTTTTGGCCTCGGCCCCGAGCCCGGTCAGCCCGCCGCGAAACGGCATGGGCCAGCGCGAGGCGAACCCTACGGCGCTCCGAGCGCCGCGTCCTTTTATGGATTTCATGGGAATGACCATGACTGCTTTTTCCACCACCTGAAGACCAGCGCCCGCGGGATTACCGTTTCTTCTCTCTTTCAGCATTTTGCCTCCTTGTTTTGAGAGTTAGGTGCCGCTGTTTCGCCCTTGCCTGTGGGAATCCGAGCGCCCGCGTAACGCGGGCGGGATGCGTTTTTAAGTTACCCGGCCTGCCGCAGGCAGTGGTCGATGGGGACGGGGCTGACGGAGACGGCGTCACAGAACCGCAGACCCGCCATGCTCCCGCCCTCATCGACCGGCCTTGACCATACGACCCTGGCGCTCCGCATGAGCGTCAACGACCTCACGTTCATCCGCACGCGCAGGATAGCCTCTTTTTTAAGCGGCGCGCCTTCGCAGAGAAGCCGCATCCCGTTGCGGGAAATGTCGATGGAGCGCGCCTTGGTGATCTTTCCTTCGCCGTTTTCGGATATGCCGCACTCCTTTTGCAGCACGAGCCTGACCTCTCCTCTGGCGCATTGGATGCCGGAGCCGCCCTTCCTGCCGATGGGCCTGCATGTCATCGCGTCCACGCAATTGAGGAAATCAACCAGCCTGAACGGCTTCCACAGGTACTTCAGGTTCATGCGCGAAAAGATAAGCTGCAACTCCTCCGACATCTCGCCCGTAATGAAAAGGAACCTCTCCCGCAGATGCGCGCTCTCCTTGACTGCGGCCTCATAGAGGGCTATCCCGTCCATCCCCGGCATGCATACGTCCGAGACGACGAGGTCGTAGTCCTCCTCCCTTATGCGCTCGCGCGCCTCCATGCCGCCTCCGGCAATGTCCACCAGATAGCCCGCGGCCGAGAGGGCCTCGCCGCACAACTCGCGTATTACGGCGTCATCATCCACGACAAGTATTTTTTTAGCGTCTCTTTCAATCATGGCAGACCTCGTTTCTATTCGCTTGCTTATCGACGGCGGCGAAGAAAGCGATACCGCGCCGCCCGTTACGGAACGGAGACAGGGCACGTCTGGGTTTTTGCGGAGGCGGTCCGGGTGTGATATCCGAGATGGCAAGCGCAGCTCATGGACGTTTGCGAAATAACCTCTTAGCGCAACTCCGCTTACAAGTAAGGAACTCTTCATTAGGTGCGGCCAGCCTGTGTTTGGGCGTTGCCGTCCATAATCACTTGTAGCGTTGCAAGCGGCATGGTTATAACAATGCACGTCATGTGCCAATGCCATTGCTAAAATTTATTATGTAAAATCAATGGGTTACGACCAAGCTGGTATGTGCGCGTTATTGGTGCGATGCAACCGTAGCAATGCGGCATTAGGAGATAAGCAAGAAAAGGCAATAAAAACAGAGGGTTACTTTAAGGCAAAAAATGTCGCAGGAGCAAAAAATGTCGCAGGTGGGTGAGGTGACGCGCTATGTGTCTTAGCAGAGGATAAGACGTTATCGGTTATCGGTGAATGGTAAAAAACATGTCTTTATCCTTAAGGAACCTCTGATTTATTCCATTGTCTGTCATTTATGACCGCGATTGTAAATATTTGTCATGCCCGAATATAGAGCTACTTTGTAAGATAGAGCTACTTTGTAAAATAGAGCTACTTTGTAAATACCTGTCGGGCATCCAGTATTTTTCACTTTATAAAGGGAAAACGACTGGATCCCCGCCCCTCGACAGAAACGTTCGAGGGCAGGCTTCGGCGCGGGAATGACAGACCGCTGTTTTGCGCTCACAATGACGAACCGTGAATAAATCAGAGGTTCCTTAACTGATAACCGA
>JACRCM010000074.1 GCA_016219025.1 Deltaproteobacteria bacterium | reverse complement strand
CTGAGCGTGCCGCGAGGCGTAAAGAGCGGCGCAAAACGGACGAAACCCGCCGCCCCGACCGGCAATCGACGCAATAATCACATTCATTGAACGAGCCATAGACAGATATCTTGGTCTTAACGTGAATAAATCAGAGGTTCCCTAAGAATAGTGGCGGTGTTGATGGGCTTTTCGATATAACCCGTGCATCCCGCCGCCATCGCCCGTTCACGGTCTCCGGTCATGGCGCAGGAAGTAAGCGCTATTATCGGCATCGTGCCGTCCGCCTCGGACGCCCTTATCTTCCTTGCCGCCTCAAGGCCATCCATGCCCGGCAACTGGATGTCCATGAGTATCAGGTCGGGCCGTTCCCTAAGGGCTATGGCCACGCCTTCCTCGCCGCTCCACGCCTGCGGCACCTTGTGACCGCCCTTCTTCAGGATGAAATCTATGAGATACATGTTGGACTTGATGTCCTCCACCACCAGGATGGTCGTCATATCATCTCCTTTCATATTTAAGGGGCAGGGATACCGTGAACGCGCTTCCCATGCCTACCGCGCTCTCAACCGTTATTTTCCCGCCGAGCAGGTTCGTTATCTTTCTGGTCAGATAGAGTCCGAGGCCGCTGCCCTCCTTCGGCCTACCGTCGACGGCAATCCGACTGAACGACTCGAAGGGCTTTCCCATGTCACCATCGCTTATGCCCATGCCCGTGTCCGTTACAACGATATCCGCTTTACCCTCTTCCCCGGCCATGCTTACGCTTACCTCGCCGCCGTCCGTGAACTTCACGGCGTTGCCGAGGAGATTCACCATGACCTGCCGTATTCTCCGCGCGTCGCTCTCGATGAGGAGCCTCTCCGGCGCGGCGATGGATAGCTTGACGCCCTTTGCCCCGGCCAACGCGGCAAACGGCTCCGCGGTCTTTTTCACAAGCGAGGCCAGATCGAACCGTTCGATGGAAAGGTCTATCTTCCCGGCCTCTATCTTGCTTATGTCAATTACATCGTTTATCAGGTCTAAAAGATGGCGGGAGCTGTCCCGCACCATCGAGAGCTGCTTGCGTTGTTCCGCGCTTATCCCGCCCGTCATGCCCTGGAGGATTATGCCTACGAACCCGATGATGGTGTTGAGAGGCGTGCGGAGTTCGTGGCTCATCGAGGCGATGAACATGGATTTGAGCCGGTCGAGCTCCTTGAGTCTGAGGTTGGCCGCCTCAAGCTCTCCGGTGCGCTTTTTGACAAGTTCCTCAAGACGCCCTTGATAAAGCGTGATAGCCTCCTCCGCTTTTTTGCGTTCGGAGACGTCAAGGAGGACGAAGAGAAGCGCCTCGACCGCGCCGCCAGCGTCCTTGAGCGGATAGAGCGTCCAGTCCCAATAGGTCTCGCCCCACTCCGGGTGGCCGGAGAATACGAACGGCCTGGCGGCGGCCGTGAACGGCTTGCCGCTACTCACCACTTCACGGAAGATAGCCTCGTTCTCCCCGTGCGGGTAGAGCTGGAAGTGGTTCTTCCCCTGAAAATACTCCAGCGGATGCCCGCACGCATTGGCATAGGCGGCGTTTACCCTGAGAAAGTTGAACTCCCTGTCGAGGTAAACGACGCAGAAATACGTTGCGGCGAAGATGCGTTCCAGTATCTCGTTATTTTTCCGCAGCGCCTCCTCGGCGCGCTTGGCCACGACTATGTCCCACGACACGCCGCCTATCTGCGATACAATAGCTATGCCGCTCTCATCGTAATCTTGCGGCTTGTTGCCGATGCCGATTATCGCGGCGATGCCGCCGCCCCTGAATATCGGCACGACAAGCTCCCTTTCCACCGGCGCGTGTCCTTCCGGCATGCCCTTGCGATGGGGAAGCGACTTATAGCCGTCGCCCGCGCCGGAGATATTGTAATGACGGCCTTTCCCCTCCGCCGTGCACATGGTCTTCAGGGTGTTAGTCGACCAATTTTGCAGTGAAAGCGTATTCTGGCCGGCCTCGAGAAAATGATAAAACCCTATCGTGCTCCCCGTCAGCTTCTCCGGTTCGTCCAACGTCTTCTGGAGCAGTTCGTCCACCGGATTGCGCTCGGTGACGTCCCTGCCAATGCCCCTGTAGCCGAGCAGATTGCCCGCGTCATCCATCGCCGGCACGCCCGTGGACTCGAATATCCGCGGCCTACCGTCCTTGCCGAGCTCGATATGCTCGAAAAGAAAAAACGGGGCCTTGGACGCGGCTATCGGCCCGAAGTACTCCGCGAAGCGCCTCCGCTCTCCGGGCGGCATGAAATCCATAAACGACTTCCTGGTTAATTCCTCCGGGACATAGCCAAGGAGGTCGAAGACCCTGGGGCTTGCGTAGGTGTAGGTCATGTTTGCGTCTATCTCCCACACCCAGTCGCCCGTGGTCTCGACAATATTCCTGAAGCGGGCCTCGCTCTTTCTCAGAAGCTCTTCGTTTTCCTTGAGATGCCTCTGATACGTTGAGACGCTCTCGGCCATGCGGTCGAACGCGCCCGCTACCGTCCCAAGTTCGTCAGCGCCCTCCATCATAGTCCTGGCGTTCAGGTCCCCGGCGGCAAAGCGCTGCGCCGCAGCCGTGGACGGAGCCCCACGCCGCCCACGTTGAAATAAACCGGAAAAAAGCCGTTGACAAGATGCCGCCTCTCGTCCACGTATGTATTGCCCACGTATACCTTTTTGGCTTAGGCGGCGCGGCTGGAAAAACGGCTGGACAGGCGCGAAGTTAATTATTGACTTGCGGCTCAAAAGGAAATATAGTTAAATGTTGCATAATTGAGCCAGCCCTGCCTATGGGACGCAGGCGCACACCGATGATGAGGAGGGACGCGGCGACCCGGCGGGCATTCACAGCGCGGTGCAAGCATAACGATTACGGGCTTGGATGAAGATACCGGACTTTATCGACAGATTCGCATGGCCGGGCAGGGCCGCCTTGACCGCGGGCATGGTGGCCATGCTCGCGCTCGCCGCCTTGCACGGCGCCATGCGCGCATGGCGGCCTGAGGCTCGGCGCGACGAAGCTATGCTCGCTTACGTCCGCGGCGTGCTCGGCTCACACTCGACCGGCCTCGGGGCCGCCGAGGAAAACGCATTGGCGCGGTTCATCATAGACGAGAGCGAGGTGAGCAAGATCGACCCGCTATTCGTGCTGGCGCTGATGAAGACGGAGAGCGGTTTCTACAACCGGTCAAAGTCCTCCAAGGGCGCGGTGGGGCTGATGCAGCTCCTCCCGTCCACGGGCGAGGAGGTGGCCGGCAGGCTCCGCTTGCGATGGCGCGGGACGGATACGCTGCTTGACCCTTACGTAAACGTCAAGATGGGGGTATATTACTTCACCTCCTTGAAGAGGCGCTACAATCAGGACACCCGGATAACGCTCGCGGCCTATAACGCCGGGCCCACGAACATAAGCGGGAGGATAAGGTCCGGGGAGGATATCGGGGCAGGTTTCGCGGACAGGGTATTCAAACACTACAACGAACTAAAGGAAGGGGCCGAAGGGTACAAAAAATGACAGACTCGAATGACAGAAAAAAGTTTCTAAAAAAACCGGTAAAGCCCGTAAGCATAAACCCGGACGCGGGCGTGGACGCGCTTGTCCGCTCGATGGGGCAGGCCGCGTTTCAGGGCAAGAACCTCGCCGTGGCCGTGGATATCTGGGAAGAGATGCTCAAGAACCGCACCACGGTCTTCTTCGGGCTCGCGGGCGCCATGGTCCCCGCCGGGATGAGGGAGCTTGTCGTATACCTCATCAAAAACAGGTTCATCGACTGCCTCGTCTCCACCGGGGCCAACCTCTTCCACGACGTGCACGAGAGCCTCGGCAGGCACCATTGGCAGGGCAGCGCAACCATGAACGACACGGCGCTCAAAGACGCGGGCATAGACCGCATCTACGACGTATTCGCGGTGGAGGAGGAGTTCAACGCCGCCGACAGATACATATACGACCTCGCCGAGAGCCTGCCCAGAAGACCGTATACCACGAGGGAGTTTTGCTACCTCGCGGGCGAAGACCTCTCAAGGAAGGGCAAGGCCGAGGGCGTGCTTACGGCGGCCTACAAGGCCGGCGTGCACGTATACTGCCCGGCGGTCGGGGATTCGTCCATAGGCATAGCCCTCGCGCTCAAGGACGGCCCAGGACACTTCATCTTCGACGTGATAGGCGACGTGAAGGAGACCGCCGAGATAGCCGCCGCGTCGAAAAACACCGGCGTGGTCTACGTGGGCGGCGGCACCCCAAAGAACTTCATCCAGCAGACCGAGGTCACGGCCACGCTCCAGTGCAAGAAGGTCGAGGGGCACAAGTACGCCGTCCAGATAACGGCGGATTTGCCCCACTGGGGCGGACTCTCAGGCTGCACCTTCGAGGAGGCGCAGTCCTGGGGCAAGATCGCCAAGAAGGCGTCCCACGTCACCGTCAACTCCGACGCGACGATCGCGCTTCCCGTGATAGTCACCGCGCTCGCCGAGCGCATGGAGGGCTTCAAGAGGGACGCGCCCAAGATGGAACTCAAAAACTCCGCTAAGGTGGCGAAAAGGATATGGGAGGGGCGCAGGTAAAGCGGTTATCAGTGGACGGTTATCGGTTATAGGGAAAGGATAAAAACCTCTCTTTAACCGTTCACCGGCAACTGATAACCGATAGCCGATAACCGAATGGAACTCAACTTCAACTTCGGCGGACTTCCGAAAGACGCGCTTGAGGGCAAGCACCCCAGGTACTCGGTGCTGCCCGTGCCATACGACCTTACCGCCTCTTATGTAAGCGGCATGAGGGGAGGCCCGCGCGCGATAATAGAGGCATCCACGCACATGGAGCTCTACGACGACGAGCTTGGGCGCGAGCCGTATCTCGCGGGCATAGAGACCCTGCCCGCGATGGAGTCGACGGCCCTTGGGCCGGACGAGATGGTCAAACGGGTGAGAGAGGCCGTGGAGTGGATATTGGAGGCCGGACGCATGCCGGTCCTCCTCGGCGGCGAACACTCCATAACGCTCGGAATGGTTCAGGCGCTCCTCGTAAGGCATCCTAAGATGTCCGTGCTCCACCTCGACGCGCACGCGGACATGAGGGACACCTACCAGGACAGCCCATTCAACCATGCGTGCGTGGCCCGTAGGATTTCTGAGCTATGCCCCATAGTGCAGGCCGGTATAAGGAGCCTTTCCGTCGAAGAGGCGGAGTTCCTCGGCCAAGACGCGCGCAAAGGAAAAAACGCGCGGGTCAAGACGCACTACGCAAGAGAGGTGCTTGCCGGTATTGACTGGGATAAAGCCGTGGCGCGGCTTTCCGATGATATATGTATAACCGTCGATCTCGACTTCTTCGATCCCTCGATAATGCCGGCTACCGGCACGCCAGAGCCGGGCGGACCGCTCTGGCATGACGCGCTCGATGCGCTCCGCGCCGCGATACGCAAGAAGAACGTCGTCGGGTTCGACGTGGTCGAGTTGTGCCCCATCCCCGGACTCGTGGCCCCGGACTTCTTGACGGCGAAACTCATATATAAGATGATGGGATATATCAACGAGCGGCTGGATAAACGCGGCTCCGCCGCAAAGGCCGGGCGCAAGAAACGTTGAGCGCCTCCGCGGCCCGCCCGTAAACCGTTGCAAGGCGTATCCGTCGCGCCGTCTTCAAGCCGGGACGAGGATTGAGGGACCTATGATCAATCCCTTGATCCATCTAATAGGCAAATAGGCAAATAGGCAATTTGAGGGGGTATGTGAAATGTTCGTTCCAAAAAGGGTCTTTTTCACCAAGGGGGTCGGCACACATAGAAAGGAACTCCACTCATTTGAGCTCGCGCTCAGGGACGCGGGGATCGAAAAACTGAATCTGGTGCAGGTCTCAAGCATATTCCCGCCGGGGTGCAAGGTGCTCTCCCGCTCCGTGGGGATGAAGAAACTCTCGCCCGGCCAGGTCACGTTCTGCGTGATGAGCAAGCTGGCCAGCAACGAGCCGCGCCGCCTCATGGCGGCCTCGGTCGGCTGCGCGATACCGACGGACAGGAAGCTCTACGGATACCTGAGCGAGCACCACGCCTACGGACAGACCGACGGCGTGGCCGGGGACTATGCCGAAGACCTCGCGGCGGCCATGCTCGCCTCCACCCTCGGCATCGAGCTCGACGAAAACCTCGGGTGGGACGAAAAAAAGGAGATATACAGGATATCCGACAGGATAGTCAAGACCACGAACGTCACCCAGTCGGCCATCGTCAAGAGCGACGGGAGCTTCACGACCGTCGTGGCCGCGGCGGTGCTGATACTATAGACAGGTTATCGGTGGACGGTTATCGGTTTGAGGAAGATTATTTTTTACCTTTACCGATGCCGATAACCGATAACCGATAACTGACATGCGAGTCGGCCTTACCTATAACCTGAAACGGACGGTCGCGGAGGGCGAAGACCTGCCCCCCGACTTCTACGCGGAGTGCGACGATCCTGAAACCATCGAGGACGTGCGCGGCGCGCTCATGGCGCGCCACGGCGACGTCGTCATGATAGAGGCGGACGAGGACGCCTTCGAGAAGTTCAGAAAGACGCGGCCCGACATAGTCTTTAACATGGCCGAGGGCATCTGGGGCGAGAGCAGGGAGGCGCAGATGCCGGCCATCATGGAGATGCTCCGCATCCCATACACCGGCTCCTCGCCGCTGACGCTGGGATTGTGCCTGAACAAGGCCAGGGCCAAGGAAGTGCTCGAGCATTACGGCGTCCCGACCCCGAGGTTTTTCGTGACGGAGGGCGCGGCACTGCGGCCCGGCATGCGCTTCCCCATGATGGTCAAGCCGCTCTTTGAAGGCTCTAGCAAGGGTATCAAAAACGACTCCATCGTCTCGACGCCTGATGAGCTGTCCGGCAAGGTTGGCCGCCTCGTGGCGGAATACGGTCAGCCGGCCCTGGTCGAGGAGTTCCTGCCTGGGCGCGAGTTCACGGTGGCGATACTCGGCAACGGGGCCAAGGCGCGGGCGCTGCCGATAGTGGAGATAAATTATTCGTCGCTCCCGGAGGGCATCCCCCCGATATATTCCTACGAGGCGAAGTGGGTGCTCGACACGCCGGACGCGCCCCTCGACATATTCGCATGCCCGGCCCCGGTGGACGAGGCCATGCGCAAATCCATAGAGGACGCGGCCCTCGCCGCGTTCCGCGCCCTTGACGTAAGGGACTGGTGCAGGGTGGACGTAAGGCTCGACGCGGCGGGCGTCCCGAACATCATCGAGCTTAATCCGCTGCCGGGCATACTGAAAGACCCGAAGTGCAACTCGTGTTTTCCAAAGGCCGCGCGCGCCGCCGGATTGACGTATGACGACCTCATAAATTCGGTCGTTGACATAGCCAGACAGAGGCACGGGATATGAAGGCCGAACGGATAAAGGTGATATTCAACGACGACAGCCCGGAGCCGGACGAGGGCGCTCAGCAGCCCGCGCTCGACAGCGCCGCGCAGGTGCGGGCCGCGAGCGAAGTGGCTTCGGCGCTCGCCGAATGCGGCTTCGACGCCTCGGTCACGGCGCTCAAAACGTCGAGGAGGGACTCCCTCTACGACCTCGTGCACGAGCTTAGGGACGGCGCGGAATACATGGTCTTCAACCTCTGCGAGGCGGCCTTCGGCAAGTCCTCGCTGGAGATGCACATCGCCGCGCTCCTTGAGCTATACGGCATAAGGTTCACCGGCAGCGCGGCGCTCACGCTCGGGCTCTCACTCAACAAGGGGCTTACCAAGGACATACTCTCGCGGCGCGACATAATGACGCCGGAGTACTCGGTGATGAACGAGCCGCCCGCGCGCTTGAAACGCGGGCTCAAGTTCCCGCTCATCGTAAAGCCGCTCCGTGAGGACGCCTCCATTGGCATAGACGCCGGGGCCGTGGTCACGAACATGAAGGAGCTTAAAAAGAGGGTGGAGTTCATCATCGCCCAGTTCCATCAGCCCGCCATCGTCGAGGAGTACATAGACGGCAGGGAGTTCAACATCGCGGTCATCGGAAACGGAAAAGAGGCGCGGGCGCTTCCCCCTTCGGAGATAGACTTCGTGGACTTTCCGGCGGACAAGCCGAGGATATGCTGCTACGAGGCGAAGTGGGTGCTCGACAGCCCGCTCTACAAAAAGACAAAGCCGGTCTGTCCGGCCAACGTCCCGGAGGCGCTCCGCGACGAGCTGCAATCCGTGGCGGTCAAGGCGTACGAGGCGATGGGGTGTCGTGACTATGCGCGGGTGGATACGAGGCTCGGCGAGGACGGAAACATAAAGGTGCTGGAGGTGAACCCCAACCCGGACATATCGAGCGGCGCGGGGTTTGCGAGGGCCGGCGCGGCCGTGGGCCTTACGTATCCGCTCCTCGTCTCCGAGATAGTCCGCGTGGCGCAGGCGCGCTACGTCGAGACGTATCCTCCCGCGAAAGAGAAGTGGCGCGCCCCTCAACCGGCATGAGCGGCGGTGCTGACGCCCCCTCCCTGCGAATGCGGGAGGCAGACTCAGGAGACAGGGAAGCGATAGTATCCATCATAAAACGCGCCGGGAACCTGACTCGCGGGGAAGAGGCGTGCGCCGAGGAGTTGCTCGATATTTATCTGAACAACCAGGCCCAAACCGGCTACCGCTTCGTGTGCGCGGTCGACGGGGCTGATAAGATTCAGGGCTATGCCTGTTACGGGCCGCGTCCGCTTACCGACGGGGCCTACGACCTATACTGGATAATCGTCGACCCGGACGCGCGAGGGAACGGGGCAGGCAGGAGGCTCGTCAACGCGGTGGAGGAGAGATTGAAAGGAAACGGAGGCCGCCTCCTAATCGCCGAGACCTCCGGGATGGAGGGTTATGCGGCGGCGCGGCGTTTCTACACGGGATGCGGGTTCAGGGAAGAGGCGCGGATAAGCGGCTTTTACAAGCCCGGAGACGACCTCGTCGTTTACGTCAGGAGGATTTTAAGCCTTAGCGCGGGTTCCGGCCCGTTTTAAGGAAGGGGACGCGGAAAATTGTTTACATTAAGAGACTTCAAACCCTACGGCGAGAGTGGAATTCAATTGGAACTCGAAAGCATAAAGAAGATATACGGCGGGTACTCGAACGTCTACGACGCGCTCTTCAAGAGGTTCTTCTACCCGAGGATCAAGCACGCCATCACCTACATGGAGATAAAGCCCGGCGACCGCATCCTCGACGTGGGCGTCGGCACCGGGCTTTCCTTCTCGGTCTTTCCGCGCCACTGCAAGATCGTGGGCATCGACCTCTCGACCGAGATGCTCGGCAAGGCAAAGGAGAAGATCCGGGAGAACAACCTCGACAACATCAATCTCCTGAGCATGGACGCCATGTGCGCGGGCTTCAAGGACGACTCGTTCGACACCGTCTTCATCTCCCACGTGGTGAGCGTGGTGCCGGACCCTTATAAGCTCATGGAGGAGGTCCGGCGCGTCTGCAGAAAGGGCGGTCAGGTGGTGATAGTCAACCACTTCAAGAGCAGGAACAAGGTCGTGGAGGCCGTCGAGAAGATAATAAACCCGGTCTGCAAGAGGATAGGCTGGAGGTCGGATATGTGCCTCAACGAGTTCATCAACCGCTCCGGGCTCCGCGTAGAGAAAAAATACATGCTCAAGAAACTGGACTTCTGGCACATACTCTTCGCCACGAACGTCAAGTAGCCGGGCGCCTCCGCGGCTCTTTTGTGGCAGCGCGAAGGGCAAGGCGGCTGCCGGAAAAATATCGTGGCCCGTGACCGTGAAAAAACAGATGGAGCTGCATAGGGTTGCCTTGTAAATCCTTCTGTCGCGGCTCACGGCACGATCACGGCCTCTTGCCGATAACTGAATTGCCGCGCCCGCGATTCGGAGGTTTCGTAGAGGGTTTGCATACACAGGTGAAATCCCCGCCCGGTCATACCATCCAACCCATGACCGCAGGAGACTTGGGCGAGGTTCTCGCCATCGAGTCCCAATCCTTTCCCAACCCGTGGACAAGGGGCATGTTCGAGAGCGAGCTTCGCAACCCGGTCTCCTCCGCCTATGCCGTAAAGATATACCGGGACAACGGCTTCGTGGTCGCGGCTTACATCATATACTGGATAGTCTACGGCGAGGCGCACATACTGAACATCGCCGTGCACCAGGACTTCCGGCGCCAGGGTCTGGCCACGGCCCTGCTGGACGCGGCCATAGATGAGATGCGCCGCCTCCTCGTCTACGAGGTCTTCCTCGAGGTCAGACGCTCCAACGACGCGGGCCGCGCCCTGTACAAGGGCCTGGGCTTCAGGGAAGCCTTCGAGCGCAAGAACTACTACGGCAACGAAGACGCGATAGTGATGGTGAAGGACTTGTAAATGCCACGGGGCGGGCAAAGACTTCTTTGTGCCGCCGGGAGTTTCTTTCGACGCCACAGAAAGACATCGTTGCCCGTGACCGAGAGCCTCCACTCAAATGCAAAACTCCGAAGTAAAGATAATCCACAATAAAGAAGTCGCCCCTGGATATTTCCTCCTTGGGCTTTCGTGGACGCCGAAGCGCGTCAGGCCCGGACAGTTCGTGATGCTCAGGGTATCCGACGGCCTCGACCCGCTCCTCAGGAGGCCGTTCGGCATCTACCGGGTCATGCCGGGACAGCGCGGGGTCGAGCTCCTCTATCAGGTCGTCGGTAAAGGCACGCGGATACTCGCGGCCAAGAGGCCGGGTGAATCGCTCGGAGTCCTCGGGCCCCTTGGCAACGGATTCCCCAAGCCCGGCAAAGGCAAAAAGATAATCATGGCCGCGGGCGGCATGGGCATCGTGCCGCTATATCCGCTCATAAATGAATTGAAGGACGGCCTGCTCCTCTTCGGGGCGCGGGGCAAGGCCGGGACGAAGGTAATAAAGGACTTCAAAAAACTCAAGTGCAGGATACGGATCGCCACGGAAGACGGCAGCGCCGGGCAGGCCGGACTTGTCACGGATTTATTAAGGGAAGAGGTAACGCCTGACGCCGTGGTCTATGCATGCGGCCCGCCAGGGATGCTCAAGGCGGTCTCCGTTATAGCGGAGCAGGCCGATGCGCCGTGCTGGGTTTCTCTTGAACGCTCGATGGCCTGCGGCATAGGGGTCTGCCTTGGGTGCGCGGTAAAGACGCGGACGCACGAGGAGGAGGCTGAAAACCGCCTCTACAAGATGGTCTGCTCGGACGGGCCTGTATTTTCAAGCGGGGATATGGATTGGGACGCGATCTGAAGAAAAAGACGGCTGACGCCATGACCGTTGACATCGCCGGTATAAGACTCAAAAACCCGGTGATGACCGCCTCCGGCACCTTTGGGTACGGCCTTGAGTTCAGCCCCTACACCGCGCTCGATAAACTCGGCGCGATAATCGTCAAGGGGCTGTCGCTCCGTCCGCGTCCGGGCAACCCCGGGCCGCGCATCGTCGAGACGCCCTGCGGGATGCTCAACGCCATCGGCCTTCAAAACGCCGGGGTGGGCACGTTCATCAAGGAGAAACTGCCCCTCCTCAGAAAGATAAAGACGCCGGTCATAGCGAACATCTTCGGCGAAAATATCGCGGACTATGCCGAAGCCGCCTCCATGCTCGATTCAGTCGATGGCGTCGCCGGGTTGGAGGTCAACATATCCTGCCCGAACGTCAAGCACGGCGGCATAGTATTCGGCACGGACCCGAACGAGGCGCACAGGGTCGTCTCCGCGGTGCGCGCGGCCACAGGGCTGCCCGTGATAACCAAGCTCTCTCCGAACGTGACGGACATAAGGGTGATGGTCAGGGCGGTCGAGGAGGCCGGCACGGACGCGGTCTCCCTCATAAACACGATACCCGGCATGGTGATAGACGTTGAAAAGAGACGCCCCGCCATAGCCAACAGGATAGGCGGGCTGTCAGGCCCGGCCATCAGGCCGATAGCCGTAAGGATGGTCTGGGAGGCCGCAAGCGTCGCAAATACGCCGCTCATCGGCATAGGCGGCATAACCACGGCAAGGGACGCCCTTGAGTTCATCATGGCAGGCGCTGCGGCGGTGCAGGTGGGCACCGCGAACTTCTTAGACCCTGACGCCGCCGTCAAGGTGGCCGAGGGCATCCGGGATTACGCCACAAAACACAAGACGAGCGCGGCGGAATTGACGGGGGCGGCGAGGAGATAGGCTGGAGGTTTTCTCGTTCCCAACATCTGCTTCCACGCTGATGACGCAGGATTCACAAAGTAGCTCTATTTACAAAGCAGCTCTATTTACAAAGTAGTTGATTACTGATACGAAAGGTGGGCATAGCCCACCCTGGGCCGTCATTCCCGCGCGCTGGAGCCTGCCCTCGAATGCTTCAGTCGAGGGGCGGGAATCCAGCGTCTTTACATAGTTGGCAAAGTCACGGAAGACGCAGGATGCCCGATAGAAGCATTAGGGCATGACAGTTTGCAAAAATATCGCTTAACAACCAAGACGGTATCTACAGCTGAAACGTTTCAGGAGATAGAAGGGGCAACTGGAACGCGTCATGCAACGGAAGGGTACAGGGCCGGGTGGCCCTGCCGGTCTTCAAAACCGGTCGTGCCCGCTTGCGGGAACCGGGGGGTTCGACTCCCTCACCCTTCCGCCAGAATTTAGAAACCCCGGCGAGTCCGTGAGGGACTCGAACTGTTTGCGAGCGCCGAGCGAAGAGCGAGGAAAAGGCGCTCCGGGAGGAGCGCCGTCAGCGAGCAAACGCGCCCGGAACGAGGAGCGGGAGCGACGAGTGGAGGGGCGAGTCCCTCACCCTCCGCCAGAATTAAAACATCAATGTCTTGAAAAAACAAAAGGTTAGCCTTTCGGCTAACCCCTCAAAAGCCGTCCCCAAACCGTCCCCGCCCCAGGTTCACCCCGGAATATCACCACGTCAAGACCTCAGGCGCTCTATTGCGAGCGATATGGACGAAGAGTTTCTGAGACGTTTAGCCGCCGTCGTCACGGCCAATACCGGCATTCATCTCGACCCCGTGGAACCCGGCTCGGCTACGGCGTTTACGAATGCGCTTGAGGCCGGGATGAAGGCCAAAGGCGTATCGACGCCCGCGGCCTATCTGCGCCTTATCGAGGCCGGGGGCGAGGAGGCCTGGGCCGTGCTTTCGGAGTTGGCGGGACGCCTCATCGTCGAGGAGAGCTACTTCTTCCGCGACAGGGGGCAGTTCGAGTTGTTGCGCTCGAGGCTCCTGCCGGAGCTTATGGCGCGCAGGAGCGGCGAGAAGCGGCTGCGGATATGGAGCGCCGGGTGCTCGACCGGCGAGGAGCCATACTCGGTCGCCATCGTCCTGAGCGAGTTCGGGCAGGGGCTTGCCGGGTGGGACGTATCCATCATCGGCACGGACTTCAGACCCGACCTCCTTGCGCGGGCGAGGCTCGGGGTCTACGGAGACTGGGCGCTGCGCGCCGCGCCGCAGCCGGTCCGCGAGAACTATTTCAGAAAAGACCCGGGCGGATACGCGCTTGACGAACGCATAAACCGGATGGTGGCGTTCGAGCGCTGCGACCTCGTGAGGGATGAATTTCCGGACGCGGGCAAGGGCATCCATGACGTGGACCTTATCATCTGCCGGAACGTCTTCATATACTACGAGCGCAAGACCGTGGCCGAGGTCGTCGGGAAGTTTGAGAAGACCATGCGTCCCGGCGGGTTCCTGATGACCGGACACGGCGAACTCTACGGCGCGGCCCAGGGCGGACTCAGGCCGAGGCTCTTTCCCGAATCCGTGGTATACGAAAAGGCACGGCCGGAGGCCGCAGCCGCGCCGCGGCCATGGCCGCTCGCCGCAAAAAAGGTCTCCGCCGCCCGGCCCGCCGCCGTTAAACCATCTAAACCAGAGGCGGCCTTATCCCTTGACGATATCGAGGCGATGATAAGGGCGGGCGCGTATAAAGAGGCGGAGGAGGCGCTAAGGCGCATCCCCGCCGACGGCGCGGACTGCCGCGCCCTGTGTCTCCTTGGCGAGGCCCTTGCCAGCATGGGGAGGCTCGCGGAAGCGGCCTCCGCCCTTCGCAAGGCGGAGTCAATCAACCGGCTCTCCCCGGCCCCTCATTACGTCCTCGCCCAGATCGCGCTTGAGCAGGGCAGGTTCCGCGAGGCCGTCGAGTCGTTGGAAAAGGTCATCTACCTCGACCCGGACAGGATAGCGGCCTATCTCGAACTCGCCTCCATCCACGAGGGCCTCGGCGAAGATGAACCCGCCAGAAGGATGCGCAAGGCCGGGTTAGCGCTCTTGAACCGCCTGACGCCTGACGCGGCGGTTCCGCCGTATGAAGGGATGACCGCCGGAGATATCCGGGAGGCCGTCTCAAGGATGCTCTGATGGCGGTTTTGCAATCCGGTGCTATAATTGCCGCATGGGGACTACCCCGTATCTTCTCTTCAGGCTGCACGGCTCGGTCTACGGCATCCCGGCGGCCTCGGTCAGGGAGATACAACGGCTGCCTGAGTTGACACCCATCGAGGAAGCGCCCGCCTGCATAGCCGGAGTATTCAACCTGCGGGGCCGCATCGTGCCCGTCACCGACCTCCTGACGCGCTTCGGACACCCTCCGAGACCATACACCCTTGACGATGCGGTCATCGTCTTCGAGGCCAAGGGCGGCCTCCACGGCGTCATAGCGAGCGAGGCCGTGGAGGTCAAGGAAGTCGCTCCGGCGGAGATTGAAAAATCGCCCGGCGCGGCTAAGGGACGTCCCCACCCCCGGTTTCTCGAAGGCGAGGCCAGAAGCGGAGAGGACCTCGTGATGCTCCTCGACATGGCGGCCCTTGCCGAACATGCCGAAGGCGTTGATGAGGGCGCGGACCCGGGCGATGTGGGTATATCCGCCGTCCCATTCTGTCCCGATGCGTCCGCCGGGGCAAGGGCGGAATTCCGGAGGCGCGCCGCCGGCCTAAGGACAGAGCCCGTGCCGGCCGGGGCGGCCGGGGCGCTGACCCTTGCCGCCGTAACCCTTGGCGGAGAATACTACGGGGTGGGGCTGGAGGCCGTCTCTGAATTCATCGGCGTCAGAAACCCGGCCCCGGTGCCGTGCGCGCCGGCGCACATAGCCGGGGTAATGAACCTGGCCGGCAACATCGTCACGCTCCTCGACCTGCGCCCCCTGCTTGGCCTTGCCGTGGGCGCCATCCCGGCAAAGGCCGTGGTATTGCGCTCCGGCGGGCCGGGCGTTCTTGTGGATGAGGTAATGGAGGTATTCAGCCTGTTGCCCTCGGCGCTCTCCCCGGCCCCGGCCGTCGCCGCTCCCGGCTCCGTTGCCGGAAGGCTCGTAAAGGGCGTGGCCGGATACCTGGGCAGGGCCATAACCATACTCGACTTGATTGAAATAACCAGCATGGAGGATGTCATCGTGGACAAAGAGCCGTAGACCGTCAATTAAAGAAAGGAGAAGCCGCGATGTTCAAGAACCTGAAACTCCGTTACCGCATACTCCTCGGATACTCCATCCCGCTCCTGCTGTCGATCATCGTAGTCATCGTGGTTTATATCAATCTCATGGCGGCCACGCGGGCCGTGGCCCGCGTCGACTCCACGCAGGCGACCCTCCTCTCCGCGAAAGACCTCGTATACGCCAACGCCAAGATGCAGAGGGCGGTGCGCGGATACATCCTCATGAAAAACGACACCTCCAGCGCCTCATACGAGGCGTCGATCGGCGAGTTTGACGCGGCCTACGCCGCGCTCGATAAACTTATGGGCGAGCCGTCGGAACGCGAGGTGCTTGCAAAGATCGAAGCGCTGCACAAGAACCTCACCTCCTTTGCGGGCGGGATGTTCAGCCTCGTCAACAAGGGGAGGCAGGACGAGGCGGTAAGGCTCTTCAGGACTGGGAAAGGCCTCGAACTGGGCAGCGACCTCGAGGTCATAGCCATGAAGATAGACGCGAAGGAGCGCGAGGAGTTCCTCAAAAACAGGGAGGCGGAGACCGTCGCCATGAGAAACGTCGCCGTCGCCCTCATAGCAGGGACGATCGTCTCCATCGTGCTCGCCGTCATCCTTAGCCTCTGGGTGGCCTCGCGCATCGCGGGCAGGATAACGGAGACGGCGTCAGTCATATCCACGTCGTCCACCGAGATAGCCGCCACCGTCACCCAGCACGAGAAGGCGGCGGCCCAGCAGGCGGCCATGGTGAACGAGACGACCACGACCGTGGAGGAGATAGGGGCGTCGTCGCGCCAGACCTCGGAGCAGGCAGGAGCGGCGGCGGAGTCGGCCAAGCAGGCCGCAGCGTTCACCGACGAGGGCAAGGAGGCGGTCAGGCTCGCCGCCGAATCCATGGACAGCTTGAAGGAGAAGGTCGGCGCCATCGCCTCCGAGATACTCCGCCTCGGGGACAGGACCGCGCAGATAGGCAAGATAGCCGCCCTTGTCAAGGACCTTGCCGGACAGACGAACATGCTCGCGCTCAACGCGGCGGTCGAGGCCGTGCGCGCCGGGGAGCACGGCAAGGGGTTTTCGGTGCTCGCCGGCGAGGTAAGGAAACTCGCGGACGAAAGCAAAAAATCCGCGGAACAGGCCGCCGAGATAATCGCCGAGATACAGCGGGCCACGAACTCGACTATCATGGTCACGGAAGAGGGGCAGAAGACCGCCGAGGCCGTGACGAAGTACGCGAGGCAGGTCGGGGAGATATTCTCCACGCTCTCCGGCTCGGCATCGAGCGTCTATGGGAACGCGCAGCAGGTGCTCCTCAACGCCAGACAGCAGTCAGCGGCCATCGGACAGGTCGTCACCGCCGTCAGCGCCATAAATACGGCGTCGAGAGAAACGGCCGCCGGGATAACCCAGACGAAGGTCGGCATCCAGAAGCTCAACGAGGCGGCGCAGGGTTTGAAGGCCATAGCGTAGGGGGAGGCGGCTAAAAACATGGCCCCCTTCCCCCCGCCTTTGGGGGAAAGGCGGGATGGGGGGGGCGGTTGGGACACCCCCCACCCATGTAAATCTCCTCCCCCCAAAGGCAGGGGGAGGCAAAAAAGACTAAAGGCAAAACCCCAAATGCCGGACAAGACCATGATCGAAGACGCGGAACTGCGCGAGTTGTTCAAGACCGAGACGGCGGAGCACCTCCAAGGTTTGGAGAAGGGACTCCTGCGCCTTGAGACCGCGGCGGACGACTCCGCCGCGCTCGACGACGTATTCAGGGAGGCCCACAGCATAAAGGGCGCGTCCCGCATGGTCGGCGCGAGGGACATTGAACTCGCCGCCCACAAGGTGGAGGACACGCTCGGGGCGGTAAAAAAAGGCGAGCTTGCGTTCACGCCCGGCCTCTTCGACGCGATATACAAGGCGCTCGACGCCATAAGGGCGCTCGCGGCGGAGGCGGTAACGGGCAAGCCCTCGGGCGCGGACACGGCGGAGGCGCTCAGGCGCCTGAGCAAGGCGGCCTCCGGCCGGGACGCGGAGGCGGCCCTTGCGGCGTCCGGCCCAGGATACGCGGAGGACAAAGACGCCGAAGGCGTCCGGCCTGAGCCTCCGGCCTCCTTCAAGGACGCCTATCGCATAGACACCATCCGCGTGCCGACGCGCAAGCTCGACGAGCTTATGACCCACGCCTCCGAACTCGGCGTCGTGACGGCCTCCTTCCATCACCTGCGCGCCTCCATAGACGAGGCCGTGGAACTGCTGGCGCGGCTCCATGCCCAACTGCCTGACGGCGCGCGCGATGCCGAATATATCAAAAGGCTCGCTACCGGACTCGCCGCCATCAAGGAGGCGGCGCATGAGGGGTCGGGCCGCCTTGCCCTTCTCGCCAACGCCTTGGAGGACGGGATACGCGATATGCGGATGCTCCCGCTGGCCACGGTCTTCGGCCTCTTCCCGAGGATGATCAGGGACCTTGGCCGGGGGCGCGGGGTGGAGATCGACTTCCGTATGGAAGGCGGGGATACCCTCGCGGACAAGCGCGTCATCGAGGAGATGAAAGACCCCCTCATGCACCTGTTAAGAAACGCCGTTGACCACGGCATGGAGCCGCCGGACAAACGGGCGGCCCTCGGCAAGCCGCGCAAGGGCGCAATAACCATCAGGGCGTCCGGCAGGGACAAGGCAGTCGTAATAGAGGTCTCGGACGACGGCAGAGGGCTTGACGTCGAGGAGATAAAAAGGCGGGCCGTCAAGGCCGGGGCCGTCCAACAGGACGTTGCGGACGCCATGACCGGGCCGGAGGCCATGGACCTCGTCTTCGCCCCTGGCGTCTCCACGAGCAGGTTCGTCACGGACACCTCAGGCAGGGGCGTAGGCCTTGACGTGGTCAGGGCAAACGCCGAACTCCTCAAGGGCGGCGCGGCGGTGGAGTCAACGCCGGGCAAGGGGTGTCTCTTCCGGATAACGCTTCCGGCGGCCATTACCGCCGTAAGGGCGCTCATAGCCAGGGCCGGGCAGTCCTGCTTCGTCATACCGGCCGAGCGCGTAATGCTCTGCCGCCTCGTCTCGCCGGAAGATGTCTTCACGGTGGAGGGGAGAGATGCGATTATGATAGACGGGGCCGCGGTCCCGGTGGCGCATCTCGATGACCTGTTGGGGCTCGGGCCTGCGCCCGGCCGCAAGCGCGTGGAGGCGCATGGGCGCGTCCCGTGCGTGGTCATACGGGAGGGAGACGCGGCGCTCGGCATGTTCGTGGACGAACTCGTGGGCGAGCAGGAGGTGGCGCAACGCGGGCCGCCCGCGCTCCTCAAAAGGGTGCCTAACGTAGGCGGCGTGACCGTGCTGGCGAACGGCGAGGTCGGCGTCATCCTCGCGCCGCGCGATCTTTTAAAGACCATGGGCGCGTCCAGACCCGCCCAAGCCCATCATGAAGAAAAGCCCGCGGAGCCTCCCCGGAAAAGGGCGGTGCTCCTCGTGGAGGACTCCATAACCACGCGAACTCAGGAGCGGCGCATCCTCGAAGGCGCGGGATACGAGGTCACTACCGCCGTAGACGGCCTCGACGCGCTCGGCAAACTCTCGGCCAGGGCGTTCGACGCGGTCGTGACGGACATAATGATGCCAAACATGGACGGGCTCGCGCTTACCGGACGGATACGCCGGGACGCGCACTGGAAGGACATGCCCGTCGTGCTCGTCACCACCCTCGCCTCGGACGAGGACAAAAAACGCGGCCTTGACGCGGGCGCGAACGCCTACATACCCAAGCCCGCCTTTGACCAGAAGATGCTCATAGAGACCCTGCGGAGGCTCATATAAGATGATCCGGGCGCTGCTTGTAGACGATTCGGCGCTGGCCATAATGCTCCTCAGCCGCATGTTGAGGAAGGCCGGGGACATAGAGGTCGTCGGCGCCGCAAGGGACGGGAGGGAGGCGCTCGGCCTCATCGAAAGACTCGACCCCTCCGTCGTGTGCACCGACCTCCACATGCCGGGCATGGACGGCCTCGAACTGACGCGGGAGATAATGGAGAGGCATCCGAGACCGATCCTCGTCGTAAGCGTATCCGTGGTGGAAGGCTCGGCGAACGTCTTCAAGCTGCTTGAGGCGGGCGCGGTGGACGTGTTTACAAAGCCGAGGGGAGGAGACGAGGCGGAGTTCATGCGCCTTGCGGACGAGCTTATATCCAGGGTGCGCATCATCGCCGGGGTTCACGTATTCAAAAAACTCAAAGACGCGGGCCTTGCGCCGCGCACACCCGTTGCGCCCCGCGTCAACGCCGCGCTCAAGCACAACCACCGCATCGTGGCCATCGGCGCGTCCACGGGGGGGCCGCAGGCGCTGGCGATGATACTCAGGGCGCTGCCGCAGACCTTTCCCATGCCGGTAGTATGCGTCCAGCACATCGGCGAGGGGTTCCTGACCGGCCTCGTCGAATGGCTGCAATCCCAATGCGCCGTGGCCGTCAAGGTGGCAGCCGAGGGCGAGGGCCCGGCCCCGGGCACGGTATATTTCCCGCCTGAGGGACGCCACCTCATACTCGATGACGCGGGCAGGTTCGGTTGCTCCAACGAGGAACCCGTGAATGGGCACAGGCCGTCCATCACGGTCACATTCAGGTCTATAGCCGCCCGTTACGGCCCTTCCGCCACCGGCATATTGCTCACGGGCATGGGCGACGACGGGGCCGAGGGACTTAGACTCATCATGGACGCGGGCGGAGCGACCATAGCCCAGGACGAGGCCACGAGCGTGGTATTCGGGATGCCCAAACAGGCGATAGCGCTCGGCGCGGCCCAGGATGTCCTGCCCATCGAAGGGATAGCCGCCGCGCTCGCGGCAAGCGCGTAAGAATGCCATCCCCCCTCTTGCCACGGCTTTATGCGGGTAAGAGGGGGTTGGGGGGAGTTGCACGACAGTCTCATTTAAAAGGAGCCGTCATGGCCCAGAACACCCAGCAGACCATCCTTATCGTCGAAGACAGCGAGGTGCAGGCAACGGTTCTCCAGAGGCTCCTCGATGGGGCCGGTTACAAGACCGCCGTTGCAAGGGACGGGGCGGAGGGGCTTGCCAAGGCCGTTGAGACCCGGCCCGCGCTCATCATCAGCGACATTTTGATGCCGAGGATGGACGGCTACGCGATGTGCGCGGAAATGAAGAAAAGCCCGGACGCGATGCACATCCCGGTCATGCTCCTCACGCAACTCTCCGGACCCGAGGACGTGATAAAGGGGCTGTGTTCCGGCGCCGACACCTACATCACCAAGCCCTTTGACCCGGCCTGCCTTCTTGAGAAGATATCCGCGCTCCTGCATGAGCCGCAGTGCGTAAACAAGCCGGATAAGAGATGCACGGAGGTCTCCTACGACGGCAGACGGTATCAGATCAAATCGAGCCGCTCCCAGACCATGGCCTTCCTCCTCTCGACCTACGAAAACGCCGTCAGACAGAACCGCGAACTCAACAGGGTGCAGGAGGAGCTTAAACTCCTGAATGAAGCCCTCGAAGAGAAGGTAAAGGAGAGGACCGCCGAACTCGGCAGGGAGGTTGCCGAGAGGAAGGCCGCCGAGGCCGCGCTCAGGGAGAGCGAGGAGAGGTTCAGGACGGTCGTGGAGTCGGCCTCCGACGCGGTCGTGGGCCTGGAGCCTCCGGGGCGCATCCGCCTCTGGAACAAGAAGGCCGAGGCCGTATTCGGATACACGGCCGTCGAGGCCATTGGCAATGACTTGCACGCGCTCATCGTCCCGGAGCGGTACCGCGAGGCGGCTTATGCCGGACTGAAGACGTTCTTCCAGAACGGCACCGGGCGTCTTGTCGGCAAGACGCTTGAGATAGAGGCGCTCCGCGCCGGCGGCGCGGAGTTTCCGATGGAGCTATCCATCTCAGGCACCAACGTCCACGGGGTCTGGAACGCCATAGGCATAATCCGCGACATAACCGAGCGCAAGAGGCTGGAGGCCGAGATGAGGCGGAACTTCGACGAGGTCGAGCGCATGAACCGGCTAATGGTGGGAAGGGAACTCAAGATGGAGGAACTGAGGGAAGAGGTGCGGGCAATGCGCGAGCGCGTGAAGGAGCTTGAAGGCAAGGCGGCGAAGAAGTGAGGGGCACGAAAAGATTTACAAAGTAGCTCTATGCGCGGGGACAAGGGGAGGAGGAAAAACTCCCCCTCCTGCCCGCGGCTTTATGCGGGATAAGAGGGGGCCGGGGGGAGTTGGTCTTTTCTCAGGCACGCCCTGCTAAACTGCACGGAGGTTCGCATAGTGGATGCTCCGGTGAAAATTCGTGACATGCCCTGGGCGCCGTGGAGGCTCCTCGTCATCATCGCGGCCGCGGTATTCGTCACCGAGACCGCGATAATGTACCTCTTCAGGTACATCCTCGCGCTCGGCGAACTGCCGGAGGTCGTCTTCGACCCACTCATGCTCGTGGCCGTGCTGACGCCGGTCTTGTATTATTTCCTCTTCAAGCCGATGAGCAGGCTCATCGCCGAGCAGCGGGTGGCGGAACAACGCTACAGGACGCTCTTCGAGGAGTCGCCTGACGGAATATTGATAATCGACCCTGAGACAACCAAGGCCATCGAATGCAACGAGATGTCGAGCGTCGTGTTAGGGTATCCGCGCGAGGAGATACTCAACCTGCGCATCGGCGACTACGAGACCATCGAGACCCCGGCTGAGACGTCGGCTCACATAGACCGGGTGCTCATCGGGGACCACGACGACTACGAGACCGTCATCAGGAAAAAGGACGGGACGCTGCGCGACATGCACATCACGTCCAGGGGGGTGCGGCTCAACGGCAGGCGGGTCTTTAACGCCATCTTCCGCGACGTCACCGATGCAAAGGCCGCCAAGCGCGACGCCATGCTCATGGCGCATCTTCTGGATGCGGCAACAGACTCGGTCTTCGTCCACGACCTCGGCGGGAACTTCCTCTACGTCAACCGCTCCGCATTCGAGGGCCGCGGATATACGAAGGATGAGCTCATGGCGATGAACCTGAAGACGCTGGACGCGCCTGAATACGCGGCGCTCATCGCGCCGAGGATGGGAGAACTCATGGAAAAAGACGGCATGATATTTGAAAGCGCGCATCTGCGCAAGGACGGCTCCCTCATGCCGGTGGAAGTCCATACGCGCGTCGTCGAATACGGCGGCAAAAAGGTGGTGCTCTCGATAGCCCGCGACATTACGGAGAGGAGGCGCGTCCTGAAGGAGCTGGAAGACAGGATAAACGAGCTTGAACGCTTCCAGAACGCCACCATGCGCAGGGAACTCAGGATGAAGGAACTCTCGGACAGGGTGCGGACGCTCGAAGAAGAGTTGAAAGGGGCGCGGGGATGAGGGGCGAGAAAGATAAAACCCCTTTCCCCTTGCGAGGAGCGCCTTTGCGACGCGGCAATCTCGTATCTGGGGGGATGGGATGGAGGGGCCGTTGGGGCACCCCCACCCCACCCTCCCCCCAAAGGCAGGGGGAGGGGAATCTGAAATGCCCATTTGCCATAGAGCTACGATTTACAAAGTAGCTCTATTGTAAATCTCTCCCCAGAAGCGGGGGGAGGAGAAAAACAAAAACCGATGGACGACAGAGACAAGACTATAGAAAACCTCAAGGCCGAGCTTGCAAGGGCCGCTGAACGCGAACGCGACTACAGGGACGCGCGAACGGCCATGCTCTATATGCTCGAAGACCTCAACAAGACGACCGAGGCCGTGGCCGTGGCCGGTAAAACCTGGGAGGCGACCTTCGACGCGATTACCGACCCGCTCTACATCCACGATTCCGGCTATAATATCGTCCGCGCAAACACCGCGTATGCCGAGGCCGCGGGAAGACAGTTCAACGAGTTTATCGGCAGACCCTATTATACCGTATTCCCCGAAGGACATGGGCCGTTCGCCGGATGCGTCGGGATAACCGAAGGCCGCGAGGCGGCCGCGGCGGCGGAAGAGATAACCGTCCCGGCCATCGGACGCGTATACAAAGTGAGATACTATAGCGTCGACGCGGCAAACGGCACAAAGGCGAGCCACGTCCACATCCTCGACGACGTCACTAAGGAGAGGGCCGCCGAGAAGAGGCTCATGGCCGAGGTAGACATAACGACAAGCCTCCTCTCCATCGCCGAGGCGTCGAGCAGCGTCAAGGACGTTGAAAAACTGATGGAGGCCGTGGTGGGCGCCCTCTCCCACGTCGTCCGGGCCGACGTATGCCTGTCATACATCATCCCTCCCGGCGCGAAGGGCCTGCGGCCCTCGCACGCCTTCGGTCTGCCCAACGCCGTCCTTCCATCCTTCAGGACCGAGGAACTCGACACCGGGGCATGGTTCATAAGAAAAGCCGTCGAGTCGAAGGAGACCGTGGTGGCTCACGCGCCGTTCGCGGGCCCTGACAACGCTCCATTAACGCTTTTTGGCTGGGCGGGGCAGCGCGAGACCATGCTCGTCATCCCGCTTGCAAGCAGGGTCGGACCCATAGGCGTCATAATCTGCCTCTACCGGCGCCGCAGGGAGTTTTCCGAGGAGGACATGCTGGTGATATGGGGCGGCGCGCATCAGATATCGGCGTCGGTCGAGGCGGCGCGCCTCTATGCGGAATCTATCGCAAAGGCCATCGAGCTGTCGCATACCGTCGAGACCGTGAAGGTGATGCATGAGATAGACAGGAACATGCTCTCCACGCTCGACGCCGCCCAGATACTCGACACTGTGATAAGACTGCTCGCAAAGCTCGTGCCGTGCGACCGCGCCACCGTTGCAATGGTGGACCGCGCCCGCGGCGGTTTCGTCTATCAGGCGGGCTTCGGCATCGGCCTGCCCAAGGGGACGCTGACCCCCTTCGCAGACACCACCGCGTCCAGGGCGCTGGAGACCGGGGCCTCGGAGTTCACAGCCAACCTCTCGGAAGAGGCCGCGCTGCCGCCCATTGAGGCGCGTCTCCTTGCCGAGGGGTTCCTCTCCCACATCCGCGTGCCCATAGAAGTCAGGGGAGAGATAACGGCGATCCTGAGCGTAGGGGCCAAGCGGGTCGGGGTCTTTACCGCCGAGACGCTCTCCACCCTCAACAACCTCGCGTACCAGATAGGCGTGGCCATGCAAAACGCGCAGCTCGTCGCCGACCTCCATGAACTCTTCTACTCTACGGTAAAGACGCTCTCAAACACCATAGACGCGAAGAGCCCGTGGACCATGGGGCACTCGGAGCGCGTCACGCAGAACGCCGTCAGGATTGCGGCGGCAATGGGGTTCAACGAAAAGGACGTAAAGACCATCGAACTTGCAGGACTCCTGCACGACATCGGGAAACTCGGCACCTATGAAGGGATACTGAACAAGCCCGGCAAGCTGACCGACGGCGAGACGACGCTGATGAAGCAGCATCCGGGCCGCGGGGCGCTGATAATCGAGCCGATAAGACAACTGAAAGACATCGTCCCCGGCATCAAATACCACCACGAATACTACGACGGCACAGGATACCCCGAAGGACTCAAGGGAGAGGCTATACCGCTCATGGCGAGGATACTCGCGGTGGCGGACACAGTGGACGCGATGGGCGCGGACAGACCCTACAGAAAGGGACGCCCTATGGACGCCATCGTGGCCGAGCTCAAGAGGTGTTCAGGCACGCAATTCGACCCCAAGGTGGTGGATGCGTTTCTTGGGACGCTGGGAGGGGCTGGAAAAGGATAACCCCTCCGTAAAAACCCCCCCCTCTTGCCCGCGGCTTTATGCGGGATAAGAGGGGGCTGGGGGGAGTTGGTCTATTTTAAGCCCTCACCTTATATACGCCTCGGTCACGTACCTCCTCATCATCCTGTGGGAGTTGAAGTAGTAGGCGTTCTTGCCGATGGCGTTCTGCATCATCCGTATCCAGATGTTCCTCTTGTTGTAGTAGGTGTCTATCACGTCGTGCTCCAGCTTGAAGTAGAGGCTCTCGGTGTCGACCGCGTCGGTGTTCGCCACGAGCGTGGACTCGGTCGGCGCCGGGCCTATGGACCAGCCGGTGTAGCCCTCGATGTGCCCCTCTATCCACCAGCCGTCGAGGACGGAGAAGTTCATCACGCCGTTGTGCGCGGCCTTCATGCCGGAGGTGCCCGACGCCTCGCGCGGCCTCATGGGGGTATTGAGCCAGACGTCAACGCCCGATACCATCATCAGGCCGAGGGCCATGCCGTAGTTAGGGAGGTAGACTATCTTTACGGAGTCTTTAAGCTCCCTCCCCTTCCTGATTATCTCCTCGATGTTCCTCTTCCCGTCCGTGTCGCGCGGGTGCGCCTTGCCGCCGTATATTATCTGTATCCTGCCCTTGCCTATCCTCTTGAGCCGCTCCGGGTCGGACAGGAGCATGTTCGCCCTCTTGTAGGCGGTGGCCCTCCTTGCGAAGCCGATGGTCAGGGTGTCGTAGTCCATGCCCGCGCCGGTCGTCTTGTTCACGTAGTCTATGAGCTTGCGCTTGGCCTCCATGTGGGCCTCCCATATCTCAGGGTCGGGTATCTTCCCGACCCTGACGAAAAACTCCGGCTCGTTGGCCCAGCCTGGCAGGTATTTGTCGTAGAGGCGCGCCATGCTCTCGCAGACCCATGTGAAGGTATGCACGCCGTTCGTTATCGCCGATATCTTGTAGCCGGGGAACAGCGCCTTGGACACGTCCGCGTGCTTCTTGGCCACGCCGTTTATGTAGTTGGAGAGGTTCATGGCGAGCCGCGTCAGGTTGAGCTTGTCTGCGCCGCCCAGTCCCTTCAACACGTCGAACGGGATGACCTCGCCTATGACCTGGCTTACCATGTCATAGGGGAACTTGTCGTGCCCGGCCTCCACCGGCGTGTGCGTGGTGAAGACGCAGAACTCCTTGACCCGCTCGACGTCCCAGACCTCTTTCTCGTCCCATACCGCCTCGATGTCTTTCTTGTGGCGAAGGAGCAGCTCGATGGTCAGGAGCGCGGCGTGCCCCTCGTTCATGTGATACTTTTTTATCATGAAGCCGATGGCCTTGAGCATCAGGAAGCCGCCCATGCCGAGGATCATCTCCTGCTTGAGCCTGTAGCGGTCGTCCCCGCCGTAGAGGTAATGGGTAAGCTCCCTGTCCTCGCGCGCGTTCTCCGGGCAGTCGGCGTCGAGGAAGAATATCGGCACGAACCACTTGGTTATCGGGTTCGTCACGAAGTAGACCCACGCCTGCACGGCCACGTCCCTGCCCTCGATGCGAAGATGTATCTTGTTGGGCAGGAGCGTCATGTGGTCGGCCGGGTTCCACTCCTCCGGGTACTCCTTCTGCCAGCCGTTGGCGTCTATCTCCTGCCTGAAATAACCCTTCCTGTGTATGAGCGTGACGGCCACGACCGGCAGGTTCAGGTCGGCGGCGGATTTGATGGTATCGCCCGCGAGCACCCCGAGGCCGCCGGAGTAGGTCGGTATGTCGTTGCGGAACCCTATCTCCATCGAGAAATAGGCTATCTGCTGCTCGCCGATGATGTCCTTGATCTGGAAGCCCATGCGCCCTCCGGTATTATATCCGCCTGTCCGTATACGCCAGATTATACCCCATTGGCCCGCTTAATCAATAGGGTTTGAGGCGGACGCCTGGTTAAATTCACCGGCATGAGGAGGTAACGTCAAGTATTTTGTGTCACAAGGAAAGGGGCAGCGGTTCCTTGTTTCTTGTTTTCGTAGGTAAATACCGCAAAGAGTATCCTTTCTATGCTGGTTTTGCCGCTGAAGGCTCCCATCGGTCTTGTCCTTCTTCTCACCTCCCTGAATCTTCTCTCTATGGCATTGGTGGTTCTTGTAGCCTTTCTCCAGTCTTCGTCCTTGAATTTGAAGAATGCGAGAAGGTCGTCAATGTCGTCTCTCAGACACTTTACCGCTTTG
>JACRCM010000075.1 GCA_016219025.1 Deltaproteobacteria bacterium | reverse complement strand
TACCGCGCCCTCTATCGCGTCATGGCGCGGGGCTGTTAAAATAGACGGACGGACGGACGGACGGACGGACGGACGGACTGAGCAAGACCCGTGCCATGCGCGCCGCCTGAGGAGAGGGGGTTATCAATATCTTCTTGAAAAGGATTATACCCCTTAATAGCCGAATGGCTAAAAGATGTCAAGCGGAATTTTCAGGCACGCCCTCGTTCCCAAGCTCCGGCCCCCGACAGAGATTTACAAAGTAGCTCGATTTACAAAGTAGCTCGATGTTCGAGGGCAGGCTTTGGGAACGAGCTTGCACGGGAAGCTCAGCTTCCCGGTAATTGCGTTACCAAGCAGAGCTTGGTAACGAGAACTGAACCAAGGGGAGAGGTAAGACCTACCCCTCTTGCCCAGCGCCACGATTTACAAAGTAGCTCTATTGTAAATCGTGGCACTGGGACAAGGGGGCGGGGGAGTTATTCCCAAAACCGCCCACCCTCCAAAAACGCGCACCTGTTGCATATCGCGGGCAAAACGCATCTATAGGCGCGAAAACCTGATAGTTCGTGGCCTCCACGCTTTATAACTCAACAAAACATGCGCCGGGACCGCCCGCAGTCTCCCCACCGCCGGGCAAGGCCGCTTTAGAATCCCTTATTTATCTGCGGTTTTGCCTTGCCAGCCGGTTGGCACGCTTCTTCCAATAGTAAGTAGTCAGGTAAGAATGATGAGAGGTTCTAAATGGAGGTGCGTATGAAAAGGATAGCAGAAGTAATCATTGGGATAGTGACCGTTTTGATTCTCCGCATACCTTCCGCCTACGCCGAGGGCACGTCCAGCGCCGCTGGCAAGGGCCTTAGGGATCAACTTATATCAAACGACACCATAGAGCTCGTCTACCCCATCGACGGCCATTACACCTTTGTAGCGGGGACGGAACCGAGGATCGAGCTTGGAGAGGGCTATGCCCTTGCATACAACGCCGCCTCCCCGAACGGGACTTTGAGATACATGATCATCAAACACGCATCAGAGCCTTTTGCGTACAAGGGCAGGATGATCCCGGCTTATGACGCGGTAGCCGCGCCGGCTGACGGCACCTTCAACCTCTCATCGGGAAAGGGTCGGCCCGCCGGTTACAGCGCCATTGACCTCTTCGCCGAGATGAACGCCCTTTGCAACAAGGTCAACGGCTCTCCGACGTTCGTCGTGCCCGTGAGCTACGGCGTGACGAAGCGGCTTACGAGGGTATCGCCGGTTGACGCATTCAGCTACATACTCACGTCGAGCAACCGGAACAGCACGTGGTTCCTGGCCTGCGACGGGGCTGCGCGGTTCGTGGTGGAGAAGGAATACAACTTCTCGTCAAGGGCGTCCGATACCGCCAGCTTCTACGCGGGCAGGCTCCTCGAAGGCGTCAACTACGTAAAGGACGGGGGCATGGTGAACAGGCGCGAGGCGCGGATAATGGCGATAGAAGAATCCGACAGGATGCTTGAGGCGACGGCGATAGAGGTCGCGGCCATGAGGACGGGTTTCGTAAAGGCGGTGGACGGGTCGAGGTTCGTGGGGACATACGACGAATCGGCCGTGGGTGCAAGGTGCGCGGACGTGAGCGTGAAGTACGTGCCGGCAACCCCGGCCGGCGCGGCGCGGCTGGCCTCGGCCTCGGTATACGACTTCAAGGTCTGCAACAACAAGGCCGCGAGGATAGGCCAGAGGGTCGAGAAGGATACGCGCAGCGAGAACGCCTACGCAACCACCCTCATAGAGCCGCTTGCAAGATAGGCATGCAGCGCGACCCCGAAGGCCGCGCCGGACGGCGCGGCCTTCCTGATTTCGGTTTAGCGGACGGCCTACGCATACGCATAATCGTTATACGCCATGAGCGTGAGTATCGTCGAGACGCGGACGCGGCTGTCGAATACCCGTGGCAGGACCTTCAGGATGAAGGCCGTGCGCTTTAGGTTCGTCGAAAAGGCGAGCGAGACGAGGCGAGCGGCGAAGAGGAGGCGGTATTTGAACCTTATCGGGTCGGTCTCGTTGCTCCGTCTCCAGAAGTCCGTCTCCCAGTAGCGTTTGAGCTTCGCGTAGATGGAGTCGAACGAATACACCCGGCGGATGACCGACCTGTAGCCTTCAAGGAGTTCGTCCGGCGTAAGGAGCGTTGGCTTGTAGACGACGCTCTTGGCGTCGTACCGGCTCCAGTCCTTGTGCAGGATGCGGCCCTCGGCCTCGAGCCTTGCGAAGAGCTTTGTGCCCGGAAACGGCGTGAGGATGTTGATGAGCGGCATGAGGAGGTTGGCCTCGTCGATGAAATCCGCCAGTTCGCCGAACGATTCCTTGGTGTCGAAGTCGTACCCGAGTATGAAGGACGAGTGGACGAGGATGCCGTGGGCCTGTATCTTCTTTATGGCGCCCACGTAGTCGTGCTTGAGGTTCACTCCCTTTTGCATCTGCGAGAGGTTCTTGTCGGAGACGGATTCGAGGCCGATGAGGATCGCCCCGCACCCGCTCTCCTTCATTAGACGGAGCATCTCGTCGTCCTGCGAGACGTTTATCGACGCCTGACACGACCAGTTGAGGTTATACGGCTTGAGCGCGGTAAATAGCTCCTTTGCGAACTTCCTGTTGGCGATGATGTTGTCGTCGGCGAAGAAGATCGATTTTTTCTTGTACCCTGCCGAGGTCCCGCCAACGTCGATTATCTCGCTCACCACCTGAGCGACGGTCTTATTCCTTATCTTCGTGCCGTCGTAGGCGTGCACCGAGCAGAACTCGCAGTGGAACGGACAGCCCTTGGTCGTCTGGACGATGTCGGAGAAATACATCTTCCTCGTGAGCACGTCCCTGCCCGGCTTCGGCGAGCCGGTGAGGTCGAACTGCCCCTCGCCCCTATACGTTCTCTGGAGCCTGCCCGACTCCGCGTCCTTCAAGAGTCCGGCCCAGACCTTCTCGGCCTCGCCGATGACGACGGCATCGGCATGTGCAAGCGCCTCCTCGGTGCACATGGACGGGTGTATCCCGCCGAGCACGGCCTTTTTCCCGCGTCTCCTCCACTCGTCCGCTATCTCATAGGCCCTCATTGCGAACATGGTCCGCACGCTTATGCCCACGAGGTCGGCGGGCCAGTCGTAGTCTATCTCCTCGATGTTCTCATCAAAGACCCGTATCTCGTGGCCCGCGGGCGTGAGCGACGCGAGCGTCGGTATGGCGAGGAGGTATGAAAAATACCTCCTCGAGAAAAGGAACGTCGAGTAGAACTTGTAGTCGTAAAAACTCTTTTCGGTCTCGTTCCCGTTGCGCGGGATGATGAGGGCTATCTTCAAGATGATCTCCTATAATGACACAAATTAACAGAAATCCAGCGGAAAGACGACGGGAACTGGGCGCGTCCGCTCAGAGCAGGTCTACCACGTGGGCTACCTTCGCGTCAACGCCGTATCTGTGGAGGCCGTCGCGCAGTTGCACGATACAGCCCGGACAGGCCGTCACGACCACGTCCGCGCCCGCGTCTCTTACGCCCTCGGCCTTGCGTCTGGTTATCTCCATGGAGAGTTCGTAGTTCGTGGTGGAGAGTCCTCCGCCGAGTCCGCAGCACCCGCACGGGAACCGCATCTCTTTGAAGGCCACGCCCTTCGCGTTCGATATGAGTTCCCTCGGCTCTCTCCTTATCCCCTGCGCCCGGTTCAAATGGCACGGGTCGTGATACGTGACGGTCTTTCCCGAGATGTCCGTTTCCTTGCCCTTGCCGACGAAGCCGAGCGCGTTGACGAGGAGCTCGGTTATATCCCTCACCTTCGCGCTGAACGCCTCGACGCGGGGCCTCAGCTCAGGGTCGTCGCCGAGGAGGCCGCGGAAGAGGTGCTTTAGCGCATGGCCGCACGTGGCGCACGAGGTCGTGATGTAATCGAACCCGGCCGCCTCGAACGCCTCGAGGTTTTTAAGCGCCATTGCCCTGGCCGTGGGCACGTCCCCCATCGAGAACGCGGGCATGCCGCAGCACGTCTGCGCCGACGGCACGACGAGTTCCACCCCGGCGCGCCTCAGCACGTCGAGCGACTTCGCGCCGACCTCCGGCATGAGGTAGTTGACCCCGCAACCGGCGTAGAACGCGACCCTTACGGTCTTTGCGCCGCCTTGCGGCCCCGGCCTCTTCTCCGCGTCTTCAAAGAGCGCCTTCGCCTCCGGCGTATCGAGGAAGAACTGCCTTGCAAGCGGCGGCAGGAGCCTGCCGCCGCCGATTACCGGCAGGGAAAACCGCGAGAGCAGTCCGTTCTCCACCGAGGAGTCCTTCAAGAGCAACCCCTGGATGCGCGAGGCGAACTTGAGCGCCATCGGCATGAGCCTGCCCGGGTCGAGGAGGGTCTTCATTATAAAGGAGGCGGCGTAGGGCATCCCCTGCCTCTCGACCGCGTCGGCGCGGGCGGCGGTGATGATGCCAATGGTGTCGACCCCGTTCGGGCAGTTGTCCATGCACGCGCCGCACAGCGTGCATTCCTTTATATGACGCACGTAGGTCTCGCTCATGGGCAGTTCGCCCGCGGCATACGATTGGATTAGCGCGAGCTTGCCCCTGGCGCTTGCCGACTCCCTGCCTATGACGCGGAACGTCGGGCAGATGGACCTGCACGTGCCGCATTTGACGCATTTGTTTATTTCTTCTCTTAGTTGGGCTAAGGTCTTCATAACCGGTTATCACCCCTCCTCCCATCCGTTAAGGCCGGGAGGGGTTACGTTTTGACGATTTGCGCCTAACTGCTAACTCCTGCCCCCTCTTATCCCGCATGAGACCGCGGGAATATCTTTCCGGGGTTCAGGATGCCGTTCGGGTCGAGCGCCTTTTTTATGGACTTCATGGCGTCGATGAGCGGCTGCCCCAGTTCCATTCCGAGATACGGGGCCTTGGTTATGCCAACGCCGTGCTCGCCGGATAGGGTGCCGCCGAGCTTCAATACAAGCTCGAATACGTCCGTCACGGCGGTCTTCGCCTCAGCCGCCTCCCTCTCGTCCTTGCCGTCGTACATCACGTTCACGTGGACATTGCCGTCTCCCGCGTGGCCGAAGCAGGCTATGAGGAGGCCGCGCTTCCGCGCGATTGTTTCGATGCCCGTAATCAACTCGACTATGCGCGAGCGCGGGACGACCACGTCCTCGTTTATCTTGCCGGGTCTTATCCTGTATAGCGACGCGGATATGGCGCGTCTGGCCTTCCACAGGTCTTTCACCGCCTTCTTGTCAACGGCCTCGTCCATCCTTGACGCCCCGTTGTCGAGGCATATCCGCTTCATGCGTTCCATCTCGCCCAGAGCGGCGGCCTTTGTCCCGTCCGCCTCCATCAACAGGAACGCGCCGTCCTTGGGCAAACCGATGCGGACATACTCCTCGACGCACCTTGTGGAGACGCTGTCCACTATCTCAAGCGTGGAAGGGATTATCATGGCCTTTATGACGCCTGCCACCGCGCTTGCCGCATCGCGGAGACTCGGAAACACCGCCTGCACGGTAACGGAATATTCCGGCATGGGCACGAGCCTCAAGACCGCCTTCGTCACAACGCCGAGCGTGCCCTCCGAGCCGACCATGAGCCTTGTGAGGTCATACCCGACCACGCCCTTTGCCGTGACCACGCCCGTATCGACAATCTCGCCCGTCGGAAGCACCACCTCAAGGCCCAGCACATAGTCGCGCGTGACGCCGTACTTGACGGCCCTGGGCCCGCCCGCGCACTCCGCGATATTGCCGCCGATGGTCGAAAACTTGAGCGACGACGGGTCTGGCGGGTAGAAGAGGCCGAACTTCTCCGCCTCCTGCTGAAACTCCCACGTCACCACGCCCGGCTCGACCACGGCGGTCAGGTTGTCGGCGTCTATGCCGATAATCGCGTTCATGCGCTCGGTCGAGAGGACGACTCCGCCCTCGACGGGCAGACTCCCGCCTGATGCGCCCGTGCCAGCGCCCCTTGGTATGACCGGAAAGCGTTCGGAGTTGGCCAGCTTGAGTATCGACGACACCTCCGCGGAGGACCGCGGAAAGACCACCGCGTCCGGCGGATAAGGCGAGTTGGTCGCGTCGTAGGAGTAACAGATGAGGTCTTCTTTTGAAAAGGAGACGTTCGTCTCCCCGGCTATCTTTTTAAGCTCTTCTTTTACGCCATCGCGCAACATCGGACGCCTTTTTCAGATAAGATGCGGTTTGCCATGCTTACATTGCCCACACCTACAGATTATCAAAAAAGGCGGAAAAAGTCCAACCCGGCAAAGTTTGAATAAGCACGGATTCCTGCAAAAAAACACGGGGTCAGACCTTCCGGTCTGACCCCGCTTGAAGCCTGCTTCCAGTCAATTCGCCCCCTACAACCCCAACGTCACCGCGCCGCTCACTGCTGTGTTGTTCGACTGGTTAGTCTCGGTGTTG
>JACRCM010000072.1 GCA_016219025.1 Deltaproteobacteria bacterium | reverse complement strand
CTCCGAAAGGCGGAGGGCTTTCGCATTTCATGCCCCGAAAACCGCCAAGGGCGGGGTCTCCCCCACCCTTGGCGTCCGTCTCTTATATAAAACCCGACCTACGTCCCGTGCTCCCATGACGCGAGGTACTTCTTCTGCTCAGGGGTAAGCGTGTCTATCTTCATGCCGAGGGAGGCGAGCTTGAGGCGCGCTATCTCCTTGTCTATCTCCTCGGGCACCGTGTAGACCTTGCGCTCAAGGCCCTTGCCCTTCTTGACGAGAAAATCCGCGCCGAGCGCCTGATTTGCGAAGCTCATGTCCATGACCGAGGCCGGATGCCCCTCGGCGGACGCGAGGTTGATGAGCCTGCCCTCGCCCAGCACGCATACCGTCTTGCCGCTCCTGAGCGCGAACTCCTCGACGTAGTCCCTGACTATCTTCCTGGACTTGGACGCGGCCTCGAGGCCGACGAGGTCGAGTTCCACGTTGAAGTGGCCGGAGTTGCAGACTATCGCGCCGTCCTTCATCTTGAGGAAGTGGTCCTTCCTTATGACGTTCAGGTTGCCCGTGACCGTGCAGAAGAAGTCGCCTATCTTCGCGGCGTCCGCTATGGGCATCACCCGAAAGCCGTCCATGACCGCCTCGAGCGCGGCGAGCGGGTCTATCTCCGTCACCACGACGTTGGCGCCCATGCCGCGCGCCCTCATTGCGACTCCCTTGCCGCACCAGCCGTACCCGCATACCACGAAGACCGAGCCGGCAAGAAGCCTGTTCGTCGCCCTGAGTATGCCATCGAGCGTGGACTGGCCCGTGCCGTAGCGGTTGTCGAAGAAGTGCTTGGTGCAGGCGTCGTTGACCGCGATGACCGGGAACTGGAGTATGCCGCTGGCCGCGAGGCTCCTAAGCCTTATTACGCCGGTCGTCGTCTCCTCGGTCGAGCCAAGGACGCCGGAGATGAGGCCCTTCCTCTCGGTGTGGAGGAGGGAGACGAGGTCGGCCCCGTCGTCCATGGTTACGTTGGGCCTCACGTCGAGCGTGGCGTTTAAGTGCTTGTAGTAGGTCTTGTTGTCCTCGCCCTTTATGGCGTAGGTGGGAATCTTGAAGTCCTTGACGAGGGAGGCCGCCACGTCGTCCTGCGTGGAGAGCGGGTTCGAGGCGCAAAGTGTCACGTCGGCGCCGCCGGCCTTGAGGGTTATCATGAGGTTAGCCGTCTCGGTGGTGACGTGCAGGCACGCGGCGATCTTCACGCCCTTCAAGGGCCTTTTCTTGGTAAAATTATCCTTGACCTTCCTGAGCACCGGCATGTCGAGCTCGGCCCATTCTATCCTCTTCTTGCCCATCCCGGCAAGAGACATGTCTTTTACGTGATGATTCATCTGTCCTCCAAAAAGGTATTTTAGTATGCAAAAAAACCCCTCACCCCGCGCAAGCGGGGTGAGGAGAGATGGAGCCCCTTACAGCCCGGCGGCGTCCCTCAAGATGGCCGCCTTGTCGGTATTCTCCCACTTGAAGCCGTCGCCAGTCCTGCCGAAGTGGCCGTAGGCCGCCGTGTTCCTGTATATCGGACGAAGAAGATCGAGGTCTTTTATGAGCTCCGCGGGCTTCATGCGGAAGGTGGCCTTGATGAGCTTTTCTATCTTCTCCACAGGAATCTTCTCGGTGCCGAAGGTGTCAACCATCACGGAGACCGGGTCGGCCACGCCGATGGCGTAGGCAAGCTGCAACTCGCACTCGCGCGCGAGTCCGGCCTTGACGATATTCTTGGCGATGTACCTCGCAAGGTAGGACGCGCTCCTGTCGACCTTGGAGGGGTCTTTGCCGGAGAACGCGCCGCCGCCGTGGCTGCCGTGGCCGCCGTAGGTGTCGACTATTATCTTCCTGCCGGTCAGGCCGCAGTCGCCGTGCGGGCCGCCCACGACGAACTTTCCCGTCGGGTTGATATGAAACTTGGTCTTCCTGGTAAGGAGTTTGGCCGGGACGACCTTCTTCACGACCTCTTCGATGATGGCTTCCCTCAAGTCCTTGTGCTTCACGTCCGGCGAGTGCTGGCTCGATACGACGACGGTATCCACGTCGACGGGCCTGTCGTTTACGTACCTCACCGTCACCTGGCTCTTGCCGTCGGGACGGAGGAACTTGAGCTTGTTCTTCTTCCGCACCTCGGCGAGCTTCTGGGTTATGCGGTGCGCGAGCGTGATAGGCATGGGCATGAGCTCAGGCGTGTGGTCGCACGCATAGCCGAACATCAACCCCTGGTCTCCCGCGCCCTGCTCCTTCTCGGCGCCGGAGTCCACGCCCATGGCGATGTCCGGGGACTGCCTGTCGAGCGTGACCATGACCGCGCACGTGCGGTAGTCAAAACCCATCGCCGCGTCGGTGTAGCCGATGTCCTTGATGGTGTTCCTTACCACGTCCTGATAGTTTATATGGGCCTTCGTGGTTATCTCGCCCGCCACGAGCGCGAGTCCCGTTGTCACGAGCGTCTCGCACGCGACCCTGCTCCTCGGGTCCTGCGCCAAAAGCGCGTCCAGCACAGCGTCGGATACCTGATCCGCAACCTTGTCCGGGTGGCCTTCAGTGACCGATTCAGACGTAAAGAGATGTTCCCTTGACATTATCTTCTTACCCTCCTTTTTTATAACGTTCGTGTCCGCGCGCCTTTTTTATATAAACGCGCGCGCCCTCTGCGCCGGGCGCGCATCTAAAGAATTGTATATTATTTAACCTTTTTCGGGGATTGTCAACTGGTATTTTGCTATACGGGGGAGTCATAAGTAACTACGTGAATATGTTGTAATTGGCTCGCGGAACGCTTTACGGAAGGCCTACGACGCAGGTTCGGCTTGACACAGTCAAACGAGGTTTGATTTTAAAAAAGGCGCACGGGCGGCCCTGCCAATACTACTTCTTCCCTCCATCAAAGACCATCCAACCAAGGGCGATGACCCGCTTGCAGGCCTATTCTTTCTTCTTTCTTACTGCGCCCCCTCTTTTAAGGCTTTCACAAGGGCCTTCCCTAAATCATCACTCTGATCTATTGGAGGCCTTAGAGCATCCAACTGCGGCATAATGGCATTTATCTTTAGGGGGCTTCATGGCTCAGGACTTCACCGCATATACCGAGGTAGACCCGAACGCCCATATAACCGTAACGGCAAGCCGGATAGATGTCGCCACGCTTGGGCGCAACGAGGATGCCTATGTCTATAAGGATTACGGCTCGGCATATTTCAACGCGAACTTCACCCATGAACTCGAACTTCAGTTTTGCGCCGCCGCCGCAACCGTTGCGGCGGCGTTTCCATGTGCCTTGACGAATATCGTGGGCGGCATAAAGGGCATCGAGACCGCATCAGGCGACCACCAGAGCATCCTCGTCTTTTACGATGGCGCGCTCAAAATAGGTCTCAAGGAATCCGATGGCGGGACGGCATACTCCAGTTATGCGCTTACGAGCGCCGCGTTTGGGACGATATACTACGCAAGATTCTATAGGGACGAAGCAGTCGGGACTTATGGAACGCTTTACCTCTATCTTTACACGGACGCGGCGCGGACGGTGCTTGCGGGAAGCACGTCCATTACGTTACATACGTCGAAGAAAGACTTCCGCTATCTCTATGGGGTAAGTGCCTACAATACCTCGCTCGCCTCGAACACGATAACAGGATGGGTGCAGAATCTGGACTTGGGCAATTCGGCGATTTACGCCGGCTCTGGCGGGTTCGTGATGGGCGGCTCGGCGAGGGTGCGCTTCGCTGGGCCGAACTCCTGCATCTGTCCCATCCAGTGGTATCTGTCTGATAACGCAGGAGCGCCAATTACGGGAGCGGCGGCCTTAACGACGGCCAAAGTCTTGCGCGTAGATGACGGCGCGATAATGGACTGCCATGACGACACCTTTAAGACAGCAGGCTGGTTATCCGCGGGATATGCTATGTCTGAGGTTGATCCTTTAAACCTACCCGGCTTTTACGAAGAATCCGTTGACGTGGGGTCCTTTGCGGATGGATGGTATCTGCTCACGGCGTCCTATTCAGGGACACCATTACAAACGGGGCCGGCCCATATTTACGTGAAGGACGGAAAATTTACCGACGCTCTGCTGGGCATCAAGGCTTCGCAGGCGAGTCTCGACACCCACGGGCCGCCCGCGCGCCGATGCAAACGGCACTCGCCGCCGAGCACGACGCAACACAGGCGGCAGTTGCGGCCATACCCACTAACCCCGCGCTTGATACGGATTACACTGCGGCGCGGGCGGCAAAGCTCGATAGTCTTGATGCGGCTGTATCGAGCCGTCTGGCGGGGATAGATTACGCCGCCCCGGACAACGCGGGGATAGAGGCGATAGCAGGCGAGGTTTTTACACACCCGGCGCTCGCGGAGATGGAGGCGTCCGCAATCCTCGCAAAGAAGGCGGACGTGCCGGCTATCACACCGATATCAGTACTCCCCTTTAGCGGCTCTGTGCAAGCCTCATACGCACAGTCCTGCACGACCGTAGAGGTCATCCAGGGCGATAGCGTCACCATCCCTTATGACATGGCGACCGACCTCACCGGATACACCGCCTGGTTCGCCGCGAAGAAAGACCTGGCCGACGCCGCGTATTCCATCGCGTTAAAGGAGATAACCGCGTCAATCACGGACGTCCTGAACGGCCGCGGCACTATCCCGCTGACGACAGCCGAGACGAACCTCGCGCCTGGCGCCTACGCGGCCGAGGTGGAGATAAGAAAAGGCGCGGCCGTCCTTACGGCCATGAAGTTCACGTTGAAGATAAAAGGGCAGGTTATAGCCCCATGAGGGTCTTATTGAGAGAGCCGGCTTCTACCCCAAAATAGAGAACGCGTCTACTTTGCCGGACATCTTAGAGGAAAATCCAGTCCAAAAGTATTTCCTTTCGGCGAGGGCGATTCGGACGTTATCGAACTACAACGGCTCCTTCAAGGGCAGATTCAAGCCCAAGGAGAAGACGGGAACGGCCGACACGTTGACGGCCGGCCATGGCGGGAAAACGGGGACATACATCAAGGATACGCCGTAAGGGTACACTCCTTACAGCCGGGGAGTCCTGACCGGCCGGCGATAAGGAACGGGACATCTGGCGGTAGCGGCCCGCTAAGCCTGGCGGACGGCAACGTATATTGCCTCGATACGGGCAACTCTCAGGCCATTGAGCTCAGGACGGGGATCAGGCGACCGGCACCGCTTGAATGTGAGCGCTTGCAGGGGTTCCCGGATGGCTGGACGGAAGGGCTATCGGATAATCAACGGTATAGATGCCTTGGGAACGCTGTAAACATACCTGTTGTAAGGGCAACCGGGGTAAGGTTGAAGCAAGGAGCACCGTTTAACGGTTAAATTCTCAAATATGGTTTGATGGTGTCAAACAGTGGTAAGGCTGTGGTTATAACATCTTTTCGTGGAAGTTATGACTTGCGCTTATAACAAGAGGATCATGGCTGAAAAATCAATGAAATCAAAGAGATAGGACTAAAACATTGGGATGGCGTCAGTAGGAAACCCTTGACGCCGCGGCCTTTCTCAGCCGTGCGCCAGTCTGCGCTCCGGCGGGTAGGCCGGTTCGAGTTTGCCGCTGGCGATGGTTATCCTGTTCCTGCCCGCCTGTTTCGACCTGTACATGGCGGTGTCGGCCTGGCGTATGAGGGTATCCCGCATCTCAGGGAGCGTACCGCTCACCTTGACGTTGTCCCTGAGCGACGCCACCCCTATGGAGGACGTTATATGCCCCTTGAGCATTATCGGCCTGGCCCCTGGGTGGAGCCTGCGCCTGAGGAATACGAACTCCTCTATGTCCTTGCGCAGACCCTCGGCATACCTGGACGCCGCTTCGAGGCCGAACCCCGGCAGAATAACGATGAACTCATCCCCGCCGTATCTGACGGCGCGGGCCTGACGCGGCAGGCCCGCGTGGATGATGCCTCCGACCTCGGTCAGCACCCGGCTTCCGGCAAGGTGCCCGTAGGCGTCGTTCACCTCCTTGAACCTGTCGAGGTCCATGAAGATGAGGCAAAGCCCCGTGGACTTGCGCGCGGCCCTGGTGGTCTCCTTTGCAAGACACAGGTAGAAGAACCTGTCGTTATAGAGGCCGGTCAGGTTGTCCTTGATGGATAGTTCCTCGAACGCCTTGGCGTCAAGGGAATTCTGGATGAGCGTGGAGGTGTATTCGGCGAAGATGCGCAGGAGCTGGAGGTCGTCTCTCGTATAGTTTATGTCTCCGAGCTTGTTGAGGAGTTCGATTACGCCTATGGTGGTCCCTTTGAGCCTGATGGGCGCGCAGACTATGGACCTCGTGCAAAAGTGCGTCTTCTTGTCTATGGCCGAGTAGAAGCAGGAGTCTTCCTTGACCTCCTTGCTGATATAAGGTCTGCCGGAGAGATAAGTCCTGCCCGCGATACCTGCGTCCGCGGGCAGGTTAGTCTCTATTAAAGAGGCGCTGCCCTTGCCGAAACACGCCACAAACGAGAGTTCGGGACGCGCCTTGCCGGGACGCGCCTTGCCTGAGAAGAAGGCGGGGTCGTCGAGGAGTATGGAGCCGGACTCCGACGGCACGAACCTGTTCGCCCAGATGAGGATTTCCCTCAACATCTCCCGGAGGTCGACGTTCTCCGCGCCGACGTGGTTCGACCGGTCGAGTATCCTGTCCAATATGTGCCGTCCAGCGATATTTATACGCATGGAATGGTCTACCCCGTTCAACCGCGAAGTGTATATGAATATACATCCGGCCAAGCGCCTTTGCAAGGGTTTTGAGAGGAGTCTTTCCCCTCCCCTTGGTCAAGGCGCGGGGGGGGGCGCGCATTGACCAAGGGGAGGATGGGAGGGGTTGCCTTTCGCCGATAACTCCCCCCCGCTCCATCTTATCCCAGCGCCACTTTCCGTCACCGGGATTCGTGCAGGCACGGACTTACGTGCTGGAAAGTGGTGCTGGGCAAGAGGGGGAGTCTTTTTCTCGCCGGGAGAAAATGCCCCTTATGCAAAAAGGGAGGACTTTATTGCATGGTGAATGACGGCGTCCTACTCGAACCTTACGTCCATGATATGCGTGGAGCACGAGATACACGGGTCATAGGCGCGGACAAGCGCCTCAACCGCCATGCGTATCTCCTCGCGGGGCTTATCGAGGATAGTGGGCACGTAGGCGCGGAGGTCGTCTTCTATTGAGCGCAGGTTCTGCGCGGTTGGGATGATGCACTCGGCGGCCTCGACGCAGCCGTCCTTGTTTATGACATACTCGTGATACAGGGTGCCGCGCGGGGCCTCCACGACGCCTATGCCCCTGCCGTGCCCCCTGGGTTTGGCCAGAGGCTCCTGTCTTATCCCCCTGCCCATGAGTTCGTCTATGATGGAGATGGCGTCCTCGGCCGCCTGAAAGCATTCGACGAGCTGGGCGGCGTTGTTGAGGAACGGATTATACTCCGGTGGAGCGATGCCAGCCGCGGCAGCGGCCTTCCTCGCGCGAGCGCCGAGCTGCCTCCAGTTGTTGTTCACCCTGGCCAACGCGCCCACCATGTAGGCCCCCTTGGGGCTCAGCGCGTGCTTGGCGGCTGAATGCGGGACTATCTGCTCCTTTATCTTCTTCGCGTAGGTCTTGGCCGAGAGCTTATACCCCTCGTTCGTATACGGCTCGCCTCCGTATATGCCGTATTCGCCCCGGTCTTTGAGGGAGATGAACTCACGCTCCCTTGAAAATTCGCGCCGCGGCACCCTCTCCATCAGCTCAAGCGCGAACTCGAGGTCGTCGAAGGACGCGGCAAGCTGCGCCTTGAGTCTTTTAAGCTCCTCTGCCTTCGGGAGATACGCGACCCCGCCGGGAAAGAGCGATATCGGGTGCACGTGCCTGCCCGCCACCACCGCGCATATCTCGTTGGCGAGCCGCTTGAGCGCAAGTCCCTTGCGCGCTATCTCAGGATGCGTCTTGAGTATCGGGACTATCGACCCTTCGCCGAGAAAATCCGGGAATACGAGAAAAAAGAGGTGGAGTATGTGGCTCTGTATCATCTCGCCGCAAAAGGCGAGCTTGCGCACAAGCGTGGCCTGCCTGGATATCCGTATATCCATCGCGTCCTCGATGGCCTTCAAGGAGGCCGAAGTGTGGCTCACGGCGCATATCCCGCAGATGCGCGACATGACGTGCTGCGCCTCGTCGAAGCGCCTGCCCCGGAGCATCACCTCGAAAAAACGCGGGGACTCGATTATCTCAAGCCGCAGTTCCTTGACCCTGCCGTTTTTAACGTCGATAACGACGTTGCCGTGCCCCTCGACGCGGGTTATCTCGTCTAACTTTATGTGGAGGTCTTTTTTCATGGATACCGTGAACCGTGGCCGTGCCGTGAGCTTTTGCTGCGCCGGGAGATAACTCCTATGGCGCGTAAAAAAAACGATGCCGTAAGTAACGGTCACGGTTCACGGCCACGGCCCTTCTTGCATTCGCCATAGAGATTGAACGCCTTCATCACCGACTCGGCGCTAAGGCCGTATCTCTTGAGGGTCTCCTCGTGCGCTCCGGTGTTAGGGTCGTCTATATAACCCCGGCAGCCCCAGCATACGCATCCGTAGGTCACGCATATCGCGTCGCACCCGGCCCGCGTGACCGGGCCAACGCAGGTCTTGCCTTTCTCGAAGACGCAGATGTTGCCCGCCATCTTGCAATCGACGCAGACCGGATAATTCGCTATCTTCGGGACGTTGCCCATGAGGAGCGCGGTCAGTACCGAGAGGAACTCCTTCTTAGGTATCGGACAGCCGTGGATGTAGTAATCGACCTTGATGAAGGCGTCTATGGGCTTGACAGGCTCGGTCTCGAACGCCTTTTGCTTGGGGGCGTTCTTTCCGTAGACCTCCTTCTGGACGTAGCTCATGGGATAGGCGTTTTTCAGGCAGTTCAGGCCGCCAGTGGATGAGCACGCGCCCAGGGCCACGACGACTTGCGCCTTCTCCCGTATCTTTCTGAGCTTTCGCGCCTCTTCCTTTCTGCTTATCGAGCCTTCGACAAAGGCGATATCATAGTCCTCGCTCCGCTCCGTCATGGCCTCGCGGAAGTTGACTATGTCAACCTGACGGAGTATGTCCGGGAGTTCGGATTCGCAGCTCAAGACCATGAGCTGACACCCCTCGCAGCAGGTGAACGAAAAAAACGCGGCCTTAGGTCTCTCTCCCATGCTCAGATGATAGCATAAAATCCGCGCCGTGTAAAAAACCCGGAGATGGGGAAAAACCCCTTCCGGCCTCCCCCCTAAATATAGGAAATAAAAAGCCCCCCCCGGTTTAAGGGGGAGGGGCATTAAAGGACAAGGGAGGAGAAGACCTCCCTCTTGCCCGCATCTTGGCGCCGTCGGCGAAGAGGGTGTTGCCTTCGATGAGCTTGAGTTTTACACAGAGTCCGGCGCAAAGTCCGAGGGCCTTTTTGAGCGCGCCTTTATTCTTTCTTCTGAATTCCGCTATGGTCTTATGGCCGGGCTTGAGCCCGGCCATG
>JACRCM010000076.1 GCA_016219025.1 Deltaproteobacteria bacterium | reverse complement strand
CTCGCCTATGTCCTTCGGAAAAGTACGGCCGCCGAGTCGAAGTCCTCTTCTTTATATCCGCGCGCCTCGCCTATATCCCTTCGGAAAAGTACGGCCGCCGAGTCGAAGTCCTCTTCTTTATATCCGCGCGCCTCGCCTATGTCCCTTCGGGAAAGAGTGCCTTGTCGATAAACGGCATCAGACCCTCCCGCGCCTTCCTGATCCTCGACGGGATGGTGTTTTCATATCTTACCCTGCCGTCCTTCGAATGAAAGACCACGCCGAGCCTTACCTCCGGGTCGGGCACAAGCTCGATATCCGCTCCCGTTCCCATCTTCATTCCGGCGACAAGGCCCATGTCGTCCGGGTGAAGCCGCGCGACCGGCGCGTCTTCGGACGTCCACTCGTCGCGGAGTTCCTTAAAAAGCGCGTTGAGGATGCGCGCATACTCCGGGCGTGGAAGGGCCTCAGCGCGCTTGAGCGCCTCCGCTAAGACCGCCTCCACCATCTCGCGCCGGGCCTCAAGCGCGAGCGCCCTGGCGCGAAGATGCGCGGCTGCCCGCCGGGCCCCGCGCTCCCTCGCCCCGGTCTTGCCTGTCTCCTCCATGCGGGCGGCCTCAAGCGAGCCGGCCTCGGACGCCGCCTGCCGCATTGCCGCGGCGGCTTCGTCCTCGGCGGCCTTGACGAGGCGTATAGCCTCCGCGCGCGCGTCTTCCTCAAGCGCCTTCAACAGGACGTCATTGGCGTGGTTGTTGTTCATTGGAGCGGCCTCAGCTTATTATCAGATACGCCACGACGAGTCCGAGGAGGACTATCGTCTCAGGTATGGCCACCAGTATGATGACGGTGCCTGAGAGTTCCGGCTTCTCCGCGAGCGCGCCGGCCCCGGCGCTGCCGATCTTGCTCTGCGCCCACGCGGTGGCGATGGCGGGTATCGCTATGGCGATAGCCGCCGCGAGCGCTATGATTGCCTTTTCCATTTAAGCCTCCTTTAAACGGTTGCCGGTTAAACGACGGTGTCATCTCTTTTTGAACGGCTCGTACTTGACGCCGCCCGCCTCGAAGAACTTGCTGAAGAACTCCACGTACTGGAGCCTCATGGACTGTATGACCGGGCTTACCATTGAAAGTATGATGTTGAGGGCGTGGATGGCCCCGGCCACGATGATGCCGATGATTATGCTATCCGAGAGGCCGCCGATCTTGTTTGCGACGTTCGCCATGACGACCGAGGCCGTGCCCACGGCCATGATGCGGACGTAGGAGAGGATGTTGCCCACGGCCTTGACCATCTCGATAGGCCCGAGCGCGCCCTCCAGCGCGGTAAGCGCGATCATCGAGACCACGAACGCGGCGGCGCCGGGCGCGATGGTCCCTCTGGGCAGGACCTTCATTATCCCGCAGACCACCGTGAGGAACGATACTATGGCCGAGAGATACGAGAGCTTCGCGCAGGCGTGGGCGATCTTGTGATGCCTGAAGTGGTTGGCCGCGCCGATTATCACGCCGAGCATTACATGGCCCGCGCCGATGCCGAGGGTTATCGCCATCATGGTCTTCAACGCCTCGGCCCGATGGATGAGTATCGGGCGCATGACCCCGAGCCTCATGCCGAGGTCCCCGAAGAACTCGCCGAAGAGCACGCCGAAAAACGCCGCCGATACGCTGGATATCGCCAGCACCGAGGCTATGGCGCGGGGTTTTTCCTTATGCGCGAAGCGCCGCCTCAGATAGAGGCCGATGAGCAGTATCACCGCGCCGTATCCGGCGTCGCCGACCATGATGCCGAAGAATATCGGGAAAAACAGCGCGACGTAGGGCGTCGGATCGACGGAGCCGTATTTTGGCGGCGGCAGCGCCCCGAGGAACACCTCGAATGGCCTGATGTATCCGGGGTTGTCTATGCAGACCGGGACGCGGTTGAAATCGGCCTTCCCTATCGAGATGTCCCTTACGAGCACCGTCCCGCCGAACGTCCGCCTGAACCCGTCCTTCAGGACGGCGATATCCGTTGCAGGCGCCCAGCCCTCTATGACGAAGGTAAAGCGCGTCTGGCCGGCGTAATCGAGGGCGCCTATCTCGTCTATGGCGTCGTCTATGGCCGCGAGCGCGCCTTTTATCACGCCATACCCTTCGTTCGAGGCGGCCTCAAGCGCGGTCTCGCAGCCGTCAATAAGCCCCGGAAGTTCCGCCTTCCTGACCCGCATGAGTTTGAGCGCGTTGAGGAGCGTCAACTCCGCGTAGGCGTCCGGCAGCCTTATCTCGTTTATGGACTTGCCTGAGAGGAGGCAGCGTATCTTAGCGTCGAACCTCTTGGGGTAGGCGATGACGACCCCGATGGCGGCCTCGTCTATGTCAACGGTGCGCAGCTCAAAGCCGCCTTCCGTTATCTTGTTTATCTCGGAGGCCAGAAGCTCCAGCACCCCGGCGCGCTGGCGCTCTATAGTGAGTCCGGCGATCTCGAAGTTCTTGAGTCCTCCGAGCGTGGAGACTACCGGGGCGAAGCCGAGTATCAGCTTTTCGTACTTGTTTATGGCGGAGAGTTCTTCGAGGAGGCCCTCCATGGACGCGCGCGCCTCCTTGACGCGTTCCTCCACCGAGGCTAGCGCATCGATGCGCCCTCTCAACTCCGCCGCCGTGACGCGCTCGGCCTTCCAATGCTCCGGGGCATTGAGGAGGAATATCAGGTTGCGGAGCCTCTCCTTGGCGCGCTCAAGGGACTCCTTCTCGATGAGCTTGTCCTTCTCTATCGGGAGCCTCTTTAAAAAGACATCCGCCCCGGCGTCCGTCCATGCGTCCGGACGAGCGGCCTCGATGTGGACTACGGAGGTGGCGTGAAGGGTCTTTATGCACTCATCCAGCTGCCCTTTCGGCCCGATTATCTGAATCCTTCGCATCTCCCTTATCACGGATGCCCTCCGTAACCCGCGCAATGACCTCGTCCGCGGCAAGCCCCATCTTCTCGATGCCCCTGGCGCGTATGAGCGCGGCCTTGGCCAGCGCCTCTTCCCCGATCCTGTTTATCTCGCCGTCGGCCTCCTCGGCCTCGGCCTTCAACCGGGTGGCGGCGGCGTCTTCTATTTCGCGCAGCCTTTGGTTCCTGAGCGCCTTCGCGTTCCTGAGCGCCTCGTCCTTTATGGCGGCGGCCTTGGCCCTGGCCTCGTTTACAAGCGCCTCGAACTCGTCTTCCTTGGTCCTGAGTCTGTCTATGATGTCGTCGGACATCTGAACTCCTTGCCGATGGGACACGAATTATTTAATGATGCCCTTAGCAGATTGCTAAAAAAACTCAAGCTGCCGTCAGCGCGAACAGGTTATCGTTACCGGTTATCAGTTATCAGTGAACGGATAACTGATAACGGCTAACCGGTAACCGTAAAAGCCCATTTGGGCTGGACTATCCCTTTGCGGAGGCCGGGGCCCCGACTTTTATGTATTTGCGTATCCGGTCTAATTTGACTCTACCAATCCTTTCAACTCCTGTCAAATCCTCAATCGACCTGAAGCCGCCGAGTTCGGCCCTCTTATCCAGTATCCTCATCGCGGTCTTCTCGCCTATGCCCGGCAGGAGTCTGAGGTCATCGGCCGTGGCCATGTTTATGTCTATGGGAAAGCCGGGGAATGCGGCGGCAGGCTGCGCCGGGGATGGGCGTTGGATGAAAGGCGGGGCCTGCGTGCCGGAGACGGACGCGCCCCTCAGTAGAAAAAAGGCGGCCATAATCAGCGAAAGCGCGATGTATGCCCCGAATCTCTTTTCACGTTCCATGCGGATCAGTCCGTTGTCCAGCCTGCCGTTCGCCACGGTCCACGGTCACGGCCTTTTCTTCTTATCCTTGAAGAGCTTGTATTCCAAACTATCCACGAGCGCCTGCCACGACGCCTCGATGACGTTGTCGGAAACGCCGACCGTGCCCCACTTGTCTTTGCCGTCGCCAGACTCCACGAGCACGCGCACCTTGGCGGACGTGCCCTGAACGCCGGCCACGACCCTCACCTTGAAGTCGAGTAGTTCCACCGACTTGAGCGCCGGATAGAACCTGTAGAGCGCCTTCCTGAGCGCCGCGTCGAGGGCGTTGACCGGGCCGTTGCCGGAGGCCGCCGTATGCTCGACCTCGCCTTTGACCTCAAGCCTTATCGCGGCCTCGGACCTCGGAGGCTCGTCCTCCCGCGTCTTCTCGTCGATGACCGTAAAGCCGATGAGCTTGAAGTACCTCTCCTTCTTCCGCAGCGCCTTCTGCATGAGGAGCTCGAACGACGCCTCGGCGCCCTCGTACTGGAAGCCCTGATGCTCAAGCGCCTTGAGCTGATGGAGCACCTCCTGCACCACGCCGGATCTGCCCTCAAGGTCAACCCCGTACTCCCTGGCCTTGAAGAGCAGATTAGACCTGCCGGAGAGGTCTGATACGAGCACGCGCTGTCTGTTGCCGACGAGTTCCGGCCTGATGTGCTCGTATGTCCGAGCGCTCCTTACGACCGCGCTCACGTGGATGCCGCCCTTGTGCGCGAAGGCGCTGTCGCCGACGTACGGCTGATGCTTCGCGTGCGGCAGGTTCGCCAGCTCGTAGACGAAGCGCGACGTGTCGAGGAGTTTTCTAAGACGCGCGTCCGTTATGCACCGCCGCTTCATCTTCAACTGCAACGCCGGTATTATCGAGCAGAGGTTGGCGTTGCCGCACCTCTCGCCGAAGCCGTTTATCGTGCCTTGCGCCATCGTCGCGCCAGCCTCTACGGCCATGAGCGTATTGGCAACCGCGCTCTCGGAGTCGTTATGCGCGTGGATGCCGAGCGGCGCGCCCACGCTGCGGGCAACGTCCCTGACTATCCTCGACACCTCGAACGGCATGGTGCCTCCGTTTGTGTCGCACAGCACCAGATAGTCCGCGCCCGCGTCCCCGGCGGCGCGTATGGCCGCCATCGCGTATTCCGGGTCGTCCTTGTAGCCGTCGAAGAAGTGCTCCGCGTCGAAGAAGACCTCGCCCACGCGCCTCTTGAGATACGCCACGGTGTCGCCTATCATGTCGAGGTTTTCGTCGAGCGAGACGCGAAGCGCCTTCTCCACGTGGAGCTTCCAGCACTTGCCGAATATGGTCACCCCGGGCGCGCCGGACGAAAGGAGCGCCTTCACGTTCGCGTCATTGGACGCCCGGACGCCGCCCCTCCTCGTCGAGCCGAAGCTCACGAGCGTCGAGTTGACGAGCCTCCTGCCGCGCATGGCCTCGAAGAATTCGATGTCGCGCGGGTTCGACCCGGGCCAGCCGCCCTCGATGTAATGGATGCCCATGTCGTCGAGCCGGTGCGCTATGCGCGTCTTGTCCTCGACCGAGAACGCGATGTCCTCGGCCTGAGTGCCGTCGCGCAGCGTGGTGTCGTAGAGTTTGATCATTATGATCCCTGCCTGCCCAGATATTCCTCGACCGCGCGGATGAACGCCTCGCCCTCTTCCAGCATCTCGGCGGCCTCCGGCCCGGTTATGGCAAAGTGGGGCATATAATCGCTGATCTGCCTCTTCTCAAAGGCACGCCTCACGGCCTTGCCGGATTCCTTTTTAAAGATACCGGTCTTGACAAACTCCCCGCTGAAGGCGGATATCACCGCCTTATGGCTTGAAAAGGTAAGACCTCGCGTTAAAAGCAGGGCTTGCACCGCCGAAAACATGGCATAATAAGTCCGCGGGACCGCGGAGTCGAAATCTTCATCATCGATAAGGAGCCTGGCCGGCCTTGCGAATTTCTTTGCGCGGGCCATGTATAACTCTACGCCCTTCACAGGCTCAGCCCTTCCCTGCGGACGTTCAAAAAGAACGGATAATCCGCGTCTCCCATGTCATCCGCCGACACCGGGCACACAGCGGTGAGGCTGCCATATTTCATATCCAACTCCGTAAGCAGGTCGACCATCCTGTCTATCTCAGCGCCCGGCGCGACCTCGCCCTTGAGCACGACGGCGACGTCTATGTCCGAGTCCTCCGTGGCCTCGCCGCGGGCATAAGAGCCGTAGAGTATCACCGATACGAGCCGGTCGCCATAGAGCCCGGCAAGCCCGTCCTTGAGCTCATGGAGGATGCCTTCTATGTCCTTGGGGCCGAGTTTTTTGTCAGGCATATTTCAACCGGGCATGTTAAATTTTGCCGCCATGAGCGCCCTTTTGCTCAAATTCGGCGCGCCTACATCCCACTGTGCCCGTTGCCGTGGACAATGCGTCATCTACCTGCAGGTTGGGTTACGCGCGCGGTGCCCAGTCTGCCATACTGAACTTGCAAATACTGCCAATTCCCGCGGCGCCCTATATCCCTCCAACGCCGCCGATACCCGGTCTTCCGTCAACCGCTCCTCAAAAGCCCATCTATCTCATCCAAAAACTTCCTTATATCGCCCTTGCCCTCGAGCGTCTCATTGAAAAGCCGCTCGTCGTCGATTATCCAATATCTATGGATGAGGCTGTTCCCCAGGTCGGCGAGCCTTCTCAACCTGTTCGAGAGTTCCGGCGATATGATGCCCGCCTTGCCGGCCTTGGCGGCGCAGTCGACGTAGCCCTCGCACGGCAGCCCCTTTGTGCGCGCAAGGAGATGCTGACAAACGTCGGCAACGGCCTCGACCGTCTCGATGAGCAGATACTTCAGCGCGGCCCGGCTTTTGGGATCGGACAAATAGCTCTGCCTGCCCTCGCCGAGGATGGACTCCATCTGTCCCAGCGCGTCGAGCATGTCCGCCTTTGCCCTTGCGACGCGGTCTCTGTCGATCTCCGTCATGGCTCATGTCCCGAGATAGATGTCCCTGAAATGGGCGTACTCCGCATAGCGCCTCCCGGCGTCTTCCACGAAGTCCGCAAGCGCGGCCTCGTCCCTTGCGAAGAGCAGGATCCCCTTTCGCAGAACCGCCATCCTGACGGTCGGCGGCGCGGAGTTTATCGCCTTTACGTCCACCGGAAGACCCGCCCTCTCGCCGAGTTCATAGGACGTATCCGCCTCAAAGCCCAACGCGTCGCCCTCCGGTTTCAGATACGCCGCAACGTCCACGTCCCGGAACGGCACCCCCTCGGCAAAGGAACCGTGAATATAAGCGAATGAGACACGCAGGTCTTCAAAAAGCCTCTCCTTCACGGTCTTGACAACGGCGGCCCGTTGCTCATCGGATAGGACGTTCGTCTTGAAAAATCTCTTTTCCTTCAACGCCCTCGCTCCTCCCCTTGCGCCTTATAACCTTCGAGTTCGGCATTATTCCCTTTCATAAAGGAGAACCCCGCAACCCTTCAACTCCTGAAAAAAAATGTATTTGATCTTATATTTTTCTCATACTCATTATTGCTAAACACCACGGGCGAGATAAGAACCCCCCGATTGACGCTTATATCCGATGAGATAGCGGCGACAGCGGTCATAATATCAGGGACGAAGGTTCTCACCAACACAAAAACATCGATATCCGATTCCGCGCCGAAATCGCCGCGCACCTTTGAGCCGAATACCTCAAGCATCATCAGATTGTCCAAGAGCGCCTCTTTAACCATGCCCTCGAATAAACGAACGGCCTCCTGCTCGCCGGGATTCAGGAATTTAAGCGTCTTCAAGACAAATGCCGGCATAATGGTCACTTCTCCTCCGCCACGTCGGTCTTGCCCAGTCCGAACGCCTCGTGCAGGACGCGCACGGCGAGCTCGGTGTATTTCACGTCGACCACGCACGATATCTTTATCTCGGAGGTGGATATCATCTGGATGTTTATGCCTTCCCGCGCCATCACGTCGAACATCCGCGAGGCGACCCCGGCGTGACTCCTCATGCCCGCGCCCACTATCGAGACCTTTGCGATGTTCGGGTCTCCGATAACGTCCTCGGCCTCTATCTTGCCGGCGGTCTCCTTGACGAGTTTCATGGCGTGCTTGAACTCCGTCTTCGTGACGGTAAACGTCAGGTCGGTCTGGCTGTCGTGGCTGATGTTCTGGACTATCATGTCCACGTTTATACCAGCCTCGGTGAGCGGGCGGAAGAGCAGGGCCGCGATGCCGGGCCTGTCCGGCACCCGCAAGACCGAGATCTTGGCCTCGTCCTTATTATACGTCACGCCTGATACGACTACCTTCTCCATCTCCTTGTCCTCCTTGCACACGAGCGTGCCTGTAGCGTCGTTGAATGAACTCCTGACCATCACCGGCACGCCGTATTTTCTTGCAAACTCGACCGAGCGCGTCTGGAGCACCTTCGCGCCGAGCGAGGCCATCTCAAGCATCTCGTCGTAAGATACCCGTTCCAGCTTGCGCGCGTCCGAGCAGATGTTCGGGTCGGTCGTGTAGACGCCCTCCACGTCCGTGTATATCTCGCACACGTCGGCCTTCAGGGCCGCCGCGAGCGCCACGGCCGTGGTGTCCGAGCCGCCGCGTCCGAGCGTCGTGATGCTCCCGTCCGCGTCCACGCCCTGAAACCCGGCCACGACCGCTATGACGCCCCTGTCGAGTTCGGCCATGAGGTTGCCCGGCTTGATATCCTCTATGCGGGCGGAACCGAAACTCGAATCGGTTATTATCGGCACCTGATGCCCGAGGAAACTCTTTGCCTGATAGCCCATCTCTTTAAGGACAAGCGCGAGGAGTCCGATTGTCACCTGTTCGCCTGTCGATATGACGGCATCATACTCCCTGCTTATAGGAAACTCGCTGCACTCCTGCGTGAACGCCACGAGCCTGTTCGTCTCGCCGGACATGGCCGAGAGCACCACGACGACGCGGTTGCCCTGGCTGAACGTCCTTGCCACGCGCCTTGCGACGTTCTTTATGCGCTCGACGTTCCCGACCGAGGTGCCGCCGTATTTCTGGACGATGAGGGACATCGCTATCTCTTCCTCCCGACCTTGTGTATGGCCATGCCGTGCACGTCCTCGGCGGCCTCCATGACAAGCTCCGGGAGCGTCGGGTGAGCGTGAACTGTTTCGGCTATTTCTTTCGCCGTCACGCCCGCCTTTACCGCGAGCGTCACCTCGCCGAGCAGGTCCGTGGCATGAGCGCCTACTATCGAGCAGCCGAGCACCTTGCCGGCGCCGGGGTCAGCGACTATCTGCACGAACCCGTCCGTCTCGCCCATGCCGAGCGCCTTGCCTGATGCCGCGTAAGGGAACCTGCCGACTGAGACGGCTATGCCCTTTTCCGCCGCGTCCTTCTCGCGCAGGCCGACCGAGGCGATTTCCGGGTCGGTGAATATGCCGCCGGGTATCGCCGAATAATCCATGGTTGCCGCCTTGCCGAGACCGTTCGACACGGCCACGATGCCCTGCGCCGAGGCCACGTGCGCGAGGAGCATCTTCCCGGTCACGTCGCCGATGGCATAGACGCCCTTGACGTTCGTCTCCATGCCGTCGTTGACCGCGATGGCAGTCCTGTTCATCTTGACGCCGTTCTTCTCAAGACCGAGCCCTTTGGAATTGAAACTCCTGCCGATGGAGACCAATACCTTCTCCGTCAAAAACTCCCTGCCGTCCTTGAGGCGCGTCTTGACGCCCGCCTCCGATGCCTCGACAGACTCGACCGAGACCTCTGTGAGGCAGTTGACGCCAGTCTCCTTGAACCGCTTGCCTATCACCCGCGAGACCATCTTGTCCTCGGTTGCAAGTATCGCCGGCAGGAGTTCGACTATCGTGACGCTTGAGCCGAAGGCCGCGAAGAGCGTCGCAAACTCGCAGCCCATGACCCCGCCGCCGATTACGAGGAGGCTCCTGGGGACTTCTTTAAGCTCCAGCATCTCTGTGGAGGTAAGGACGTTCTTCCCGTCGATATTAAAGGCCGGTATCATTGCAGGCTCCGAGCCCGTGGCGATAATTACGGCCTTTGTGGCGGCTATGACCTCAGCCCCGGCTGTGGTTGTAACCGCCACCCTGCCTGCAGCCTCGACAACCCCGGAGCCACGTATCACCTCGACCTTGTTGCCTTTTAATAGCTGCTCCACGCCGCCGGCAAGCTGGCGGACGATATCTCCCTTTCTCGTAACGGCCTTTGCAAGGTCGAAGGATACGCCGCTCACGTTGACGCCGAATTCCCCGGCGCGGCGCGCGCTATTGAGCGCCTTTGCCGAGTAGTAGAGCGCCTTTGTCGGGATGCAGCCCCGGTTAAGGCACGTCCCGCCTATTTTGTCTCTCTCGATAAGCGCAACCTTAGCCCCAAGCTGCGCGCCCCTTATCGCGGCCACGTACCCGCCGGGGCCGCCGCCTATGACAACCACGTCGAACTCTCTCATCTTTTCGTCAACCATCTGGCCGTCAACCTCGCTTTGGAGCGGTACAGAGCCGGGATTTGCAGATCCCGGCGCGTGCAAAAAGACAGATACGCCGATGAATCGGCAACTACGGGGCAGGCTCTTCCTGATCCGCGCAAAGGTCAGGCACGGTCTGTATGAACGCCTCTATCGACTTGTTCATGGCGTCGTGAATCTTGTGGATGTCCCACTCCTCCATGTCCTCCAAGCGGCTGAGGGTCAAGGGGGCAAGCCTCTTGTGCGCGCGGGCGTCCTGTCTCACGAGATAAGCAAGGTCTTCGTCCCCGCATCTGTCTTTCAGAAAACCCTCATACTCCTCCTCGGTATCGAAAAACTCCTGCGCCTCCAACGCGCCTTCGGGCAGTTCGCCGTCGGAGTGCAAAAACTCGTGCAGCGCCCTGAAGTGCAGCAGGAAGACCTCAAGGAAGCTGTTGTTCAGGAACCCGTCTTCGCTATACTGCTGCCACGCCTCGTACGCCGTCCTGAACATCTCGATCTCGTAGAATACAAAATCCAGCTCAGTTGCCTCATGTCCCTCGCAACCCGGGCCGCAGCCTTCATGTCCACTCATTCGTAAGCCTCCTCTCGAACAGGCGCGGCCTGTTCGCCGTTTATTGTGCGGCCTTAGCCCCCGGCCGCCTCTTGTTCATGCCGATTGCGTCGGCATCATGCATACAGGAGTCTGCCTTTCGGGGCGGGTATATCCCTGCCCATGCCCCTTGCCGTATCAATCCATTCTGCTATCGCTGTCTCCGTGTTGCGCAACGCATCTTCGTACGTAGCGCCGTCGGCCATGCACCCGGGGAGTTCCGGCACCTCGGCCACATAAGCGCCGTCTTCATCGCTCCAGTATATGATTATCTCGTACCTGTACATAATTACTCCTCTCTATTGAGCTTATACTTCATAGTAAATCCCTGACCTGCTTTACCTGATACGCCTTTGCCTTTCCATCTTTAAGAGGCTGCAAATTGACAATTTCCTGCACATCGAATCTGTTAAAAATATGATGGCCCCCTTTGACCCTTTCTGCAAACTTAAATCCCAGAAGGATATTCCGCGATTCATCAAACCGGATATTCTTATCCGATACGCCGCCAAGTATCTTTTCCAGAGTCTTTCGGCTCATCCGCCCTCCACCTCCAACTCCCTCCCGGTCTCGCCCTTATATGAAATCCTGACCACCAGGGAACAGTCGGCCAGAAGCCCCGGCGCCTTTTCCGCCCATTCTATAACGGAAAACCCCTCTCCGTAAATATAATCTTCAAGCCCTGCTTCGCGGAGTTCGTCCGGGCCTGAGAGCCTGTAGAGGTCTATGTGATAGAGCGGGACAGGTAAGGCCTCGTAGATGTTTATTATGTTGAAAGACGGACTCTTCACGTAACCCGCCACGCCGAGCGCCTTTGCAACGCCCTTTACGAAGCAGGTCTTACCGGCGCCAAGCTCTCCGATAAGGCCGATGCAGGCGCCGGGTTTCAACCCCCTCGTCAACGCCGCCGCTATCCCCTCGGTCTCTTCAGGCGAGTTTGTAACGTAGACCCTCTTCATAACGCGGCAACGATGAGGGAGTTCATAACGCGCGGGATTACCGGTAATAAATCCATCGCCATCATCCCGGCCTCGCCGTTCGCGGCCTTTATCTCGTCCGCGGCCAGACCGTGGATATAGACCCCGGCTATGGCCGCGTCCATTGTCTCGCACCCCTGCGCGATGAGGCCGCCTATCATGCCCGCAAGCACGTCTCCGGCGCCTGCCGTGGCAAGCCCGGCGTTGCCGGTCGGGTTTATCCAGACCGCGCCGTCAGGACTCGCTATCACCGTTGCCGCGCCCTTGAGGACTACCGCCGCGCCGGTCTTTGCGGCAAGCGCGGAGGCCGCGCCTATCCTGCCGGATTGAACGTCAGCGGTCTTCATGTCAAGGAGCCTCGCCAACTCCCCGGGGTGCGGGGTAAGCACTATGGGCGCGCGCGTCTTGCGCAGGAGGTCAAGCCGCCCGGCAAGCGCGTTCAACCCGTCGGCGTCGATAACCATCGGCAGCTTCGATGCCTTCAGGATGCGCTCCATCAATCCCGCAATATCGTCCGTTGCGCCGAGCCCGGGGCCTATGACGATTGCCGCCTTGCCATTCATCGCCTTGCAAACGGCCTCGAACGAGACGCCTCCGAGCGCATGGGCCGCGGTCTCCGGCAGGCCGAGCGTCATAACCTCAGTCGTCTTCGCCTCCATTATCGGCTCAAGACTCTCAGGCAGACCGATGGTCGCCAGCCCGGCACCGGCCCTCATCGCGCCGGTCGCCGCCATGTACGCCGCGCCCGTCTTGCCCGGAGAGCCTGCAAGCACGAGGAGGTGTCCGTAACTCCCCTTGTGCGAATCAATCTTGCGCGGCCTCAGAACTCCGCTCACGTCCGCGCCGGTGATTAGGTTGTATCGAATATCGTCTCCGTTGATAAGCGCCGAGGGGCAGCCGATGTCAACGACCTCTATCCTGCCCGCGCATGCGCGCCCCGGATAGAGATAGAGTCCGAGTTTAGGCATAGCCATCGTGACGGTGAGGCCGGCCTTGATTGCAACGCCGAGCGCAGCGCCGGTTGCGGCGTCTATGCCGGAGGGAACGTCAACGGATACGACCCTCTTGCCGAGCGAATTGATGAATTCTATAACGCCGGCATGAACGCCCTTTACCGCGGTAGAAAGCCCGGTGCCGAAGATCGCGTCGACTATGACCGTAGCGTGCCTGATGGCGGATGCGTGTCTGGCGATGTCGGCATTAGTCGATATCCCCGCGGTTGCGCCTCCCATCCGGCCCCATACTGATGCGTTTACAGCCGCATCGCCTTTAAGCCCCTTCGGCCTCGCAAGCGAGAAGACGATTACGTCGATGCCCGCGTTCCTCAGATGGCGCGCCGCCACGTAGCCGTCACCGCCGTTGTTGCCCTTGCCCGCTATAACGGCAACGCGGCCTTTCTTGCCGCCGGCGCCAAGTTCGCGGAGCACGAGGTCTGCAACGCCGCGTCCGGCGTTTTCCATGAGCTGCAACCCTGCCATGCCGTAGTCCTCCACGGCGGCCCGGTCTATCTCTTTAATCGTATCTGAGGTGGCGAGTTTCATAGATGCCGTGATGCGTGCGCGGGATTTACAGATAGGGCTACTTTGTAAATCGCAGCTCTATGCGTGATGCGTAAAAGGATTTTTCCCATTTCACTTCTCCACTATGACCTGCGCTATGCTGTAGCCGCCGTCATGCGAAATGGATACGGCGAGCCTGAACCCCTCACCCAAGTCTGCCGCCTTTATCTCAGGCTGTCCACCCTCTCCACGCAACACCTCTATCCTTTTGAACGCGAGGCCCCTGCCCAGGGCCTTCACAAGGCTCGCCTTTGCCGCGAAGCGGGCCGCGAAGTGCTCGTGCGGACGCCTCTGCCTCATGCAGTAGGCGGTCTCGCCGGGCGTAAAGAGCCTCTCGCAAAAGCCGCTCCCGCGCCGCTCCATGACGGCCCTGAACTTCTACGCGTCGACTATGTCTATGCCGATGCCGTGTATCATAATGACGGCGGGTGGGAAGCGGGAAAGTCAGCGCTACCTCCCACTCCCCACCTCCCACCTCCCACCTCCTATCTTCCCTCTATCAGCCTCTTCATCTCGGCCACCGCCGCGCCTATGCCGGAGTAGACGCTCCTTGCGATGATGCCAAAGCCTATGGCAAACTCCTCTATCTCCTTCATCGCCGCGACGCCGCCTATATTGTGGTAGTCGAGGCCGTGGCCCGCATGAGTCTTGAGTCCGACCCTCTTTGAGAGCGTGACGGAATCGTATATCCTTTTCAACTCGGAGTCGCGCTCGGTCAAAGGCACATCCGCATACCTGCCAGTATGTATCTCCACTCCGTCAGGCCCTATCCGGTGAGCGGCCTTTACCGCATCCGGGCTTGGGTCTATGAAAAGGTTGACCGAGATGCCGCCGTCTTTCAGGGAAGCTACGAATTTTTTGAGCGGCTCAAGCTGGGTCTTCACGTCCAGGCCGCCCTCCGTGGTCAACTCCTGCCGTTTCTCCGGCACGAGCGTCACCATGTCGGGCTTTATCTCAAGCGCGATGGAGAGCATCTCCTTGGTGGCGGCCATCTCAAGGTTGAGCCGCGTCTTCAGGGTGTTTTTCAGGAGATATACGTCCCTGTCCTGAATGTGGCGCCTGTCCTCGCGCAGATGCACGGTTATGCCGTCGGCCCCGGCGAGCTCGGCCATGAGCGCCGCGGTCACCGGGTCAGGCTCGCTCGCGCCGCGCGCCTTGCGTATCGTCGCCACGTGATCCACGTTGACTGAAAGTCTGGGCATGCTATAAGACTCCTTTATAAGGCTGGGATGCGTTAGAAAGCTGACCGCTTCCTCAAACGCATCACGGTCTTTACCCCACTTCCTTTTTCAGAAGCGCCGCCAGCTCGTCCGCCCATGCGCGGATCTCGTCCTCGCGTTCGCCTTCTATGGTTATCCTTGCGAGGGGCTCGGTGCCGGAATACCTGATAAAGGCCCTGCCTCTGCGCTTGAGCCGCTTTTCCACGGTCTTTAGCAGCCCGTAGACCTCAGGCATCTGCGCGATATCCTTCTTCTGCTTCACCTTGACGTTCACCAGAACCTGCGGGTAGGTCCGCATGACGGAGGCCAACTCCGAGAGTTTAGCGCCTTCCGAGACCATCCTTTTGAGTATCTGCAGGGCCGTTATCGTGCCGTCTCCGGTCGTGGTATGGTCGAGGAATATCACGTGGCCTGACTGCTCTCCGCCGAGGTTGTACCCGCCCTTCAACATTTCCTCGACCACGTATCTGTCGCCGACCGCCGTCCGTATCATCTTCCCGCCCGCGCCGGTTATCGCCTCTTCGAGGCCGGAGTTGCTCATTATGGTGGCCACGAGCGTCTTTTTGTCGAGCGCCCCCTCCTTGAGCCGGCCAAGGGCGGATATGGCGAGTATGTAGTCGCCGTCGAGTATCATGCCCTTCTCATCCACCATGATGCACCGGTCGCCGTCGCCGTCGATGGCGAAGCCGATGTCCGCACCGCGCTCGACCACGGCCTTTGCGACGTTCTCCGGGTGGAGCGCCCCGCACTCTTTATTGATATTCTCGCCGTTCGGGGCCACGCCAATCGGGATGACCTCGGCTCCAAGCTCGTAGAAGACCGCCGGTGCCACCTTATACGCCGCGCCGTTGGCGCAGTCAACGGCTATCTTCAACCCGTCGAGGGTAAGCTCCTTGGGGAAGGCGTTCTTTGCGAATACGACGTATCTGCCTATGGCGTCGTCGACCCTGTACGCCTTGCCCACCTCGCTCGCGGTGGGCCTGTGCGAGGGGTCGTGGTTCTCCAGGATGAACCTCTCAATCTCAAGCTCCGTCTCATCCGGGAGCTTCAATCCGTCGCGCGAGAAGAACTTTATGCCGTTGTCCTGATACGGGTTGTGCGAGGCGGAGATGACCACGCCCGCGTCCGCCCTCATGCTCGACGTGATGAACGCTATGCCCGGAGTCGGCAGCGGCCCGACCATGAGCGCGTCAACGCCCATCGAGCAGATGCCGGCCATCATCGCGCCCTCGAGCATGTAGCCGGAGAGCCTCGTGTCCTTGCCTATGACTATCCTGTGGCGTCTGGCCTCTTTCCGGGATATATAGGCGATGGCCCTGCCGAGCTGGAGCGCCATCTCGGCGGTCATCGGCTTTATGTTGGCTATGCCGCGGACCCCGTCGGTGCCGAAGAGCCTCTTTTTTGAATGCATCGCTACCTCTCGCTTGTCCCGGTGATCCTCACCGTGACGTTATACGCGCTGATATTCATGAACTCCGGCTCCGGCGCGTCGAGCGCAGCGCTCACGCTCGCGGACTCATCGAGTCCGCTTACGTCAACGGGCTTCGTGTAAACGCCGGCAAGCCCGGGCGCGTCCTTTGCGAGCACGCTCGCCGTGACCGTCCTCGGCGACACCGCCACCCCGGTTATCCTGAACCCAGGGGCGGCCTTGCCGTGGAACCTGACCCTTACCGGAAGTTCCACCTCTACGAGACGCTCCATGTGCACCTCGACCACCCCGGGCACGACGCGCGATACCCTGACGCCCATGGGGACGGAGACGTCCTTGGAGGGCACCCTGTAGTTGTTGGTACCCTCCTTGGCGCCGCTCAAGTCCAGTTCCGCGATTATCCGGGACGACTCAAGGTTGTTGACGAGAAACCTGGGGCCCGTGACCCTGACCTCCACCTCGCCGAATGGGGCGCTCGTCATCACCATGTCCTTGGGGATGCCCTTGTACCCAAGCGGCGCCATTATGCCAAGCTCGGTCGAGGATTGCCCCGCAACAAAAAACCACAACGCAAACGCAAAGGCAAGCGAAATCAGCTTGAGCCGCAGGTTCTTAAGGAGAAAGCCGCGCATCCTATCCCCCGCCCGGAAAAACGCCGATATGGAGACCTCTCATCTCGGAACCCCTCACTGGCCGAACCTCCACGGAAGATACTGCCTGAATCCGGCGGCCACCGCCGGGAATAGCCTCTTCAATTCGCCGAGGAGCCAGGCCGGCTCGATCCTCTCGTTGACCGCGTCCTCCGCTACGAATGTTATTTCTCCCGTCTCCTCGGAGACGACGATTATCACCGCGTCCGTCTCTTCCGCGAGCCCGATGGCGGCCCTGTGCCTGGTGCCCATGGACTTTCTCACCTCGCGCTCGGTGAGCGGCAGGATGCACCCCGCCTTGAATATCCTCCCTTTTCTCACCACCGCCGCGCCGTCGTGGAGCGGGGAGGCGGTATCGAAGATGGAGAGGAGGAGTTCCTTGGTTACGCGCGAGTCGACCTCCACGCCTATCTCCAGATAATCCCCGAGGTCCATCGAGCGCTCAAGCGCGATGAGCGCCCCCGTCCTCTTCCTCGACATGGAGGAGACGGCCTTGGTTATCTCGTCGAGATACTCGCCCGCGACCTTTATGTCAGCCGTGCTGAACGGCTTGCCCATCTGCACGAGGGCGCGCCGGATGTCCTGCTGGAATACGACTATGATGAAGATGATGATGGAGCCTAAGAAGTTCGAGAGTATCCAGTGGAGCGTGAGCAGTTCCACCCTCTGCGAGACGAAATAGACGATGATTATGACGCCAAGCCCCCAGAGCATCCTCTCGGCCTTGGACCCTTTGAACATCAGCATGAGCCAGTAGATGACCACCGCCACGATGATGATGTCGATGACCTCGACTATGTTATGCAGACGGAGTAGGATGTCGAACATGGAATATATTTGGAAAATTGATTTAGAATAGATTTAGTTTGCAAGGCCGAACTCTTTGATTTCCCAAAAGAAAATTGAACAAGGATACGGCGCCGCGTTAAAATAGATTTATTTTTTAAGCTCCCACCAACCCTTTCTCGTCGGAGATTGCCGTTTAATTAAACCGCCGCTTCCTTGGGAAAAAGAGACGGCCCTTGCGCGCCCATCCTGCGCGGCGCGCAATTGCGTCCGGCAAGGGCGCGCACGGCTTCGCAATCTCTTCCTATCGCCCGCGCGACGGCGTATAAATCCAGAGAATTCAATAGCGCGGCCGTAATAGGGCGTTTCGAGTCCCAAGAGATCAATGACGGCCAATATTCCCTTGCGGGAGTCGATGACACGATATCATGCAGCGCATCGCATTCTCCCTCGGATTGACATGCGAAGAAATAGCACGTATCGTCCAGCATGACCGGACGGTTCTCAAACGGCGGCACCTTGACAAACTCCAGCTTCTTATAAAAACCCGAAATCCCCACCTTCCATGGCGCGAAACAATATGCGCCCACGCCGAAGATTGAAAAACGAGGTCTCCCCCTGTAAACGGAACTCGCCCTCTTATCTATAAGCGATGAGTGCGTCATAAGGTATGTCCAGACCTTGGGCGCGTAACTCTCCAAACATTTAAGATTTTCGGCAATTGTCCGTTGCGGCACGAGCAGATACCTATGAGGCTTTTTGCAGCACGCCAAATCCGAACTCTTTAAAAGCGGAAAAACAAGATCATCTTCAAGGTCGGCAGCCTCGCCGAGGCCATTGACGTATCGGTCTCCTTCCTTGTGCAATTCAAAGACGCTGCTACAATCATGCTTAATCCCTGAACGCCAGCCGCCTGCATCCGCCGTGGAAAAAACGCGCCGTTTCTCATAAAGCGGGACATCTGCCGCCAACCGCCCGTCTCTCAATCCAAAAACGCGCGCCGGGGGGAAGCCATCGCCGGCAAGAGATTCGTAATCGCGGCATTCCTTGCTCCGCCCATCAGGGACAAAGCGGACGATAAGCGCGCAGGCGTCGACGGAAACTCCGAAATGCCGCGCCGCGCCGAATCTATATATCGCCGCTGATTCGACGCCAGATGATCTCTCCCACGCGAATCTAAGCGCCTTGCGCGCAACTGCGGTCTTGCACGGCACCGCAAGCATTCCTGCCCCCCCGCGCAGCCATTCGATATTCTTACGGAGCATATATTCAAATTTTCCCGCCTCGCGTTGCAGCGGGTCAATGGCCGGTCTCGATTTCATATAGGAACCTTCCAGCTGCCCGTCCGTTTTACGGAATACCGTCCACCACGTTAGTAGATCAGTCCGATAGCCACAGCGCCAGGCCTTTAACATCGGCCATCAGGCGTTTCTTATCGCGTCCGCAACCTTTGCCGCGGCGCTGGCCTCGGCCACGTCATGGACGCGCAGGATGTCGGCCCCGGCGAGTATGGCCGCCGTGTGCGCGGCGATGGTACCGGGCAGGCGCTGGGACGCATCCGTTCCGGTGAGCTTGCCTATGAACGACTTCCTCGACGCGCCTACGAGCACCGGCCTGCCGAGCGAACGGAACTCGCCTATGTTCCTTATGAGCGTCAGATTCCCGGCGGCGGTCTTTCCGAACCCTATGCCCGGGTCGATGATGATCTTTTCTTCATCGATGCCGCGGCCCCGCGCGAATTGCATCCTCTCCGCGAGGTGCGCGAAGACCGCCGCCATGACGTCGTCGTATTCCGCGTCATACTGCATGGTCGCGGGCGCGCCGCGCATGTGCATCAGGACTACGAGCGCGTCGTGCCCCCTGCACACCCCGGCCATGCCGATGTCCGCGCCGAGGGCGCTTACGTCGTTTACCATCTCGGCCCCGGCCTCGAGCGCGGCCTTCGCAACCGCGGCCTTCGTGGTGTCTATGGATACCGTCAGCCCGGCCTTGCACAGTTCCTCCACCACAGGCACAACCCTCCGCAATTCCTCTTCAACCGGCACGGGCGAGGCCCCGGGCCTCGTGGACTCGCCGCCGACGTCTATCCAGTCCGCGCCATCCGCCGCCATGCGGAGCCCTTGCTCCACGGCCTTGTCCTTCTCCAAAAACGCGCCCCCGTCGGAGAACGAATCCGGGGTGACGTTCAATATGCCCATGATGATGGTGCGCCCCCCGGTCATCAGCAAACCCTTGCGCCCATTTATCACGAAGCCCGCCTTGCCGAGACTGGCTATGGCCGTGCCGAGGCTATACGCCACCTCCGGCAGGCCGAAGGATTGGACGGCCAGCTTTTCAATAAGCATCTCGAACTGCCTCGCGGTGCCGGAGACGAGCGCGCCGGTCGAGACGACGGAGCACGAGGCCGCGCCCTTTGCCACCGCCGCCTCGCCGCCTATGGAGAGCATGTCCTGCTTAAGGACGTTGGCCTGCGCCGGGGTAAGCCCGTCTATCTTGAGGTTATAGTGGAACTGTTTGGGCGTCATGATGCCTATGCCCGCCGGGTCCACGCCTATGCGCGTCATCTCGGTGCGCGACCGTTCCACGGAAGTTATGTTGATGCGTCTGGCCGGCAGCACTGGGCGCCTCCTGATGCTTCGTTATTATCCTGAGGTCAAATTTCAACGCGGGCGGGGGGATTGCAAAACAGTTCCATGTAAATACGCGACTCGCGGTTTTATTGCCGAACGGCAACCCATTCAAATGGCGGGCACGGCCCGCCCCGGCCCGCCCGTAAAATAAATATAGGGCACAAGCCCATTGAACGCAATCCCGGCTCCGCCCTGCGCGTTGGTCATGCCTGAACCAACTCACCCAGCGTCACTTTCGTCGCCGATAACAGTGCAGGCACGGAGCTACGCGGCGAAAAGTGGCGCTGGGTTGTATCTTGATTTTTTATTATGCCGGACGGAAAAGAGGCCGCCGGGCGCCTATGCGCGGGACTGCCTTGCCCTCTACTTGGCCGGGACGCCGAGCGCGGGGGCGTCGTGCCCCGGCGCGGGAGCGGCCAGATCATCCGCCGTCTGCCTCGCGCTTGCCGGCGGCGCGGAACCGAGCCATGACTCCTGAGTTGTGGCCTTGACCACGCCCTCTACGCCCGCGATGAGGCCGTCTATTTCCGTTGCGTCGAGGACTTCCTTTTCAAGCAGACCTTTTGCTATCCTGTGAAGGGCGTCGGTCCTCTCCTCAAGCAGGCCCTTGGCCCTCTCATAATTGTCCATGACGACCTTCTTTATCTCGGCGTCTATCTCAAGGGCGGTGTGCTCGCTGAAGTCTCTCCTCTGCCCCATGTCTTTCCCGAGGAATATGTGCTCTTCCTTCTTGCCGAAGGTAAGCGGGCCCAGCTTTTCGCTCATGCCCCACTCGCAGACCATCTTTCTGGCCAGTTCAGTGGCCCGCTCTATGTCGTTGCCCGCGCCCGTGGTCATGTGGTGCAGTATCAGCTCCTCGGCGGCCCTGCCGCCCATGAGCACCGCGATGTTGTTGAGGAGATACTCCTTGTTATACGTATGCCTCTCGTCTATGGGGAGCTGCATGGTGAGGCCGAGCGCCATGCCCCTGGGTATGATGGAGACCTTGTGTATGGGGTCGGTGCCCGGTATGAGCCTCGCCACGAGCGTATGTCCGGCCTCGTGGTACGCGGTGTTGCGCTTCTCCTTGTCGCTAATTATCATGGAGCGCCTCTCGGTGCCCATGAGGAGCTTGTCCTTGGCGTCGTCGAACTCCACAATAGTGAGCCTGTCCTTGCCCCTTCTCGCGGCGAGGAGCGCGGCCTCGTTGACGAGGTTCGAGAGGTCGGCCCCCGAAAAGCCCGGGGTGCCCCTGGCTATCACGTCCACGTTCACGTCGCCGGAGAGCGGCGTCTTCGCGGCGTGCACCTTGAGTATCTCCTCCCTGCCCTTCACGTCGGGCTTGGGGACTATCACGTTGCGGTCGAACCTGCCGGGGCGCAGGAGCGCCGGGTCGAGCACGTCGGGCCGGTTGGTGGCCGCGATGATGATGACGCCCTCGTTGCTCTCGAAGCCGTCCATCTCCACGAGGAGCTGGTTCAAGGTCTGCTCGCGCTCGTCGTGCCCGCCGCCGAGACCCGCGCCCCTGTGCCTGCCCACGGCGTCTATCTCGTCGAGGAATATGATGCAAGGCGCGCTCTGCTTGCCCTGAACGAACAGGTCGCGCACGCGCGAGGCGCCCACGCCCACGAACATCTCGACGAAGTCAGAGCCCGATATCGAAAAGAACGGCACCCCGGCCTCGCCCGCTATGGCCTTTGCCAGGAGCGTCTTGCCCGTGCCCGGAGAGCCGACGAGGAGCACGCCCTTGGGTATCCTGCCGCCGAGCCTCGTGAACTTCTTCGGGTCCTTGAGAAATTCGATTATCTCCTCGACCTCGTCCTTCGCCTCGTCTATGCCCGCGACGTCCTTGAAGGTCACCCTGTGCTGGTTCTCGGTTAATAGCTTGGCGCGGGACTTGCCGAAGCTCATGGCCTTGCCCCCGCCGGACTGCATCTGGCGCATGAAGAATATCCAGACGCCGATGATGAGCGCCATCGGGAGCCACGAGGCGAGCAAAGACCCCCATGACATGCCCTCGGAGACCGGCTCGGCGGATATCTTCACGCCGCTGTCGCGCAGCTTCGTCACGAGGTCGGGATAGAACGGGGCGTAGGTCTTGAACGCCCTGCCGTCCTTGAGCTTGCCTGAGAGGTCGTTGCCCTGTATCACCACCTCGGAGACGCCGCCCTTTTCGACCTCCTGGATAAAGTCGCTGAAGACGACCTTATCGCTGCCGGGCTGCTTGTAGCTTATGAGGTTGAACATCAACACCACGGTGGCGATGATAATGAGCCACATGGCGATGTTCTTATAGAATTGATTCATCTTCACGTCCTTTTGGCAGGCTGCTGAAAAACGTCCAATAGAGCTGCTTTGTAAATCCTGCTCGTTGTCTTCGTTGCTCCTCACTGCGGCGCACAGCAGATAGAGCTACTTTGTAAATCGTGCGCCTCATTCGTCGCTCCTCTATCTAATAGGGCTAATAGGGCTAATAGGGGCCTCGCATCTGGCTGGGTTCCCATTGCGTCTTTATCATTGCGGTTTACAAAGTAGCTCGATTTACAAAGTAGCTCGATTTACAAAGTAGCTCGATTTACAAAGTAGCTCGATGGGAAGATTGATGACTGCGTCAGGCTGGTAAGGAAGTTATCCTTTTATATTGCTCGCCTTTGGCGAGCGGCCAGAGGGCAGCCTGCCCAGATTTCGAGTTTTTCAGCGTCCTTTTGGCGTTGTCATGGGTGCCCCCGCAGCCTACACCCGCAAATAATTGAATTTTCTCACACATCGGTATTTTTTACAATGAAATTATCGGCCCGGGGCGCATTAAAAGCATAACCCGCGGCAACGAGCGGCGATATGATGATTGTCAAAGCCCGGCCTCACCCCCCGCGCCTCTCGTAGGCCGCCTTTGCGAAGGCTGCGGAGTAGAGGAATATGGATACGGAGAAGTATATCCAAATCATGAATATCATAAGCGCGCCCATCGAGGCGTAGAAGGTGTTGTAGGTCGGAAAATTTGCGATATAGACCGCAAAGAGATATTTTGCGGCCTCCCACAGGAGCGTAAATACGACGCTCCCGTAAAAGGCGTAGCGCAGGTTCAGGTTCGGCCCGGCAAATATCCGGTAGGCAAAGGTCACGGCAAGGGCGATGACCACGCCCGGCAGGAAGACCTTGACGAGCGCGCCCTCGAACTGATATGAGTGGACGTTGATCCCGAAACTGCCGCTGAGGTTCACCCTCCTGAGAATGCCCGCGAGCGCGGCTATCATGACCGAGGCGAGCACCGCGGCGAGCGCGGCGATGAGCACCAGGATGTTTATAATCTTTTTTCTGAAAAAACCGAACTTCTTGCCGGTGTCGAAGACCGCCACGAGCGCGTTGGCCACGCCGTCGAGCACGAACTGCGCGCTCCAGAAGAGTGAGATGATGCTCACCCATCCGAGCGTCTTCCATATCCGCGAGATGCCCTTCAGGTCGCTTATGAGCTTGTCGCTCAGATACGGAAGGGTCTGCCTCACGAAGTCTATGACCTTATCGAGCATCCCGGTGTTCTTGCCGAGGACGAAGCCCAGGCCCGCGGTCAGGAGGAGCATGAGCTGCATGATGGAGAAGATCGCGTAGAACGATATGGCCGCGGCCCTGTTGACGCAGTCGTTCCTGAAAAACGTCCGGAACCCGGCTATTACGCCTCCGAAGAACCCGGCTACGCGCTTCATGCTACTCCTTCTTTCTGATGAATATCCTGACGGGGCAGTTATGAAGCCCGACGTATTCCCTGAGACTGGAGGCGAGGTACCGCATGTAGCCGTCCTCCACGCCCTCCGGCCTGTTCGAGAAAAAGACGAAGGTAGGCGGAGAAACGCTCGTCTGCGTGGCGTAGTAGAACTTGACCTCCTTGCCCCTCCACGCGCCGGGCGGGTGCCTGGCGGTTATCTCGGCTACGGCCTCGTTGAGGCGCGAGGTCGGTATCCTCGTCCGTCCCTCGGCCGCCACCATGTCTATGACCCCGAAGATGTTCGCCACCCTCTGCCCGGTCAGCGCCGAGACGAATACCACCGGCGCGTAAGAGAGGAAGTGCATGCCCTCGCGTATCCTCTCTTTTACGTGGTCGGCGGTCTTGGCGTCCTTCTCGACGATGTCCCATTTGTTGACCACTATAACGCAGCTCTTGCCCTTGTCAGCGATAATCCCGGCGATCTTCTCGTCCTGCGTCGTAAGTCCTGCCGAGCCGTCCATGACCAGCATGGCGGCGTCCGAGCGGTCTATCGAGCGTATCGCCTCCATGACGCTATACGACTCCACGGCCTCGGCCACCCTGGATTTGCGTCTTATCCCGGCGGTATCCACGAAGAGATAACCCTTCCCGGCGTGCTCGAACGGCGTGTCAACGGCGTCGCGGGTGGTTCCGGCGATGGGGCTAACGATGGACCGCTCCCTGCCTATGAGCATGTTAAGGAGCGAGGACTTGCCCACGTTGGGGCGTCCGACGATGGCGATCCTCGTGCGGTCTTGCGCCGCGTCCTCCGGCGCGGCAACGGGCAGCTTTTCGATGACAGCGTCCACGAGGTCGTCGAGTCCGAGGCCGTGTTCGGCGGAGACGGCCAGAAGGGGCGAGACGCCGAGGGAATAGAAATCCGCGAGCAGGTCTTTCCTCGCCGGGGTGTCTATCTTGTTGACCGCGTAGACCACGGACTTGCCGGATTTGCGCAGCGTCCTGACAAGCTCCGCGTCCCCGGCGGCCGGCGCGCCCCTGCCGTCCATGAGGAATACGATAACGTCCGACTCCTCTATGGCAAGACGCATCTGCGCCTTGACCTGGGTGAGGATGACGTCCGTGCTCTTAGGCTCGAACCCGCCGGTGTCCACGAGGGTGAATGCGCGTCCGAACTCCTCGGTGTCGGCGAAGTTCAGGTCCCGCGTCACGCCCGGCTCGTCCCCCACGATGGCCTTGCGTCTGCCGAGGAGCCTGTTAAATAGCGTGGATTTGCCCGCGTTGGGGCGGCCTACTATGGCGACTATGGGTCTCATCAGTGACCGAACTCCCTTATCTCCCCGGCCTTCCTCGTCCAGCCGGGGTTTACGCGGACGAAGAGTTCGAGGAAGACCTTTGCGCCGAGCAGGGCCTCGATGTCTTTTCTTGCGGCGGTGCCTATGCGCTTGAGCATGGCCCCGCCCTTGCCGATGACAATCCCCTTCTGTCCCTCGCGCTCGACGTTTATCGCGGCCTGTATCACCACCACGCCCCTGCCCTTCTTCTCCTTGAAGCCCTCGACCACGACGCCCGTCGAGTACGGCACCTCCTGCGAGACGAACGTAAAGACCTTCTCCCTTATCATCTCGGCGGCTATTACCCGCTCAGGCACGTCGGTTATGGCGTCATCCGAGAAATACCTCGGGCCTTCGGGCAGGACGCCTTCGATGACGCCAGCGAGCGTATCGACGCCGTCGTTTTTAAGGGCGGATACCGGGACGATGTCCTTGAACGGATAGAGGGCGGAAAACTCGGCTATGAGCGGCAAAATCCTCTCCTTAGCCACGGCGTCCGTCTTGTTTATCGCCAGCGCCACCGGGCAGGAGAGCCTGCCGAGGTTCTTTATTATCATGCGGTCTTCGCCGGTTACTCCCTTCCACGGCTCCACCATGTAGACCACCGCGTCGGCGGATTTGAGCGCGGAGAGGGCCTCCCTGACCATGCGCTCGTTCAATAGCCCCCTGGCCTCGTGGATGCCCGGCGTGTCGATGAATATCATCTGCGCGCCGGGCCGGTTCACCACGCCGGTAACGGTGTTGCGCGTGGTCTGTGGGCGCTTGGATACGATGGAAATCTTCTCTCCGATAAGCGCGTTCAGGAGAGTGGATTTGCCGACGTTGGGCAGCCCTACTATGGCTATGAAGCCTGAGCGGAACATCGGATGAGCATACCACTAAGAAGGCCGGCCTGTCAAAATTAAAGGCGGATGCCCAGTCCGCAAAAAGGTATTGAAAATTTTCCCTCTTCTGATAGATTACATGGTATGGCAAAAGACCTGATATTCGAGATCGGCACTGAGGAACTCCCGGCGGCCTTTATACCTAAGGCGCTTGCGTCCCTTGAGGCGTTCCTGCGAAAGACGTTCGAGGCGAACAGGCTCAACTGCGCCTCCATCCGTCCCTTGGGCGGCCCGCGCAGGCTCGCCTTTATCGCAGAGGGCTTGGATGAGCGCCAAGGCGACGCCACGGTGGAGGTAAAAGGCCCGCAAAAAAAGGCCGCCTTCGACGCGAGCGGCAACCCTACACCCGCGCTCATCGGCTTCGCCAGGTCGCAGGGCGTGGAGATAAAAGACATGAAGACGGTCGCATCGGACAAGGGCGAATACGCTTACGCGGTAAAGGAAATAAAGGGCCGGGATACCCTCGCCCTACTGCCCGACATCCTGAGAGAGACCGTCTCGCAGGAGGTCTTCGCAAAATCCATGAGGTGGGGCAGCCACGAGGTCTCGTTCGCGCGTCCCGTGCACTGGCTCTGCGCGGTCTACGGCGGCATACCCGTTGAATTTGAATGGGGGCACATAAAAAGCGGCTCCGTCACCTTCGGCCATAGGTTCCACTCAGGCAAGCGGCCGATACCGGTGGACGGCGCGTCTTCATACGTGGAAGGACTCAGGGCCGCCTTTGTCATAGCCGACCCTGCGGAGCGCAAGGCCATAATAACCGAGGGCATCCAGAAGGCGGCCAAGGACGCGGGCGGATGCCTCGTGGATGATCCGGGTCTCATAGACGAGGTAACATTCCTTACCGAATTTCCAGTGGTCGTGCGCGGCGGATTCGACGCCGAATTTCTGAAACTGCCGTCCGGCGTGGTGGTCAACGCCATGCGCGAGCACCAGCGGTATTTTTCCCTCACCGACGGCACGGGCCGCCTCCTGCCCTATTTCATAACGGTCGCCAACACGCGGCCCATTGACGAATCCGTCGTGCGCAAGGGCAATGAGCGCGTGCTCAGGGCGCGCCTCAACGACGCCAAATTCTACTTCGAGCAGGACGTGAAAAAGCCGATCGCGGAGCGGGTGGAGGCGTTGAAGGGGGTCGTCTTTCAGGCAAAGCTCGGCACGTCGTACGAAAAGGTGGAGAGGTTCGCCAACCTTGCCGTAGCCATCGGCACGGATATCCGCTACTGCGAGGCGATGAAGCCGGGCGAGCGCGCCGCGGACTTTCTGACTCCAAGTCTCAACCCCGCGGCCTATGAAGCTGAAAAGACCGGCCCCGGCCTCTACTCCAAGTTTGTCCTTGGCCGCGCCGCCATGCTCGCCAAGGCAGACCTGTGCTCCGGCATGGTCGGGGAGTTCCCAAAGTTGCAGGGCATAATGGGGGGCGTATACGCGAGGAGCGGCGGCGAGACCGGGGCGGTGGCAACGGCCATTGCCGAGCATTATCTGCCGACTGCGTCAGGCGGGCAGCTTCCGGCGTCCATTCCGGGCGCGGTCATAAGCATCGCGGACAAGCTCGACACCATAGTCGGGTGCTTCTCGGTCGGACTCACGCCGACTGGCGGCCAGGACCCTTACGGCCTCCGGCGCTCCGCGCTCGGCATCATCGCCATCATCATCGACAAGGGTCTGCGCGTGAACCTCACGCGCCTCGTTGACATTTCGATATCGCTCCATGACGGCGTCATCGGGCGGGATGTGTCAAAGGGCAAGACACAGCAGGAGGGCGTTGACATGGAGGCGCTCGTTGCCGGACGCAAGGCCGGGATAAAGGCCGGCGTAATGGACTTTTTCAAGGAGCGCCTGCGCAACATGCTCCTCGGACAGGGGTTGGCCTTCGACTCCATAGACGCGGCCCTTGCGGCGGGTTCAGGCGGGGCCGATACCGTGGATATCGTGGATATCGGGGCGCGGGCCAGGGCCATAGAGGGTTTCAAGTCGAACCCGGCGTGCCCGGGGCTGGTCATCGCCTTCAAACGCGTCTCTAACATACTCAAGGGCGTCGAGCCTTCGGCGGCGGAACCCGACCCCGAGCTATTCAAAGACCAATACGAACGCGGCCTCTTCGAGGCGGCCCGCGGCGCCGCCCCGCTAATCGCCGGATATGCGGGCAGCAACGACTACGCCTCGGTATTCGCAGCGCTCGCGTCCATCAAAGAACCGGTGGACGCCTTCTTCAACAAGGTGCTCGTAATGGCCGAGGACGCGGAACTCCGCAAAAACCGCCTTGCGCTCCTCTCATCGGTGCGCAACCTCTACTTCAGGACCGCCGACCTCTCAAAACTCAACGCATAGACCGCCAGCCGAAATAATGCAGGGATTCCGCATAGTTGGTATAATTAGAGTATGCGCGCCGACGCGCCGGGTGGACGGGTTAGCGCCCTTCGCGCCACGCGAACGAAGCGGGATAAAGACATGCGTGACGAAAACAAGATAAGACACCTCAGCGTAATCGCCGTGGCCGTATTCGTGGTCATAGATTCCATCATCGACCCGCGCGCCGACGAGATATCCTTCCTCGACATGCTCATCACGGCGGGTTCGCACCACGAACTCTTCATGCGCCTCATGGTGGTCATGCTCATGCTCTTCCTCGGCATAATAAGCGCGAGATTCATCGGGAAGAGACGCCGGGCCGAAGAGGAAAAAGAGAGGCTGATAGGGGAACTAAAGGACGCGCTCGGCAAGGTGGAGACCTTGACCGGGCTCCTGCCGATATGCGCCTACTGCAAGAAGGTGCGCGACGATCAGGGCTACTGGAACAGGATAGAGACCTACATAAGCAGGCACTCGAAGGCAGAGTTCACGCACTCGATATGCCCGGAGTGCGGCAAGAGGGTCATGGACGAATTCAACCGGCCGCCCCTGTGAGCATTGAGCGCGTCCCGGCGCCTCACTCCTTTTCAAGCCCCATTTCAACCTCGGTCATCTGCCCTGTCCGCACCGAGACCTTCTCAGAGGCGTCCTTATGCCCCTTGCTCCTCAGCGCAAGGTCGTATATGCCGGGCGCCAGGTCGAGCCTGAGCGGTGTCATCCCGTGATAGACGCCGCCGATATAGACCTTCGCGCGAACCGGCCCTGACGTAACCACCATCCTGCCCGTATCCGCCGGGGCCGCGCCTTCAACCGTCGGCGCCATAGGCGCGGCGGGCGCGGGGCGGTAGGCGGGCCGCGTGTTTTCGATAAGCGGCCCCGCGTCGTTTATCACGCCTGACGCCACCCTGGCGAGCGAGGCCGAGATGTAGTTGGATATCGTATCCCGCGAATTGCCCATCACCCCTGCGAACCTGCTCCCCCCCTCGGTCTTCACGCCCGACCATACAACCCTGCCCGTCTCTCTTTCAATAATCGACGCCTCGATTGATATGGCTATCTCGTCCCTTGCGCCGATGTCGAGCCGGAACTCCCGCACCCGGCCGTCGAGCGCGAAGTCGGCGTCCTTCGCCGCATCCCCGGCGGCGACGACGTAACCCGCGCCGCGGAACTCCTCCCGGAACGCCCTGGCCGCCAGTTGCGCCGGGTCTTCGTCGAGGACGATCCTGGCGCCGTTCATGTCAGAGACCGTGGCCGAGAGCCGCCCTATCGCGCGCGTTCCCGGTTCGCCCCTCGCGTCAGTGAAATCATGGATGGCGAACGAGACCGGGGCGTATGCCTTTGCCTGGGTAACGGCCTTGTAATCGACCTTGAGCGGCCCGGCGCAGCCAAAGGCGGCGAGACAGAGGAACCAGACAAACAAAGACGAAAGACCCATGCGCTTTACGGACGATGCTGGATTCATAGCGATGCCTCCGCGTTGGTTCTCATAATTTTAACATAAACGGACGCAAAAAAAAGGGAGGGGGCCGCCCTCCTTTTTTTTGCGTCAAGCAGCCGCGCCCTTCAGAACGCGGCGAAGAGCATGAGCGTGGTCAGCGTGTTGCCGTCAGACCTGAGATTCCCCTTGTTCGCGTTGCCGGTATACCATGAATGATTGAGCTGCACCTCGACGTTCTGCGCCACGTTATAGTTCGCGCCGATGGTCGTGGCGTTGTCCTTGTCCTTTCCTATGCCCGTCGGGTCTCCGTTCTTGCCCGCCCTGTAAGCGGCCAGGGCGGTGAGCTTATTGGGGATGACCCCGGCCTCGGCCACGAGCGTCCATGCGGACTTGGCCCTGTTGGCGCTGGCGTTATACATGTTCGCTATCTTCCCGGACTTGGACTTGGCGGCCTTGGCCCAGGTGAAATAGACGCCAAGGGGCACAGGGCCGGCCGTGCCCTGCGCCTGCGCGTCGAACGCTATGGCCTTTGCCATTGTGCGCGTCGGAGTGGCGCCCGCCCCGGGCTGCTTTGCCGTGCCGCTCCACGACTGGATACCCGCGCCGAAGTCCCATCCGGCGAACGTAGGGGTGGCCGCGAGCCTCAGATAATTGAGTTCAGGCCCGGTGGAGTTTGCGCCGTGCGTCGGAGACCAGATGGAGTAGTTGGCGAAAAACATGCCGTTCGACACGACAAAGGCGCCTCCGGTGGCCGCGCCGTCCGTGCCTATGTACTGCTGCGCCGAGGTCTCCGTCCTGTGCTCCACCGGACGGGTCATCCTGACCGCGCCGGTGTTGAGCAACTCGAAGCCGTAAGGCGCGCCCGCCGAATCCGTGGTAAACGGTATGAACGAGAACTGCACGTCCTTGCCGTATACCACCGGCATCTTGAAGGAGGCGAAAAACGGCGCGGTGTTGTCGGTTATCTGGCCTTCGAGCAGAAAACCGATATGTTCGCCGGCGCGGCCTCCGATTAGGAGAGCGCCTTCGTCCGGGAACTGGAGCTGCCCCTTGTTGAGCGCGCCCGCGGACCCGGATTCGCCGTCGCCGTTCCTCTTCTGATATCTGATCTTGGTGATGAGCGCGGCGTTGAGCACGGCCGGGAGCGAGAGCATATCGCCCTCGACCATGGACTGGCCGCCGATCATCGTGTAGCCGCCCGACTTGAACGCCCTGCCGAAGGCATTGAGCGACGGGAAGTGCTGGTAGTGGCAGGTCCCGCACGCCATGCCCGTCTGGCGCGCGAAAGTCGGCGCCGCGTTTGCCTCGCCTGCTTGATAGAGCGCGCCGACAAGGACGAAGGCGACTACCGCCATGAATATCAGACCTTTTCTCATACGACCTCCTTTTTGACGTGGGTTATGGACAACTCCCTGTCTCTATCGGGCCGTATCGTCAAGGTTGAGCATTACAGGGTTCCATCCGCGCCGGGTTACACATTTGGCTATCTCTAAAAATCAGCTATTTTCCACGAGGTCAAGGAAGGACGAAAATAAAAAGCGCAGCATATACGTTAAATAGAGCTACTTTGTAAATCATGTGAGCATTTTTATTTTCGGCCTGACGCAGAGATCGGGGAAAAGAGCGTTTTTTATAGACAGCCATTTGACATTTAATCCGCTAATCCGCCGCGGGTAAACTGCAACAACTATAGCCCCGGTTTTGCGCGTGTCAAGCAGTGGGGAGAATTCTGTCACGGTATTGACCGCGGCCCGTCCTTATGATATTTTTTAGTATCATGTCGGCGATATTCTCCTATACCCGGCTCAAGGGCTGGACAAGTGTCGGCAAGGGCGGCAAAGACAGGGCGCTCGCCGGGCTGAGGCCGCATCAGAGGCTCATCCTCTCCTCCGGCGGCTCGCTTACGCTCGACCTGGAGCACCTCCTTGAGGCGCAGGTAAAGGTCGAGGTCATCGCAAAGGGCGCTTGCTCTCTCGACGCGGACGCCGCCGCATTCCTCGGCGAGACTCACGGGGCCGAGGCATTCGACAGGTCGGTATGGCTCGTGGCCGATGGCAGGAGGGTCGTCTTCGCCTATACGGTGATGCCCGCCTCGCTCGTGGACCGCGCCCTCCTCGAATCCCTCGACAGGTACGGGGACGAGCCGCTCGGTAAGGTGCTCAACCAGAGGCGGATATCCTTTAGCAAGGAGCATATAGAGGCCGGACTCGTCAGGTGCCCCGGCGCGGCCATTGTCCTCGGCATGGACGGAGACGCCCCGCTCTGGGCGCGGCGGTACGTGCTATCAAGCGCCTCAAGCGGGATGCCAGGCGCGATCAAGGCCGTGGTGACCGAGGTATTCGGCCAGGAAATAATACCGTCCGCGGACGCCGATAGATGAGACAGACCGCGCTAACGATAAGAAAACTCGTTGCCGCGGGCAGCCTCGTGCGGATATCGAGGCAGTACGGGACGCTCCTCGTGCTGTGCCCCACGCTCTGGTCGCTTGTCCTGGCCTCCGGAGGCAAGCCGCCGTTAAGGCTCCTCGTGATATTCATCCTCGGCACCTTCCTCATGCGAAGCGCCGGTTGCGCCATAAACGACATAGCGGACAGGAGGTTCGACGGCAGGGTCGAGCGCACCCGGAGCCGCCCCCTGCCGAGCGGTGAACTTACCACGGCCGAGGCCGTCTTCATATTCCTCAGCCTCTCGGCCCTGGCCTTCATCCTCGTCCTCTTCCTCAATAGGCTTACGATACTCCTTTCCTTCATAGGCATGGCGCTCGCCGTGGCATACCCGTTCGTAAAGCGCGTGAGCCATTGGCCCCAGGCCGTGCTCGGCATGGCCTTCGGCTGGGGCGCGGTCATGGCGTGGAGCGCGGTGAATAATAGCGTCGGCATAGTCCCGCTCCTCATCTTCGGCGCGAATATCCTCTGGTCGACGGCTTATGACACCATCTACGCGCTCATGGACATTGAAGACGACCTGCGGATAGGCATAAAATCCACCGCGATACTCTTCGGCGATAAGGTCTACGCCGCGCTCGCCGCGCTGTACTGGGGGGTGGCGGTTCTTCTTGCCGTTGCAGGTTTATTCCACGGGGCAGGCATGATATACTACGCGGGGGCAGTTGCCGCCCTGATAGCGCACCTCGTCGTCGTATATGAGGTCAGGCTCAACCCCGGAACTCAGGGCGCATGGAGGGGTTTTCTCCTGAACGTCTGGACGGGCGCGCTGATGCTCGCCGCGATTATAATGGATGCGCACCTGTAGAGCCGCGCGCGTGATGCGTTATACGTAAAAGGATTTTTCATTTCACGCATAGAGCTACGATTTACAAAGCAGCCCTATCTGTAAATCCCGCGCACGCATCACGGCCTTTAACGGTATCTCTATGATATATAACGACCTTCGAGAATTTCTCGACGCCCTCTCCAAGGCCGGCCTTCTTAAAAAGGTCGGGGTGGAGGTGGACCCTCATCTGGAGATAGCCGAGATACAGGAGAGGCTCGTGAAGAAGGGCGGCCCGGCGGCGCTCTTCGAGCGGGTGAAGGGCTACGGGATGCCGGTCGCCGCCAACCTCTTCGGCACGCGAGAGAGGGTGGCGATGGGGCTCGGCGTGGAGGAGGCGGAGCTTGCCGAGATAGGCAAGTTCATCGCGCTCCTGCAACGCCCCCAGCCGCTAGAGGGGCTTTGGGACGCGGTAAAGAAGATTCCATTCTTCGCAACCGCCCTTAACCTCGGGCCCAAGACCGTAAGGAGCGGCCCCTGTCAGGATGTCGTGCTCACCGGGCCTGACGCCTCGCTCTCGGCCATCCCGATAATCAAGTGCTGGCCGAAGGACGCCTCGCGCCTCATCACGTGGCCGCTCGTGGTTACACAGGCCCCGGCGGGCGGGCCGTATAACGTCGGGGTATACAGGATGCAGTACCTCGAAGGTCAGCGCGCCATCATGCGCTGGCTCCATCACAGGGGCGGGGCCGGACACCAGCGGCTCTGGGAGCAGACCGGCAGGCCCATGCCCGTGGCCGTGGCCATAGGATGCGAGCCGGCTACCATCATAGCGGCGGTGACGCCGGTGCCGGAGGACGTGGGCGAATACCACTTTGCCGGGATACTCAGAAAAAAGGCGATAGGGCTCGTCGAATGCAGGACGGTGCCGCTCAAAGTCCCGGCCTCAGCCGAAATAGTGCTGGAGGGCGAGATACGCCACGGCGACGCAGCGCTCGAAGGCCCGTTCGGAGACCACACGGGCTACTACAACAGTCAGGAGCCGTTCCCGGTATTCCACCTCAAGGCCATAACCCACAGAAAAGACCCTATCTACCTCACCACGATAACCGGACGCCCGCCAAAGGAAGACGCGGTCATCGGCACGGTCTTGAACAACATCTACCTGCCGTCCCTCAAGCTCCAGTTCCCGGAGGTCGTGGACTTCGCCCTGCCCATGGAGGCCGTCTCATACAGGATAGCCGTCGTCTCGATAAAGAAACAGTACCCCGGCCACGCAAGACGCCTGATGATGGGCATCTGGGGCGTCCTCAAGCAATTCATGTACGTAAAATACGTTATCGTCGTCGACGACGACATAGACGTGCACGACTGGGCCGACGTTATATGGGCGATATCCACGCGGGTTGACCCGGCAAGGGACACGCTCGTCATCGAAGGCACGCCGATAGATTACCTCGACTTCTCGTCGCCGGTCGCCTCCCTTGGCTCGAAGATGGGCATAGACGCCACCATGAAAAAACCGCCTGAGGTAGACCGCGAGTGGGGCGAAAAGATGGTCATGGACAAGGCCGTGGTAGACCTCGTGAACGGACGCTGGAAGGACTACGGGGTGGAGTAGGAGGGCAAAGAACGCCGCGCCGGGCAACGACGCCAGCCCACCCTGCGGGACTGATTTGAAAATCAAGGGGCGTTCTCAGCCCTTCCGCACAAAAAAACAGGGGATGCCTCTCATCGAAAGGCACCCCCTGCTTCTTTTGAATCCAAAACCTCTTACTTCCCCCAGATACCCTCGGTGCGGATGACCTTGCCGTTGTTGTCGAACTCGATGCCGATGTTCTTGCCGAAGGTCGAGCGCTTGTAGACCCAGAGCTTGCCCTTCAGTATGTCTTCGTAGGTGGACGAATCGGTCTTGTTCTTGCCGTCAATGAACGCCGGAGGCCCCATGGCGATGTACGCCTCCTCCTTTGTCATGCCATTCGTGATAATGGCCTTGCGTATATCCGCGGTGACCTTATCCGAGAATTTTTCGATGTTGACACGGTTCTTCGAGACGAACTTCTCAAGGAACTTATCGCCTGAAGCCCCGAGGTCCACGGAATAAGACGTGCCGCTCTCGTCGACGAAGGTCGCGGAATCGCCGCCTACCGTCACCTTGAGCTTCGCGCCCGCCGGGATAAAATTCGTCGTTGACTGATAGTTTATCCATGTTATCTTATTGCCCTTGATGACCTTGAGGTTGCACCTGGCGTAGTATGTGTCCTCCGCCCTTACGGCCTGACTGAACGCCATTACCAACAACACCGCGAATATGCCCAGCAACGTCTTACGCATATACCCCTCCTTTTGGTTTTTTATGCTTATCGGTGCGCAAGCCCGGACAGACGGGCGAAAAACCAACCCCTCCAGCGACGATACACCGGCACCATCTTAGCATAATATGAGACCCCTGAAAAAGGGGTATTTTCCGTCATTGCGTAGCGAAGCGATTTACAAATAGGGCTACCTAGTAAATCGTAGCTCCTCGCAATGACAAAAACAGGGTTTTTCAGGGCTCTCAATATCATTTCCGTAAAAATCAACAGATTTCTACGGCTTGAACGCTATCGTATTCTTCGCCACCCCGGGCATGGCGAACCTTCCGAGGCTGAGGCTGTAGCCGGCCCCGGCCATGAGGCCAAAGGCCGCGGTGAAGAGACGCTTGCCCGTCTCCGGCGGCGTGGTGAACCCGCCGATGGACGTGTGTATGCCAATGAACCCGGCCTCTTCGAGGCCGCGCCTTATTGTGGACGCCGAGAAATCGCTCAGGTGAAACGGCGGGTCGTAGAGGTTGTTCGCTACGCCGAGGAGTTTTAACAACTTCACTATCGGCGTGGTGTGCGGGACGCGAAGGAGCAGCATCCCGCCGGGCTTTAATATCCGTTTCACGGCGCGGAGCGCGGCTACCGGGCCGGTCACGTGCTCAAGGACGTAGAACATGGTGACAACGTCGAAGGAGTTCTCAGGGTGCCTAACGGTATCGAGCGTGCCCTGCGCCGCGTTGTGGCCTTGCGACGAGGCATAGGAGAGCGCCGTGCGGGACACGTCCATGCCAAAGAGTTCCCACCCACCGCGTCTTTTCATCTCAGATAGAAAAAAACCGTATCCGCACCCGATGTCGAGGAGGCGGCCAGCCCGCTTATATTTCACGATAACGTCTGCGGCCTTTGAAAATACCCCGGCCATGTAGGAGTCCCACAGGAGCGGGTCCGCCATCTTGTCGGGCAGGTATTGCAGATATAAACGGGCAAGCGCGGCATCGTCGGGTCTCGGATTGACGTAGACGAATGAGCACGCGGCGCAGGAGACGACCCTGTAGGAGTTCTGGATGGTTATGAGCCGTTCGCGCAAGGCGCCGCACAGCGGGCAAGGCACGCTCACCATGCGGCCCCCGCCCGCCTCCACCACCGAGGCCGCCGAAGCTGACGCGGCGCATTGATTTATAGAGTCTTCCATAGGAGGCGGATGAACCTGGCCGTGTCGGTGAACTTGTTTATGTTGGACGGCGCGCCGTTGTATATTGTCTTGATAGGTATGGACGAGATGCGGCAGCCGGCCTTGCCGGACTTTATCAGCAGTTCGCTTTCCGTGTCGTAGTGGGAGGTCTCAAGCGAGAGCCTCCTTAGAACCTTCGCGTTTATGGCGCGGAACCCGCACTGCGTGTCCTCTATGCGCGAGCCGATAACGGTGGAGAGGAGCCTCGACATGAACATGTTGGTGGCGCGCCTGACAAAGGGCATGCCCGCGGCCTCGCCCATCCTCGAACCCACGATGACGTCGGGCGTCTTGCCGTTCATGGACATGGCCTTGAGAAACCTCGGCACGTCTCGCCAGTCGTGCTGGCCGTCGCTGTCCATGGTGATGACCCAGTCGTAGCCATGTTCAAGGGCGTAATGAAAGCCGGAGCGCAGCGCCCCGCCCTTGCCCCGGTGCGGCTGAGTGATGACCGCGACCCCGGCGGCCTCCGCGCAAGCGCCCGTCCCGTCCCCGCTTCCGTCGTCAATGACCACGATATCCCGCGTGATTGTGGTCAGGTCTTTCAAAAGCAATGGCAGATACGCCTCTTCGTTATAAGCGGGGATTACTATCAGATACGACAACGCATTACCTCACTATCGTCCTCAGGATTTTTACCGCAAGCCTAAGCCGTTCAGTGTCGGCTTCTTTGACCAACTCGGTCAACAGCTCCTTCAATTCCCTATGATTCGCCTCATGTTTGCAGTCTAAAAGCTCCCATGTCTCCACCTTTAGCGCCTTTGCGATCTTAAGGAACATGTCAAGGGTAGGATTTTCCGTTCCCCTCTCTATGCGGCCCAGATAATTTACGCTTATATCGGCCGCCTCAGCGAAGCTTTCCCGGGACAATCCCCTGCTCTTTCTCAGCCTTTCAATCCTGAGACCTATCAGTCTTTTTTCGTCCATTTGCACCTCCTTATGATGAATCTTATGAAAACGAAATTAAACATCCCTATAGGCACTTTTTACTTGACAATAAGTGCCTATAAGCTATAATTGTTGTCGTTAGTGCTGTTTTTAATGACAATATGTGCCTAACGCATCTGTTTTATGCGTTATTCCAGAGGCCGGCCTGAGTTTGTCCGAGCCTGCCTCTATGATGTTTCGCTTTGGATGGAAGGGGTGTCTTTGCCGTGGTTTTTTCTTCAAAACACGGTCACTCGGAGGCGCACCCGGTTTTTAAGGATTGTGGAACAAGTATAAACCTGACTATGCGGAGGTCTTACGTCAGGAATAAACCCAACGAAGGTCTTATGCTCACGCGCCAACTGAAAAAACTTATAATCCTTGCCGTGTTGCTGATATGCTCCGGCTGCGCCGCGATGCAAGTGGCTCTGGAAAAGAAAGACCTTAAAGTAGAGACGCGAATGTCGGACACGATCTTTTTGGATATGGAGGAGCAAAGAGAGCGGACGGTATTCGTCGATATCAAGAACACATCCGGCAAGGAAATCGATATAACGACGCCCATCGCCCAAAGACTTCAATCGAAAGGATACAGGTTGTCCGCCAACCCGCAGGGTGCCGGTTACATCTTGCAGTGCAATATGCTTTATGTAGACAAGACCGACCCGTCAGCCGCAAGGGCTGCCCTTATGAGCGGTTATGGATCCTCGATAATGGCTGGAGCAGCGAGTGGCGCGGTGATAGGCTCGTATGGCAAAACTGGGATTGGAAGCATAGTGGGTGCAGTGCGCGGGTTCGGCATAGGCGCTTTGGCGGCAGATCTTGGAGAGACTGTTTCAGGCGCATTGGTCAAGGATGTCAGCTACATGGTAGTAATCGATATGATGATCTCCGTAAAGACATCCGATGCCGTTGAACAAGTAGAACAGTCTGACTTGAAGCAGGGGAAAGGCGCAAAAATCCAGCAGACTATCAAGGGTTCCACAAACAGAAAAAAATATCAGGCCCGCGTCGTCTCTACTGCAAATCAGGTGAATTTAAGCATGGAGGAGGCATTGCCGACGCTTACGGAAGGCATCGCAAGGTCAATAGCAGGGGTATTTTAAAGTGTAGCGGGGAGGGCTGAGGAACGAAGCTCGAACAAGTTTTTAGCTTTCTATCAATCCTCCAAGATGGCAAACCCGGCGGCGATATTGTCCGTGGCCGATACGCTCAACAGGAGCCTCCTGCCCGCGGCTAGCTGGGCCGCCTTCGCGTGGAGCCGGACGTTGGCGCGTCCTCCGGCGGCGCACACTATCTCGATGTCGCGCCAGCCCACGCCTTTGTCCCAGCCCGTGCCCATGGCCTTCATCACGGCCTCCTTGGCCGCGAACCTGACGGCGAGGCGCGCTCCGGCATGGGGTTTTGAGAGGACGTCGGCGCGCTCCTCTTCCGTCAAGAGCCTCTCAAGAAAGACCGGGTCGGACGCGCGCCCCGCAAACCTTTCGATGGAGACGATGTCAATGCCGGTCGATACGCCCACTTACTCTATTACCTTTATCTCGAGGCGCGGCCTTGCGCCCACGAGGTGCCTCCAACTGCAGTACTTGGTGCACGGGAAGCTGAACGTGCCGGTCTTGTCCGCCGTGAACTCGAGGACAACGGAGGACTTCTCCGGGATGATGGTGTCTTTCAGGCCGAACGCCTCCAGGTGTATGCCGTGCTCGACGTCGGTAGAAGTAATCTTGAGCTTGACGTGGTCGCCTTTTTTTACCGTAATGGACGACGGCGTGTAGGAGGGCTTGTCGGCCTTTATCTCGAAAAATACGTCCTCGGCCCGGACGGCGGTTGAGAGCGCGAGCATCACGAAAACGGCAACCATGCACACAAGCCTTTTCATTTCAAACCTCCTTTTTTAGGTGCGGCGGTTAATGGCATAAACGCGGCGCTACTTCATCGCCGCCATGACGACCTCTCCTTCGGCCACGGCGACGCCGTCCACCGAGGCCGAGACCCTGAATATAGACATCTGCGGAAAGCCCCCGTCCAGCTCGGCGAACAGCTCCACGCGGTCTCCTGGTGTAACCGGCCTCCTGAAGCGCATATCCCGCACCTGCGCGAGATACGCCCCTTGGGCCTCCCCGCCCTCGTTCATTACGAGGCCCGCAAGCTGCGCCAGCGCCTCTATGATGACGGCCCCGGGCATGATGGGGTTGCCCTTGAAGTGCCCCTGCAGGAACGCCTCGTTAGCCGTGACGTTCTTTATCGCCGCGCCCTTGCCGCCTCCGATGGAGAGCACCCTGTCGATGAACCTGAAGGGGTAGCCGTGCGGCAGGGCATCGAGCGGGTTCTCCGTCATATTTCCTCAGGCGGTCTTTGCCGCGCTTACGAACTCGGCGATGGCGTTGACGGAGACGAGCACCCGCTCGGCCACGGCCTTGTCGTTTATCACGACGCCGTATTCCTTCTGTAGACCCACCACGAGCTCGAGCGCGTCGATGGAGTCGAGTCCCAATCCGCCGTCGCCGAAGAGCGGCGCGTCGTCCGCTATCGCATCGGCCTGCACCTTGAGCTTGAGCCGCCTTACCAGCATCGTCTTTATATCATGCTTGATGTCAGACACGCGAAGCACCTCTGTTTTTTTAGTTAGGGAAACTCTGATTATTACCACGGCAATCAAACAGTTTAATCATGCCGCATCACTACTGTCCGGTTAAATTCCAAGGCTCGCAGATAATACCTTGCCGAGAAAAATAAATCCTTTATTTTTCAAGAAATTAGCTTTCGGCGATATATGCTGT
>JACRCM010000073.1 GCA_016219025.1 Deltaproteobacteria bacterium | reverse complement strand
TCCTGAACCTAAGCCGCATTATCCGCGAAACGCTCTTTGACCGGAAAACCCTCGTGGACATCCTGACCCTTAAACCGGAACGACTAAGGGCGCTCCATGAGGAACCATTGCAAGCTACGCTATTTTAACCGGACAGTAGTGATTGGGGAATTATAATAATACTTGAATGCGCGGGGCTGTCAAGGAATTGATGGCGCCCGGCGTCCGCCTCACCTCTCGACAAAGACCTTGAGCCTGTTGCAGCGTCTGGGGTGGCGGAGCTTGCGCAGGGCCTTTGCCTCTATCTGGCGGATGCGCTCCCTTGTCACGCGCAGACGCGCGCCCACCTCCTCGAGGGTATGGTCTTTATCCTCGCCTATGCCGAACCGGAGGCACAGGACCTTTTCCTCGCGCGCCGACAGCGTGGAGAGCGCCTCTTTCATCCTGCCGGAGAGATCGCTTGCTATCAGCTCGTCGTGCGGGACGGAAGCGTCCTTGTCCTCGATGAAGTCCACCATTGGGGCGTCCCCGTCGTCTCCCATCGGCGTGTCGAGAGAGACGGTCTCCCTGGCGATCTTCAATATCCTCCTTACCTTCTCGACGGATACCTGCATCCTCTCGGCCAGGAGTTCATGCCCGGGCTCGCCCCCGTTCTCCTGAACGAGTTCCTGCGTGACGCGCACGAGCTTGCTGAGCGTCTCTAACACGTGCACGGGGATGCGTATGGTGCGGGCCTGATCCGCGACGGCGCGGGATATCGCCTGGCGTATCCACCACGTGGCGTAGGTGGAGAACTTGTAGCCTTTCTGATGGTCGAACTTCTCGACCGCCTTCATCAGGCCGATGTTCCCCTCCTGAATGAGGTCTAGGAGCTGCAACCCCCTGTTGACGTGGCGCCGGGCGATGCTTACGACGAGCCGGAGGTTCGCCTTTATGAGCCTCTGTCTGGCGTCCTCCATCCGGCCCTTGGCCGAGCGGAGGTCTTCTATGAGCGTCCTTAGCCCCTCATGCGCAAGTCCCGTCGAGGCAGCGAGCCTTTTTATCCCGCGCTCCGCGTCCTTCAGTCCGCATGACGCCTCCGGCCTTTTTATGGCGGCGAACGCGGCCTTTACGGCATACAGGCGCGCGAACTCCGTCTCGCGCTCCCGCAGCCTCCTGGTCATCAGGCCGAACAGGCCGGTGTGTTTGTCTATTTCAATCAGGAGCCTGACGGCCTCGCCGGACTCGGCGCGGCTCAACGGGCGGCCGTCGAGCAAACGCTGTGCGCAGCGCAGCGCGGCGTTAAGCTCCTGATTGTCCGATTCGCCGGCTGGTATGCCGTCCAACCCGTCGTTGCACTCGTCCGTCTCGCATTCTCCGCGCGCCCCGGCGGCAAGCCTGTTATTTATCTCCGCGACGACGCAGGCGAGGAGCCTCGTCCCGACAAGCCCCTTCGCCATTGCGGCCCTGGCCTCTTCTATCTGGGCGCCGAGCGCCGCCTCATCGCCCCTTGTGAGGAGGGCTACCGCGCCCATCTCGCGCAGATACGCCTTTACCGGGTCGTTTGCGGCGCTTACGCCCCCCGCGTCCCCTTCCGCTTCGGTGGCGGCGTCAAAGCCCGGCTCATGCGTCTTATGGTCAAGGCCGTCTTCACTCAGGCCTTCCGCCGATGTGTCATTATATCCGTCAACGCCGCAGAACGATTTCTCCGCGGCCAGGGCCTCGTCCGTTTTAACGCCGAAGGCAGGCGGCTCAGGCATCCGGGCCCCGCCGCCGGCGCGCTCCACGGCGCTTGACGCTTCCGACGCGCCTCCTCCGGGGCGCGGGCCGCGGTATTTATTCCCGCCGCTTCTTCGCGTCCCCTCCCGGCCTGATCCTGCGCATAATCTCTTCGGCAACATCTCTATTACCCCGTTCCTCAAGCGCCCTGAGAAGTTCCCTTGTGCCGTGCTTAATCCCGCCAGCCGACGCTATGCTCTTGAGGCAGTCTTCATACATCTTGCCGGGCGACTCGATGAAGCCGTCGTCGTCCCTGGATATGACCTCGGCCACGCGCGACCTGTCCGCGCCCTCAGGCAGCGCCTCGAGTATGGCCGCCCCGTCGAAGCCGCGACCGGCGCGGTGGAATGCGCCGACAACCCTTGCCGCCTCCTTCAGGCCGGCGTCAATGAAGGCCTCGGCTGCCGCGTCGAACCTGGCGTCATAAAGCTCCGGGTGCCTGAGCAGGACGCGCAGCAGGGTCGCCTCTTTTATGCTGAGCGCCTTGGTCTTGGGGCTGCGCGGCCCTTGCGTCCGCGCGGCCGGCGCGTCCATCTTGAGCGCCTCATAGACCGCGTCCACCGGGATGCCGAGGGTCGCGGCGGTGAAGGCCGCGTAGTGCCCCTTCTCGGCTACGTTCCTCACCTTGAGGAGCATGGGAACCGCATTGTCAAGATATCGCGCCTTACCCTCCGGCGCTGTGACGCTGGTCACATCCCGCAAATCTTTTAAAAAAAACTCCATGAGGGGTTCCGCCCTGGATATGACCTCCCGCATGGCGTCCGCCCCGCCCCTGGCCAGGAGTTCGTCCGGGTCTTTTGCCCCGCGGATGAGCGCGGCCCTGCACGGGAGCTCCTCGTCGAGAAAGAGGTCGAGGCAACGGATGGCCGCGCGTCTGCCGGCCTGGTCATTATCGAAGAGCGCGTAGCACAACGCGGCGCGCGGCTTGAGGAGCCGGAGGTGCTCGGAGGTAAGGGCCGTGCCCATCGTGGCCACGCAGTTCGTGAAGCCGTGGCCGTGCATGGCGAGGAGGTCGAAGTACCCCTCGACCACGATGGCGGCGGACTCCTGCATGATGGATTGCTTGGCCTGATAGAGGCCGTAGAGGACGGAGCCTTTCCTGAAGACCGGGGATTCCGGCGAGTTGAGGTATTTAGGCTCCGTATTGTCGAGGCTCCTGCCGCCGAAGGCCACGACCCTGCCGCGAAGGTCGTGTATCGGAAAGATAACCCTCGACCTGAACCTGTCGTACCATCCGCCGTTCTGTTTTTTCACTATCAGCCCGGCCTTTTCAGCGGCCTCGGAGCGTATCCTGTTTTTTCTGAGATGGTTCACGAGCCCGTCCCAGCGGTTCGGGGCGAACCCGGCGTGAAAGACGTCAAGGATCTCTCCCTCATACCCGCGCCTCTTGAGATACGCCCTCGCCTCCGCGCCTCCCGTAGAGCCGAGTTCGACCCTGAAAAAATGCGCGGCGCATTTGAGCGCCTCGTAGAGCGGCTCCTTCCCGTCGGCGGAGCCGTCCTTCTCCTCGATTATCTCGACGCCGTACCTGCGCGCCAAAGAGAGCACGGCGTCAGGGAAGGCGACCCCTTCCTTCTTCATAACGAAGTCGACGACGCTGCCGGTCTCCCGGCAGCCGAAGCAGTAGAATATCTTCTTCTCCTCGCTTACGGTGAACGAAGGGGTCTTCTCGGAATGGAACGGGCACAGACCAAGATGGCTCTTGCCGCGCTTCTTGAGCGGGACGTAGGCCGATACGACCTCGACTATGCTCGCGCGGTCCTTGACCTCGTCTATCTTGGATTTTGGTATCATGGTTGATTGTGGGCGCGGATAAGGGAGCGGCAGGCGGCCTTTACTGGAGCCGGAGCCCCGTGTCGATGGTCTCGGTGCCGCACCTGACCGAGAGCGCGCCCGTCTCGGCCACGCACAACGTCAGGAAGACGTCCTCCTCGACCGGTTCGCTGAAGGCGATATTGAACGGCTTTAGGGGGTTCGGCGCGATGTCGATGAACTGGGCCTGGCCCGCGCCCGCGGTCTTGCCAGTCTGTTGCGGCTGTTTGAACTCCTGTTTGAGGAACTCTATCCCGCCCTCCATGACCCAGACGCGCTGGAGCATGGAGTCGGGCACCTCGAATATCTCGATGGCAAGCCCTTTCTGATCGCCGAGTTTTCTGGCCGGCCTTACCTTGAAGGTCTTCTCGAGCGGCAGGAGTTCGCCTTTTTCAAGCACTACCCCGTAGGAGAACGGCTCGACCTTGTCGACCGTGGCGTACCGGAAGGCGTAAGCGAGGCCGAGATGCCTGTCGAGGATGTCCCTCGTGCCGTAGAGCGCGGCCCCGTGGCTCACGGCGGTCAGGGGGCTGTGGTCGTATATCTGGTTCTTCTCCCTCAGCCCCGGGAACAGATGCCCTATCTTCTCCTTGAACGACGGTATCTGCGAAGAGCCGCCGGTCAGAAGGACGGACTCGATGTCGTTCGTATTCACCCCAACCTTCTGCGCCTTCCTGAGCACGTAGGAGATGGTGCGGTCTATCAGCTTGTAGAAGTCGCGCTTGTCCAGCACCTCCTCGAACTCGGGCCGCGTGATGCGGCCCGCCTCCCTGCCCTCCCATATAAAGGCCGCTTCATGCGCGTTGGACAGGGCTATCTTCGTCTCCTCGGCGGCCAGGAGGAGCCTGTACGGCGCGCCGTCGGCCCGGATGCCAGAGGTCCGGGCAAGGTGCTGGGCGAGCCACTCGTCTATGTCGCGGCCCCCGAGTATCTTGGCGCGGTCCGGCTTGGCCACGACGTGCACCTCGTTTATGTTCACGCGCGCGACCATCGTATTGAGCGTGGAGCCGCCGAAGTCCACTACCATCACCACCTTGTCGCGCCGCTCTATGACCTGATAACCCACCGCCGCGGCAAGAGGCTCCTCTATAAGCTCGACCGTCACGCCCTTGAATGCGCGCTCGGCCAATTCCCTGACCGCGTTCCTGTACTGCTGATAGCCGACCGGCACGGTGACGTAGACGACGTCGGCCATGCCCCTGGCGCTGGCCTTGAGCCCGAGCCAGCCGCTTGCGAGCGTGGCCTTTTTCATGTGCTGGCTGAGTATCCGCAGGAACCTCTCCATGTACGCCCTGCCCTGCGGGTTGGCGTCCAGCATCATCTGCTTGATGTTGACGATGGGAAAATCCTCAACGACCTCCGCGCCTATCTTGTTCGTCTCCGCCGAGAGTATCGTGGGCACCGAGTAGCAGCCCTCGTAGTCCCTCCCGATGCCGGGGAGCTGGAGGAAGGCCGGCTCCGCGCCGTGCCTCTTGCGCATGATGACGGTGTTGGTAGCGCCTAGGTCTATCGCTATGCAGTCCACGGCGCCTGCGTCCTTCCTGTGTATATAACGTCCGGCCTCCGGCCCGGCGGTCTGTTTTTCCGCCACGAACTCCGGGCGCTCGACCTCGCGTCCGTGGTACAGGTCTTTTAACGCCTCCAGCCGCTCCATGACCCTCTTGACCGCGTCCCTGAGCGTCGAAGGCTGCACCCAGACGTGCGAGTACGGACGGAGCGTCTCTATGAGGCGCGGGTCGTTCACCTGCGCGCCGAACTTGTCCAGCTCCTTGGAGAGCATGTCCGCGAACTTTTCCCTGTCGAACCGCCTCTTCTTGCTGTCTGTTATGCCGTGGTCTTCGGCGGCGAGCAGGGAGTCCACCACGTCGAGCGGGTCTATCTCCTCCACCCAGCGTCTTATGGTGAAAAAGGCGAGCGCGTCGGTGACGAGCCTTTCGATGAGCGCGAGATGTTCGTGGCTCTTGGGCGTCATCTGGAGGACGTCTATGAGCCCGAGTTCCCTGGCGAACGGGTCCGGCAGGGCGAGCGAGGCGTTGTACGCGCCCGCAAGGGCCCCGGCGTAAGCGTCCCTCATGTCTTTGCGTTCGCGCAGTTCTTCGGCTATATAGACGAACGCGACCTTCCTGTAGTACGGCTCGGTCACGATGGCGGCGGCCTTCAAGGCGAGGGCGATGGCCTCCACGTAGACGGGCGCGAACTCCGCGTCCCTGGGCATCTCCTTCAACACGCCCATGAGCGTGTAGCGCCTGTAGAAGGTATAGTCGTTGGGCTTGGGCAGTTGAGAGCCGGTCTTTACGAGGTCTGGCTCCTTGTAGCGCGGCTTGTCCGGCAGATTGAGCGCGAGCCTCCACGCGAGGATGCGGAGATTCAAAAAACCCTTTGTCCTCGGCAGTTCCCCGGCGAGCCTGACGAGGTCGGTTATCCTGCGCGCCTGATCCTCCTCGGCGTCGGCGGCTATAATCGCCGCCTCCATCGCCTGGGCGCAGAATTGATGGAACGCCTCGGTGCCGGGGACCTCTTTTACGTAGTCGAGCACGGCCTTACGCCTCTCCACCGGGTCTTCGATCCTGTTGATAAGCTCAAGCCCGAGCCTGTAGATGTCGAGGAACTCCGGGCTTGCGCTCAGTTGCTTGACCGCGCCCATAACGATGCCTCGCAGCTCGCGGGACGCAGGGGCGTTGCCGTCGCGCATCGCAAGGAAGGTCTGTCTTATGCCGTCGGTCTTTGTCGTCATTTTATATTGGAAAACGTCCAGCCTCCTAAAACCCTATTGCCGCGGCCCTGCTGAAACCCGTCTCCGTCACCGTGCCGTCAGGCGAGATGGTCACTTCTACCTTGCCCGGCATATAGAAATCAGCAGGCGCATAGCGCCCGCTCAGGAAGATGAACCGTTGGTTGGCCGAGCCACGCGCAAGGGACGTAGGCTCAGGCTTGTCTCTTTCATAGGGCCCGTCTATCAGGACGTCGATATGTTCGAGGGCTTGCATGGCTGGTTCCTGCCCAAGCAGCTCCTCATGCGTGCAGCCCGTATATACCACGGTAGAAAGCCCGTGATACGACCGCGCAAGCCGCAAAAGCTCCGCCAACCCCTCCGGCTGCGCGAACGGTTCGCCTCCGCTTATGGTTATGCCCTCGACGCCCTCTCTCAAATATTTGCCGAACAACTCCGTTGGCGCGCAGAGGCGCGCCTCGGAGAACCGGTGGGTCTCTGGGTTGAAGCATCCTGGACAGTTGCGGCCGCAGCCCTGAAAAAAAACCACCATGCGCCTGCCAGGGCCGTTGACCCTTGAAGAGGGGATTACGGCGTGGAGGTTGATAAGGGACGATCGGGACATAACTTGATAACGGACTCTTTGTTATAAAAAATTCAACGTTGCTGATTTGACGATATACTCCGGCATGGCATTACGCAAAGGCCGGAGACGGCAAGAAGGAACCTTATTATCCCTGCTCCCCGGTTTCTATCTTAACCCTCATAACGTCCTCTTCGTCCTTCTCGACGAACGACTCGATGGCCCCGAGGTTCCTGGTCAGATGCTCGGCCACCTCCTTGCAGTCGGTGAAGACCGTGGAGTCTATCTCGACCCTGCCGTCGGGCAGTATCTTTATGCGGATCTGTCTGTCCATTGGACCGCCTCCCTCTCTTTACGCCGTCCGCGGGGAGTCCCCGCCCCTACCCCTTGAGCAGTATCTGTATCTCTCCACCGGCCTCGGTCTCGTTGGCTATCTCGAAGTCGAGCGGCAGGTTGTCCTTTATCGACTCGTAGGCGTAGAATTGCTTGAGCCTGTTTCCGAACCTGTGCACCACGCGGTTGTCCCCGCCTATCTCGACGTTATCCTTGACCATCGAGACGCTCATGATGTCGCCGTCGCGGTCGATCTCCACCTTCTCTTTCCTTTCGTTATAGATAAAGGACGTTATCTCGCCCCGCTTCTTCATCTCCTCAAGGGCGGCTATGACGTATTTCTTTATCTTCAGTTCGGTCTTTATGCAGGTGTAAAAGGACATTGCGGCCTCCTTGCTTGCTACTCCAGCGGGTTCTCCGCGAAGAACTTCGCGAGCGCGTCTCCGTTCATCAGGACGTCTTTTACGAGTCTGCCCACCAGCCGGCTTATCGTCTGCTTGTTTCTGCCTATCATCGCGGCGGTCGCCTCTTTGGCGTTGTCGAGTATCTTCTGGATGTCGTCCAATACCTCGGTGCCGGAGGTGAGCGCGAAGTCCTGGAGGACTATGAGGCTCTTATTCCGCATTATCTCGCCGAAGCCGTACTCGACGACCATCTTCTTTGCGATGCTCGTGGCCTGCAACAGGTCCTGCGAGGCGCCGACGGTCTTGGAGTCCCCGCCTATGGTCTCCTCCTCGGCCACCATGCCCCCGAGTATCACGCCTATCTCCTTTTCGAGGTCGCCTCGCGTGAAGGTCGTCCTTACCGCCTCGTCGAGCGGGATGAAGGCGCTGAAGTTCTTGTAGTTGTCGACGCTCACGAAGGCCGGGGTCTTCCTGAAGTGCAGCCACATGACGACGCAGTGTCCGGCCTCGTGTATGGCTATGCCCCTATTCTCGGCGCCGGTCAGCATCTCGGCGCGCTGGAGGAAGAGCGACTTGGACGCGGGGCGCGCCCTCTGGTGGCTCCATGCGCGAAGCTCCTCTATCTCCTCCTTCTTGAGGACGGATAGCGGCGTGATGTGCCGGATGGCCGAGAGGAGCTCGTCCTGATTAACGTCGAGGGCAAGAAGCCCCTCGATGGCCTCCTCGGCGGCCTTCGAGTCGGCGCCGTCGTGCACCTTGTTGAAGGTGGAGACGACCGCGTCCTTGACGGCCTGTTCGATCTCCGCGCCGGTGAAGCCCTGCGAGTTCTGCGCCAGCTCGCGCAGGTTCAGGCGGTGCACGTTCTGGACTCTGCGCTCAAGGTGGATGCGGAATATCTCGTCGCGCTCCTCCTCGCTCGGCAGGTCGACGAAGAAGACCTCGTCATAGCGCCCCTTCCTCCATAATTCCGGCGGCAGGTTCTTGGGCTCGTTCGCCGTGCTTATGACGAAGACCGGGTTCTCCTTCTCCTGAAGCCACGTAATGAACGTCCCGAATACGCGCATCTGGGTGCCTGAGTCGCCCTGATAGCCCCCTATGCCGCCGAACGCCTTGTCTATCTCGTCTATCCAGAGGATGCAAGGGGAGACCGCCTCGGCAAGCTGGATGCAGCGCCGGATGTTCTTTTCGGACTCCCCGACCGTGGAGCCGAAGAGCTTGCCGACGTCCATCCTGAGGAGCGGCAGGTTCCATATCCCGGCGAGCGCCTTGCAGCAGAGGCTCTTGCCTGAGCCGGGCACGCCTATGAGGAGGAGGCCCTTGGGCACGTCGAGTCCCAGCGTCTCTATCTTGTCCTTGCTGAGGCGGAACACGTGCTCGCGCTCGACGAACCAGTGCTTTATCTCGCTCAAGCCGCCGATGTGCTCTATCGTCTCCCTGTGCGGGTAGTAGTCGAGTATCCGCTGTTTTCTTATTATCTGCTGTTTTTCGTCCTGTATGTAGGAGATGCAGTCCTCGTTGAGAGAGCCGTTGTTCAGGCTGACCGCCTTCCTTATGACGCGGCGGATGTTGTCCATGGAGAGCCCCTGGAGGGACTTGTAGAGGATCGAGCGCGTGGAGGCGTGCCACTTCTCCGGTATGAGGTGGCCGTATGTCCTTGCGACCATCTCGGCTATCTCGTCGTAGTCGGGCAAAGAGAGTTCGAGGACGACGATGTCCTCCTCGAGTTCCGGCGGTATCTCGCCGAGGGTCGGGGAGAGTATGCAGACCGCGTTCACGGCGCGGTGTTCGTCGAATATGGCGGGCAGGTCCCGGAATTTGCGGAGAAACTCGTGGGAGTTGAAGTAGCTTGCGATGTCCTTGAGGAGGAAGAGGTTGTTCACGTCCTCGCCCTTGGATATCTTCTCCTCGATGACGGTGAGTATCTTCTCCTTGCCCATGGCCTCGCGTTTCTTCTTCTCCCCGCCGTAGAGTCCACGCGACACGCTCCAGCCCCAGAAGTTGAACTTCATGGAGTCGCATACGGACTCGATTATCTTCTCGACCCTGCGCTCCTCGAACGATACGAGCCACAGGACGGGATAGCGCGCCTCCATGTGTATCTTCAGCTCTCTTTCAAAATCCCTGGTGTTCATGCCGTCCCTCTTATGACATATATCATTATATCATACCATGCCGGGCCTATCCAGAACCCATGGGGAATAGTTGTAGGAATAAGCCGCGATTTTAACACATCTGAGGGAAATTCCAAGTGGAAAAGGCGGCATAGGGAAGCCCTGATTAATTCTTTCTTCCTGTCATTTCGAGCGTAGCGTGAAATAGGGCTACTTTGTAAATCCTGTGCTCAGGTAATTCAACAAGTTATAAGATTTACAAAGTAGCCCTATTTCGGAGCCTGTTCCGAGCGTAGCGAAGGAATCCAGTTGCGCGATTCCGGCTCCGGGTTTGCCACGGATGCGCCTCGCAACCGCAAAAACGCTCCTCAGAATGACAGACAACGGGATAAATCAGAGTTTCCATAGATATCTTTCCGCCAAAAGACTGCGCCCGCTCTTTCGAGCGGGCGCATTGGTCAGCGTGCATTACACGGACTCCGGGCCTCAGCTTGCCGCGGACTTCGCGACCATCGCCATATCAACGCCTTCGAGCCTGCATTCGGCGGCGTTCCATGCGATGTTCTTCATGAAGGCGTCTATGTACGGCGGCCTCTTGACGCCGTAGTCTATGACATAAGCGTGTTCGTATACGTCGAGCACGAGGAGGGGCACGGTGTTGGCCGGGAAGTTGAAGTTGTGCGTGTCGAGACAGTAGTTATGGAGCGTGCCGTCATACAGGCAAAGCCCCAGTATTACCCAGCCCCTTGCGGCCATGCCGCACGCCTTGAAGTTCTCGGCCCATTTGTCGTAGGAGCCGAATGCCTTTGCGATGAGGTCGGCGAGTTTGCCCTTGGGCCTGGCCGCCTTGCCTCCGAGGTTCTCGAAGTAGAGTTCGTGCAGGACCACGCCGTTCAAGGCGAATGTCTCGTCCGCCTTGAGCGCGCGCAAATCGCTAAAGACCTGATTGGCCTTTGATATGTCCACGGTCTTGAGCCTCTCCTCTATCTCGTTCAGCTTGTTTACGTACCCCGCGTAGAGTATGTCCCTGTGCTGGCTTATCTGGTTGTCGGATATCCCGTCGAGGCCCTTCAGGTCGAAGTTCCTTGGTTGGTGCGCCATGCCTATTTCTCCTTTCTTTGTTTACGCCCTTCTTGCGCTGCGCCGTTTCACTGCGCCTTATCTATGCAATCCGGGCAGATCCCGTGCGTGAATTGCACGCCCGTGTGCTCGCTTATGTATTTTTCCATCCTGTGCCACCTGTTCTCCGGGTCCCTGATCTTCTTGCAGAACGCGCATATTGGAAGGATGCCGCAGAGCATCTTCGAGCTTTGTCTGGCTATCGTCTCCTCGGCCGCCCTTCTGTACGCCCGCGCCGATATGATGTAGCAGGTGAAGATGATTACCATGCCAGCGGTGAATCCACGCATCCAGAATTCATTAGGCCCCAGGCCGACGGTGAGAAAACAACGGAGGAGCCCGCCGTCGTGCCATATATAACTGTGGATAAGGCTCTCGGCAAACCAGTAGAGCGCGGCAAGGACAAGCCCCGCTGCGAGACCCTTCCGGCAACACGTGCCGAACGTCTTGCTCCGCTTTCCTTCAGTCATAGCCGCCTCCGTCTAAGGTGCGCCCCGACCGGCCCCCGCCGGATTTTAATACAAAAATCCCCCTTATTTTGAGTATATCGGACTTGGGGGTCTTGTCAAGCCGCGTCCTTGACGGCGCGGCATTACGTGCTATCCTTGCAAAAATGGCGCGGCCACCATCCTGGGGGATTCCCTCGCCGCGCCTGCCGTTCTCCGCCGATGCGCAATTTTACCGTCTTACTTATAGCGTTATTCGCCGTCCTTGGAGCGTCAGCGCCGCTGGCGGCGGGAGACAGGGCCTCCTTTGAACCGGCGGAGGGGCTTGGCGTCTTCGAGAGGCTCGGCGGCTCGGTGCCCCGCGACATCGCCTTGCGGGACTCCGAGGGCGGCAAGACAACGCTGGGGGAACTGCTCACGAAGCCGACGATCCTCTCGCTGCAGTACTTCGGGTGCTCGGGCCTGTGCAGGGACGTCTCGTCGAACCTCGCCTCCACGCTCGACGCGCTCCATGCCGAACCGGGCAGGGACTATAACGTCATTACGGTCAGCTTCAATGAAAACGACGGGCCGCAAGAGGCCGCTGTCCGGCGGCGCGGGGCGCTCAACGCCATAAGGCGTCCGTTCCCGGCGCAGGCGTGGAGGTTTCTCACGGCGGACGCCGCGTCGATCAAGCGCCTTGCCGGCGCCATAGGCTTCAAATTCCAGAAGGCGGGCGCGGCGTTCAAGCACCCGGCCCTGTTGGCCGTATTGTCGGGCGAGGGCAGGATAACCCGCTACCTCTACGGCGCGCAAAACCTTCCGGCTGACGTGGACATGGCCATTGCCGAGGCGGCGGCGGGCACGACAGGGCCGACCAACCCAAAGGCGCTCCTCTTCTGCTATTCGCGCGACCCGGCGTCCGGGGCATACATAATCAACGTCCTGCGCGTAACCGGCCTCTCCATCCTTGCCGAGATAATACCGGTCTTCGCAAGGCGGGTTATATTCGGGTACAAGGCCATCGCGTATTCCTCGCTTGCCATAGCGGGCGTGGGTTCGCTGGTCTGGGGACACCACATGTTCGTAAGCGGCTCGTCCTACGCGTCGTCCGTCATATTCTCCCTCTTCACCTTCCTCGTCGCGGTGCCGAGCGCCATCAAGATATTCAGCGGAGTACTGCGGGGTGGCGCACTCGGAGATGCTCGCGAAGGCGAAGGCCGTGCCGGAGGCTGAATTCAACGTCTGGCTCGCCTCCGCGAACGGGGGCGGCATGAAGGTACCGGCCCCGCCCCAGGCCTCCGGGCCTGAGGCCACGGCGGCACCCCGCGTGGAGCTTGGCCGCAAACTCTACAAGGTCAAACAATGCGTGGTCTGCCATACCATAGACGGCGCTCCCCGCATCGGCCCGGCTTGGAAGGGTCTCTACGGCTCGGCGGTCAAGGTGGTCACCAACGGCAAGGAACGCCTCGTAAAGGCCGACGATGCCTATATAAGAAAGTCGATGGCCGACCCTAACGCCGACGTGGTCGCCGGGTATCCGGCGATCATGCCGCCGCAGATGGGCATCCTCGACGGCGGCTTGGCCGCCGCCATCCTCGAATTCATAAAGGGCCTGAAATAACGCCGGGGCACTGTCGCGTCCATTCCATGGACGCCGGATAATATGCCTTGACAGCGGTCCTTTAATCGGATAAAAAGGGTCTTGATGGTCTGATTGCATTTTCAGGAGGCGTTATGTTCAGATTGAGCAGGGCGGCTGAGTACGCGGTGAGGGGGCTGCTGCATCTGGCCATGATGGACGGCGCGTCCGCCCCGGCTGACATCGAGACCATTGCAAAGGCGCAGGACGCGCCGAAGGCGTATCTCTCCAAACTATTCCAGCAGCTTGCGAAAAAGGGGTTCGTGAGGTCGGTGCGCGGGCCGGTCGGCGGCTTCGTCCTTGCGAGAAGGCCCGCCGACATAACGCTCCTCGAGGTCATCGAGGCTATGGAAGGCCAGATGTTCCTGAACTCCTGCCTGATCCACGAGGGCTGCTGCCCCCGCGGCGCCGCGTGCCCCGTGCACGAGGTCTGGGGCGACGCGCAGAAGAAGTTCCTCCGCGTGCTCCAAACGTCCACGCTCGCAAGGCTGGCGGCAAGGGGTAGAAAGAAGGCCGAGAAAGGCCGGGAGTGACGCGCGGGGAGGAGGGACGGGGGGCGGGCGGCCTTAACCGACCCCTTCAAGAATCTCTGAGCAGTCATTATCGGACAGCCTTTGTATCTTTTGAGGGTCAGTAGGTGCGCGTCTCCGCTTACGATGGCATCCGCCCCGGCCGCCTCGGCGCAGGCGAGAAACTTATCGTCGTCCGGGTCAACGCTTGCCCTGCTTGCCCATTTGGACGCGGCCACCGGCTCGATGTATGGAAGAAGTTCCTTCTCAAGCATGTGCCTGACCTCCTTTTCGGTCAGCCTGAACTTGGGGTATGCCAATACGCGGATATATTCGTCAACGACCTCGCCGGACGCGACTATTGTGAACGCCCTATCCTTCCAGAGGGCGTGGAGGCGGGAGAGTTCGCCTCGGAAAAGAAGGGCAGATATCACCACGTTCGTGTCGAGGACGGCCCCTGCGCGGCTCACGCTGTCCTTCTCGCGCGGCGTATCGCCTCTTTCACGTCCGTCTCTTTGAGGCCGAGCGCCTCGATCTTGTCCCTTATGGCCTCGAGGCCGGACTCTTCGGTGGTTATCCTGACGGGCTTGAGTATTATAGCGTTCCCCTTCACGCTAACGTCGAAGTAGTCAATCCCCTCGAACGCACCCGCGACCTTCTTGGGCAGCGTAAGCTGATTCTTCGCGGTCTTCTTAGCAAGCATGGCCTTGCCTCCTTACTTCCTTACTGTAAGGATAACATGGGACGGAATTTTTGTAAAGGCAGGTTGTTGAAAAAAACTTGACTGAGTGATGGGGGGGTATAATACGCCTATCGCGCCGCGATACGGTGGCGGCGCAAAACTCCAGGGAGGCACAGAATATGGCGAAAGCAGAAATGACGTATCGTATAGCCGAAGTTACCATCGTATCCGGGAGGCAAAAGCATATAAGAATCACCGTTGACGATAAAACAGTCCACATACCAATCGATGAGGCCGTATATGCATACTTTACCGAGCAGTTTGCAAAATCTAACCCGGCAGCGGCCCAGAAAAAACGTTTCGCCACGCTGATGAATATTGCCAGGTCAGCCTGCCTGAAGGGTGTTGAGGATGGCAAGGCGAGCGCATAACGGGCTATGACATGACGTTTTTTTCATGGCGCGGGGAAACTTCCGGCGCCACTATTTTTTCTACCCTCCTACCTCCTATCCTTCCCTTCCCACCGCCTTCAATATCCCGGCGAGTATGGCTGAGGGCGCGGGCGGGCAGCCGTGGATGAAGGCGTCGACAGGCACCACGTCGGCGACGCTTCTGCGCGTGGCATACCCGGGGCCGAAGGCCCCGGCGTCATAGGCGCAGTCCCCGATTGCCACGACGAGCTTGGGCTCGCTTATCGCGTCGTAAGTCCGCTTGAGCGCCACCTCCATGTTCCGCGCCACCGGCCCGGTGACGAGCAGCATGTCCGCGAAACGCGGGGACGCGGTAAAGTGGATGCCGAACCGCTCGGCGTCGTAGAACGGGTTGTTCACCGCCTGTATCTCCAGCTCGCAGGCGTTGCACGAACCCGCGTCCACGAGCCTGATAGTCAGGCTCTGGCGGAACCGCCTGAGTATCGCCTCTTCGAGCCGCCTGCCGGTCAGCGTGACCCTGGCCTCCTCGCCGGGCGCGAGAGGCTCGGTAACTATGCCGGTGCGGAATATCTGGTGGAGTATCCTGAACATGGGTTTCCTTACGCTAAAAACACAACCTGCCTGCTACCCCGCATCACAGGTCGTTCCCTGAATACGACTGGTTGAAGCTCTTGTTGCACAGCGGAAAGTCTGGGACGATGTTCCCCTTTATCGCCTGTTCGAGCGCCAGCCACGTGACCATGGACGGGTCTCGCGCCATGGCGCGGTTTATTTCTGATTTCGGCCCGGCCTGAAGCCACCAGATTATCTCCCCGCGCCACCCCTCGACTACAGAGATGCCCATCGCGCCCGGCCTCGGAGCCGGGCACCCGGTGACGAGCGGCCCGGAGGGCAGGTAGCGCAATATCTCCCGGATAATCCTTATCGAGTCCCTTACCTCCTCCACCCTTACCCAGACCCTCGCATGCACGTCGCCTGAGCGCAGGCGCGGCACCGCCGGAATGATGTCAGCGTAAGGCGGGGTGGGATACTGCACCCTCGCGTCGAGGTTCTGGCCGCTGGCGCGGGCAACTAACCCCACCACCCCCATTTCTTTTGCGAGCGCCGCCGAGAGCGTGCCCGCGCCGTAGACCCTGTCTTCGAGCGACGGGTTGTCCTCGCATATGCGGACGAGCCTCTCGAACTCGCCGGAGACGGACGCCAGCTCATCCTGAATGGCGGAGGCAGCCCCGGCGCTCACGTCGACCGCCACGCCGCCCGGCACGACCATGTCCATCGTGAGCCTGTGGCCGAAGAGCGTCTTGTTCGTCCTCAGCATCCGCTCCCTCAATATCGCCGTCTGATAGAGGAGGAACGTAAAGGCCGCGTCGTTGCTTATCGCGCCTATGTCGCCGATGTGATTTGCGATGCGCTCCCGTTCAAGGAGGAGGGCGCGTATCCACTGCGCCCTCGGAGGCGCGGCGCACCCCGCTGCCGCCTCAAGCGCCTGACAGTAACCCATAGCGTGCGCGACCGTCGTGTCTCCTGAGACCCTTCCGGCAAGACGCGCTCCGTCTGTCCACGAGAGGGACTCGAATCTTTTTTCTATGCCCTTGTGCACGTATCCGAGCCGCTCTTCGAGATTGATGATGTCCTCGCCCACGGCCTGAAACCGGAAATGCCCCGGCTCGATTATCCCGGCGTGGACTGGGCCGACCGGTATCTCGTAGACGCCCTCGCCCTCGGCCCTCACCCACCTGTAGTCGCCCTCGACGCGCTGTAGATACGTCTCTCCGTCGAAGGATTTCCTCAGCGGGAAGGCGTCCTTTGGCCAGTCCTCGTGCTTGATCCAGGGCCGGGTATCCGGGTGTCCGGCAGGCTCCACGCCCATGAGGCTCTGCATCCGGCGCTCGAACCTCCACGCGCCGAGATAGGTCTTCGTCAAGGAGGGAAACTCAGGCGCGTCGTAAGGCACGCCGCACTTCACTGTCAGATATTCGTCCCCGGCGTTATAGAGCGCCCAAACGCCGAAGCCCCGTCCGAACGGCGTCTCGTCCGTGGCCCACTCGGCAACGAGCCGCGCCTCGCGCGCCTTCAGGACGGCCGCCGCCTCGGCAAAGCGCGCCTTCGGCGCCTCAAAGAGCGGGACGCTTGCCGGGTACTGTCCGGCGTTGGGCGCGGCGTCCGCGCCCAACGCCTCAATCAATGCGTCCCTGAGGCTCATTGCGTTTTTTTTCATCTGAGCAACCTCACCGCGGCATGGAGCCACTGGCTCAGGAATACCGGCAGATAGAGACCGAGTATCAATACGATCACCATGTGCACGATGACCGGCGTATGCGCCGGATGCAGACTGCCCTGGCTCTCAGGGGCCGGGCCGAAGACCATGGGCATGACCTTGCGAAGGAGCGCGGCGAAGGCCACGGCAAGACCGAGGAGGAAGAGCGGCGCGAGATACGGCGCGGACTTTATCGTGGCGGTGAGTATCAGGAATTCGCTCGTGAAGAGTCCGAACGGCGGCATCCCGGCGATGGCGGCCACCCCGAGCATCAACCCCCAGCCCACGAGCGGGTTGCCGCGTATCAGTCCCCTTATCTTCGACATCTCCTGCGTGCCGTGCATCTGCGAGGCGTGTCCCACCGTGAAAAATATCGACGACTTGGTGAGCGAATGGACGAGCATGTGCAGGAGGCCGCCGAAGGTGGCCACCGCGCCGCCGAGCCCGAAGGCGAAGGTGGCTATGCCCATGTGCTCGATCGAGGAATAGGAAAACATCCGTTTTATGTCCTTCTGCCTAAGGAGCGAGAACGCCGAGAAGAGGAGCGAGGTGATGCCGAAGGCCATCATTATCTGTCCGGCCTTGCCGTTGCCCGTCGCGCCGTCGACGAGCGCCTTACAGCGCACGAGCGCGTAGAGCGCGATGTTGAGGAGGAGGCCGGATAGGACGGCGGAGATGGGCGTCGGGCCTTCCGCGTGCGCGTCGGGCAGCCAGTTGTGCAGCGGGACCAACCCGACCTTCGTGCCGTAGCCCACCATGAAAAAGACGAACGCGAGAGAGAGCACGGTCGGCTCAAGCCTGTTGCTCACCGAGGCGAGGTTCGTCCACTGGAGCGCCGCCGAGCCTTCTCCCAACACCTTCTCCGCCGCGAAGTAGAGGAGCACCGTGCCGAAGAGCGCGAGCGCGATGCCCACGCCGCAGAGGATGAAGTACTTCCACGCGGCCTCCACCGACGACGGGGTCCCGTAGAGCGAGACGAGGAGCACCGTGGCCAGCGTCGCAAGCTCCATGGATATCCACAGTACCCCGGCGTTGTTGGTCAGGAGGGCGAGGAGCATGGCGAAGATGAAGACCTGGAACATGGCGTGGTAGAACCTCATGGCCACCTTGCCGACCCTGCCGCGCTCCTGCTCGTGGCGCATGTAGCGCCTGCTGAATATGGCCGTCGTCATCGAGACGAAGGTCGTGAGAACCGCGAGATAGACGTTGAACTCGTCGACGAAGAAGAACTCGCGCCCGGCGATTATCTGGCCCTCGTAATAGACCTGCACCGCGAGGAATATGGACGCTACGAAAGTGGCGGCGGACCCGAGGATGTTCACCTCAGGCGCGTACCTCTTATCGCCAGTAGCCGCGAGCACGGCGGCGGCCACGAGGTTTATGCCGAGGAGTATGAGTATCAGCACGGCCTCAATCCTCCTCCTTGAGTTTTTCCATCTCTTTCAATTCCAGACTATCGAAGGTGGTGCGTATCTGGAAGAAGAATATCCCGAATATAAAGGCGGCTATCAGTATGTCGAGCGCCACCCCGAGCTCCACCACGAGCGGCATCCCGTAGGTGGCGGAGGTGGCCGCGAAGAAGAGGCCGTTCTCAAGGGCGAGGAACCCGATTATCTGCGTGACGGCCTTCTTGCGCGTTATCATCATAAGGAGCCCCAGCATGACGGTGGCCAGCGCAACCGCGAGGGTGGACTTCGTGACGAGGGTGGAGAGCTCCCTGACCGGCGCGGTGAGGTGGTAGGAGAAGATGACGAGCGCGATCCCCATGAGCATGGTCGTAGGGATGTTCACCATCTCCTCCACGTCTTTTTTGATGTTGAGCTTGTGTATCAGGACGTAGAGTATGTAGGGAAGCGCGAAGACCTTGAGCGCGAGCGTCAATATCGCCGAGATGTAGAGGTGATGGAGTCCTGCGGTGTAGCCCACCACGGCGGTGGAGATGGAGAGGAAGACGCCCTGCCACGCAAAGAGGTGCAGGAGTCCGTATATCCTCCTCTGCATGAGGAGTCCGAACGCCGTAAGGAGTATGAGCGCCGCAAGGACGCTGTTTATCTGTGCCGCGAGGGTCTGGGTCATAACCGATAACCGCCTTTATAAACTACTCAAGCATGAAAAACGAGAGCATCCCAAGGGTCGCCAGTATGAAGGCTATGCCAAGGAATTCTGGCACGTGGAATATGCGCATCTTCGCAAGCCTGGTCTCGACGAGCACGATGGCGGCCCCGATGGCCGCGAGTTTGGCGGCAAGCGAGACGAACGCCACGGGGAGCATCAAGGGGTTATAGACGCCCGCCATGCCCCACGGGAAAAAGAGCGCGACCCCGAGGGACGCGAAGAGGAATAGCTTCATCTCCCCGGCCCACTCGATGAGCGCGAGGTGGCGGCCCGAATATTCAAGCACCATGGCCTCGTGGATCATGGTCAGCTCAAGGTGCGTGGCAGGGTTGTCAACCGGTATCCTGCCGGTCTCCGCTATGGCCACGAGCGCGAACGCGAGGAGCGCGAACGCGAGCGACGGCCGCAGCACCAAAGGGCTTGAGAGCGACACGTGCACCATCTGCGAAAGGGTCGTCGAGCCGGCCACGAGCGATATGGTGAATACGCTCATGAGCATCGCCGGCTCGGCGAGCGAGGCGACCATCATCTCCCTGCTAGACCCCATGCCGCCGAAGGCCGTGCCGGCGTCCATCCCGGCGAGCGCGGTAAAGAACCGCGCGATGGCGAATACCGCCACGAGGGCTATTACGTCGGCGCTAAGGGAGAGCGGCAGGTCGGTCGATATGACGGGTATTATCCCGCCCGCCAGAACGCACGCGCCGAAGGTTATATACGGCGCGGCCCTGAATATCCACGAGGCGTTGCGGGCTATGGTCACGTCCTTATAGAAGAGCTTGTAGATGTCCCTGTAGGGCTGGAGCAAGCCCGCCGAGGCCCTGCCATGCGCCCAGCACTTGAGCATCCTAACCCAGCCCACGAAGAGCGGGGCCGCGCCGAGCACGAAGGCGATTTGCAGGCACTCTATCGATATCGAATAGATCATGGTCACGCGAAGAACAACAGCACTATAAGGGTTATGAACGAATACATGAGATATATCTGGATGCGGCCGTGCTGAAGCCTCGTGGCGTGGCGCGCGACCCAGAACGCGGCGTCTGACAACGGCCTGTAACAGGAGTACCAGACCCTGTCCATCACCCGCAGGTGGTACGTGAACCTCTCCTGAAAGGGGAGGGGACGCCGGGCGTCCCCCGGCTTGACCGACTCACGTATCAGAAGGAGGGAACCGAATATCCGGCGAAGCGGCATGGCGAAGGAGGTCGAGTTATACTGCATCCTCGCCGTGAGTTTGGGGAACCCGCAGTCCCAGATGTCGGCCCTCCTTACGGCGGAACTCCTCGCGTGCAGGATATAATAGGCGGCGGCGATGACGGCCATTACCCCGGCGAAGAGAATGGGCGCGGAGTAGGACGCGCGGGCCGAGGCCACCGGCGTAAGCCACATCCAGCCGAACGCCTGAGCGGAGGATCCGATCGACGCGCCCACAAGCCCTTTCGTGATAGGGTCCATCCACCCGATGACGAACGTCGGGAAGAGGCCGAGGCCCACGCACATGACGGCGGCAAGGCCCATGCCAAGCCGCATGGACACGCCCACCTCATGCGCCTCGCAGGGCTGCTTGCCCCGCCAGTGGCCGAGGAAGACGACGCCGTAGACCTTGACGAAGCACCTCGCGCTCATGGCCGCCGTAAGCGCCAGAAGCGCGGCCCCTAACGGAAAGAGGAGTCTTAGGAGCTGCCCTGGCAGCACCGGCGAGAGCAGGAACGCCTGAAACGCGAGCCACTCGGAGACGAAGCCGTTGAGAGGCGGCATGGCGGATATGGCGAGGCAGCCGATGAGGAAGATCACGGCGGTCTGCGGCATCCTGTGTATCAGTCCGCCCATCCCCTCCATGTTTTTGCCGTGCGTCGAGTGGAGTATCGCGCCCGCGCCCATGAAGAGCAGGCCCTTGAACATGGCGTGGTTGAGGCAGTGATAGAGCGCGGCCACGAGCGCGAGGGCCGCAAGGAGGTTCATGGAGAAGGACTTGAATATCATCGCAAGTCCGAGGCTTATGAGTATTATGCCGATATTCTCCACCGACGAGTACGCGAGGAGCCGCTTAAGGTCGACCTGCAAGAGGGCGTAGAGTATCCCCATTACCGCCGAGACGAGTCCGAGGCACAGGACAAGTCCGCCCCACCACCACGCGCCGGCGTGGAGGAGATCGAACGTAACCCTTATCATCCCGTATATCGCGGTCTTGAGCATGACGCCGCTCATGAGGGCGGATACGCTCGACGGCGCGGCCGGGTGCGCCTCCGGGAGCCAGACGTGCAGCGGTATTACCCCGGCCTTCGCGGCGAAGCCGGAGAAGGCCAGCAGGAAGGCGATGGACGCCCACATCGGCGGCAGGTGCGCGCCGCGCATGGCCTGGAAGGTAAAGCCCCCGAAGTTCTCGAACCCGGCGGCGAAGCCCGCGAGGATGCCGAAGGCGAGGAGTATCATCACCGCGCCCACGTGCGCGACGAGGAGGTAGATGAACGCGGCCCGGCGCGCCTCCACGCTCTCGTCCTCGAAGCAGACGAGAAAATAGGAGGATACGGCCATCAGCTCCCACGATATCATGAAGAAGTAGGCGTCGCCGGACAGGAGGACAAGGAGCATCCCGGCCATGAAGAGGCAGTAGAAGACCACGAGCGAGGTGACGGGGCGCCCTTCGGCGAGGCCGGAGACGTAGCCGAAGGAGTATATCGAGACGAAGAGTCCGAGCAGGGCGACGACCGCGACGAAGAAGCCGGATAGCGCGTCGACGCGGAGATAGAACGGGAGGTCGGGCAGGCCGATGGGTATGATAAGCGTCTCAGCCGAGCCGGCGCTCACCGCGGCTATCCCCGCGTAGACCGCCATGACGGAGGCGGCCGCCGAGAAGAGGAACGCGATCCTTACGAGCGAGGCCTGACGCGAGGCGAGAAAAGGCGCAACCCCGGCCATGATAAGAAAGATGATGACCGCGAAGAACGCGGCGGCAAGTGGCGCGGTCATGGTCATCTCGCCACCCCCGGAACGGCGGAACTTTTATCGCAAGGCCCTTCGCTTTCCATTCCTCTCAAGACTGTCCCCTCATGGCATGAACTCAACCAAGCATATCAGATTAACGTCCCGGCGGCCCCGCGGGAAACAAAATGAATACCGGCCTTCGGTGAGAGGGCCGGTATCGTCTCGGAAGGTCTTCTCCATGGCGCAACCGGAAAAAGCGCTGCATTAAAATTTTATATGATGTCGTCGAGATTTGTCAAGGAGATTGTTGGCGTCCTAAATATCCTTTCCTTGCGCCGCGCCTTTCTGTTAGAATTTAACGGAAAGGCGCGGCGGCGCAGGGAGGAGAGTCCTGACGCCGCAAAAATGAAAAAATAGATACGGTTCGTGACGACTATGCTCGCCAAAGTCCTAAGCGGCGCAACGCACGGAATAGACGCATATCCGGTGGAGGTGGAGGTCGACATCTCCGCCGGCCTGCCGTACTTCGCCACGGTGGGCCTGCCCGACAACGCGGTCAAGGAGAGCAAAGACCGCGTCCGCTCCGCCATAAAGAACTCCGGCTACGTCTTCCCGCCCAAACGGATCACCGTCAACCTCGCCCCGGCGCACATAAAGAAAGAAGGCACCACCTTCGACCTCCCGGTCGCCGTCGGCATCCTCAAGGCCGAGGACATCATCAAGCCTGACAACCTCTCCGACTACATCATCCTCGGCGAACTCTCCCTCGACGGCGCGATAAAGCCGATGTGCGGCGCGCTCCCCATAGCGGTCTGCGCGCGCTCGTTGGGCAAGAAGATAATCCTGCCAATGGAGAACCGCCGGGAGGCCGCGCTCGTCGAGGGCGTTCCGGTTTACGGCGTCGGCAGCCTCGCGGCCCTCGTCGAGTTCCTAAACGGCGGCGCGGCTATCGAGCCTTTCATCGGGACGCCGGGCGCGTATTTCAGGCAGCCGGACCACGCGAGGCCCGACATCTCCGAGGTGAAGGGGCAGTCCCACGTCAAGAGGGCGCTTGAGGTCGCGTGCGCCGGAGGGCACAACGTCCTTATGATAGGCCCGCCCGGCTCAGGCAAGACCATGCTCGCCTCGCGCCTGCCCTCTATAATCCCGGACCTCACGCTCGAAGAGGCGATAGAGACGACGAAGATACACAGCGTCGCGGGCGCGCTCGACGCAACCCACGCGCTCATATCCGAGCGGCCATTCCGCTCCCCGCACCACACCATCTCGGACGCCGGGCTCATCGGCGGAGGCCGGATTCCAAGGCCGGGCGAGGTCTCGCTCGCGCACAACGGCGTGCTCTTTCTCGACGAACTCCCGGAGTTCAAGAAGAACGCCCTTGAGGTGATGAGGCAGCCCCTTGAGGACGGCAGGGTGACGATAGCGCGGGCCGCCGGGACGATATCCTACCCGTCCGCCTTCATGCTCGTCGGCGCTATGAACCCGTGCCCATGCGGGTTCCTCGGGGACGGCCACAAGGAATGCGTCTGCACGCCAATGCAGGTTTTGCAGTACCGGGCGAGGCTCTCAGGCCCGCTCCTCGACCGCATAGACATACACTGCGACGTGCCCGCCGTAAGGTTCAAGGAGCTGACGAGGGAAACGGCGTCAGAGGCGTCGCTCGACGTAAAGAGGCGCGTTGACGCGGCAAGGCGGGTGCAGGCCGAACGGTTCAGGGAGACGCGGACCTTCTCCAACGCCCGCATGACCCCGAGGCAGATGAAGAAATACTGCGAGATAAAGACCGAGTCGTCGAAGCTATTGGAGACGGCCGTAGACAGGCTCGGACTCTCGGCCCGCGCCTACACCCGGATATTGAAGGTGGCCCGCACCATAGCCGACCTCGAAGGCGCGGAACATATCGCGCCGGCCCACATAGCCGAGGCCATCCAGTACAGGACGCTCGACAGGCCGGTCGGGTAGGGGGCGCGCCCTATCCTTAGCCGGACTTGAAGGGCTTGCTAAAAACATGGTATGATACTTGGTAATACCGGAGGTGGAAGATGCGGACGGCAAAAATAGCCATCAGCATGGACGAGCAGGTTCTTGCCGAACTCGACCGCTTGGTCAAGACCCGCGTATTCCCAAGCCGCAGCAACGCCATTCAGACGGCCGTTCAGGAGAAGCTGGCGCGGGTGGAGCGCGCGCGGCTTGCAAGGGAATGCTCCAAGCTCGACCCGAAGTTTGAAAAGGCGATGGCGGAAGAGGGTTTTGCGGCGGAACTGGACGAATGGCCGGAATATTAAGGGGCGACATCATCTGGGCGGACCTGAATCCGGTTAAGGGACAGGAGCAGGCCGGGCTGCGTCCGGTGCTCATCCTCAGCCACGAGGTCTTCAACGAACGCTCAGGCACGGTTATTGCCGCGGCCTTGACCAGCCAACGGCAGCGGGCCGGGTTTCCTCTCACGCTTGAGCTTAACGGCCCCGGCCCGCCCAGGCGTTCGTGGGTGAAGATAAGTCAGATAAGGACCCTTTCGGTGGAGCGGTTGGGCAGGAAGATCGGCAAGGTCTCGCAGGAAGAACTGCGCCAGATCATCGAAGGACTGAACGAGATAATCGACGGCTGATGCGGGCGCGGCCGCCTTACAAGCCTTATGCCATTATCCTTAAACGAAATCAAAGACCGCTCGCTCGCCTTTTCGCGGGAGTGGGAGGGGGCGCGGGCCGAGCGCGCAGAGGCGCAGACGTTCTGGAACGAATTTTTCAACGTCTTCGGCATCTCAAGGAGACGCCTTGCGAGCTTCGAGGAACCCGTGCGCCGGGCGCGGACGCGGTTCGAGGCAAAGGGCGGCGGAGGCGGTTTTATAGACCTCTTCTGGCGGCGCGTGCTTATCGCCGAGCATAAGTCTCTGGGGCGCGACCTCGACTCCGCCTACAAGCAGGCGCTTGAATACTTCGAGGGGATAGCCGAGGGCGACCTGCCGCGCTACGTCATAGTATCCGACTTCGCCCGCATCCGCCTATACGACCTCGACGCGGACACCCGCGCGGAACTGCCGCTAAAAGACCTCTATAAACACATAAAACTCTTCGGCTTCATCGCTGGTTATGCCACTCAGCGGATTACGCCGCAAGACCCGGTAAACATCAAGGCCGCCGAGCGCATGGGCAAGCTCCACGACCGCCTGCGCTCCGCCGGTTACGGGGGGCGCGTCCTCGAAGTCCTTATGGTGCGCCTCCTTTTCTGCCTCTTTGCCGAGGAGACCACGCTCTTTGAGCCGCGCGGCTCACATTCCGCGACTTCATCGAGAACAACACCCGTGAAGACGGCTCCGACCTTGGGCCGCAGCTCTCTCATCTATTTCAGGTGCTCAACACCGCCGAAGACCGCCGCCAGAAGAACCTCGACGAGGTCTACTCCGCGTTCCCATACGTGAACGGCAGGCTCTTCGAGGAGCAACTGCCCATATCCGCCTGCGACGGCAGGATGCGCGGCCTGCTCCTCGACTGCTGCGGCCTCGACTGGGGGAGGATATCTCCCGCCATCTTCGGCGCGCTCTTCCAGTGCGTCATGGACGAGGAGGGCACGGAGCGGCGCCGCAACGTCGGGGCGCATTACACCAGCGAAGAGAATATCCTGAAACTCATCAAGCCGCTCTTCCTCGACGGGCTTTGGGCCGAGTTCAACGCCGCGAAGCGGAATACCAGCAAGCTCTTCGGCCTACTCAAGAAGATCGCCGGTTTGAAGTTCTTCGACCCGGCCTGCGGGTGCGGCAACTTCCTTGTCATCGCATACCGGGAGCTGCGCCTGCTGGAATTGGAGATACTCCGCTCAGCGCGGACGATTGGGCTGAGGCAGTTGGATCTGTTCCGGGATCTGAACGTGAACGTGCATCAGTTCTACGGCATAGAGATAGAGGAGTTCCCGGCCCAGATAGCGCAGGTCGCGCTCTGGCTCACCGACCATCAGATGAACATGCTCGTCTCCGAGGAGTTCGGCCAATATTACCGCCGCCTGCCACTGACCAAATCGCCCTCCATACGCTGCGGCAACGCCCTGCAAATCGACTGGAACGACGTGATATCAGCGGAGCGGGTCGATTATATATTGGGCAATCCGCCGTTCGTGGGCGCTATGTTCATGTCTCCGGAGCAGCGGAACGATTTATTGAGCGTTGCAAGACCGGGCATGAAGAATGCGGGGATTCTTGATTATGTAACCGCTTGGTATCTGAAGGCCGCGCAGTATGTGCGCGGTGATGATAAGATTTTCGCTCTGCTTGAGGGTATCTCAGGGACGCGGAAACCGCCGCGTGAACGTGTAAAGATTGCCTTTGTGTCCACTAACTCCATCACGCAAGGCGAGCAGGCCGGCGTGCTTTGGTCAGAGCTTTTGCGGTTTGGAGTCAGGATACACTTTGCCCACCGCACATTCAAATGGAGTAATGAAGCGCGGGGCAAGGCGGCGGTGTATTGCGTGATTATCGGCTTCGCCCTGCACGATGCCGACCGCAAGACAATCTATGATTATCCTGATATAGATGCGGAGCCGCATGCCCTTGCAGCCGCAAATATTAATCCCTATCTGGTTGACGCGCCAGACGTTCTATTGATGAACCGCAACAAGCCCTTGTGCGCCGCGCCGCCGATGAGGTTCGGCAGCATGCCAAGAGACGATGGGAATTTTATACTCACCGATTCTGAAAAAGGGTCTTTTTTGAAAATTGAACCAGCGGCAATCAAATGGATCCATCCTTATACCGGCGCCTATGAATTTATCAATGGCGAAAGGCGTTGGTGTCTTTGGCTTCTTGACATTCGACCTGACGAACTTCGAGCAATGCCGAATGTTATGAAGCGGATAGAGGCTGTCCGTAAATTTCGTTTGGCCAGTAAAGCTGAATCGACTCGCAAGTTTGCCGGGACCTCGACGCTTTTCTGTCAGTTGGCGCAACCCGATTCTGATTACTTGCTTGTTCCGCGAGTCTCATCCGAGCGCCGCCAGTATATTCCAATCGGCTTTATGTCCAAGGAAGTAATTGCAAATGATGCCGTGCTGACAATTGCCGAAGCAAACCCCTACCACTTCGCTATTCTGACTTCCGCCATGCACATGGCGTGGGTGCGCTATGTCTGTGGGCGGTTAAAAAGCGATTATCGCTACTCAAAGGACATCGTCTACAACAACTTCCCCTGGCCCGCCGAACCCGTTGGCAAACAGCGGACGGCCATAGAAGAGGCGGCTCAGGCGGTGCTTGACGCCCGCGCCGGCCACCCGGAGGCTTCGCTCGCCGACCTCTACGACCCGGCCGCCATGCCGCCTGACCTTCGCAAGGCTCACCAGACGCTTGACAGGGCCGTTGACGCCGCTTACGGCAAAAAGGACTTTGTCTCTGACGCGGAGCGGGTGGCCTTCCTCTTCGAGCTATACCACAAATACACGAGCCTCCTGCCCGCGCCGGAGGTCAAGAAAAAACGCGGAAGCCGCGGCAGACCGGCCTTGTAGGGTAGGCCGTGCCTGACCAAAGGCAACTCCCCCCAGCCCCCTCTTATCCCGCATGAAACCGCGGGCAAGAGGGGGAGGTTTTCTCCCCTTCCCCCGCCGTTGGGGAGGGGGGGGAGGGGGAAGGAGGGGAGGTGGGGCCGTTGGGGCACCCCCCACCTCATAGAGCTACGATTTACAATAGAGCTACTTTGTAAATCGTAGCTCTATTGTAAATCTCTCCCCCCAAAAGCAGGGGGAGGAGGTTATCCCAAGGATGGGCTGCGCCTCTGCCTGTCCTGTGGTCGCCGAGTCATCGGTGTCTTCAATAATGGCCCATTTATGGCGGGTTCATGGGCATTTGGTTAGTCCGGCGCAACGGGATGCTGGAGCGTGGGAGCGATAAAACTCCTTTGCAAATAACGCAAACGATGCGCTTCGTCCCTCAGCGCATCCTATGGTCTAAATGCCGGTTGGTTCTCTCTGTAAAAGGCAGGCGCAGCCCACCCTGCAAGGCTGTAGATGCCGATTCATCGGCATCTACAATACGGGGCGCTGGAGCGTCCGGGTATTTACAAAGTGGCTCTGTGCGTTCCCACGCTGGAGAGACTGTGCCGCAATCCAAAAATCCGAAAAAGACCTCTATTTTCGGAGGGGTTTTACCCCTAAAATTTAAAAGAAATCGCTTGTAGGGCATCGTGGAGAGCCTGTTTTTTTACAAATACAATTGCGACACAGTCTCTCCGCTTGGGAACGCATTGCCGAAGCTCCGCTTCATCTCCCCCTCTCCTCTATCACCCTGTTGATATGCGCCTTGGCGTCCATGACGGCCTTTTCGACCGGCGCGCCCTTTGCGAGTCCGGCGGCGATGGCCGCCGAGAGGATGCAGCCGGTGCCGTGGAGCGCCGGGACGCCGCCCCTCAGTCGCCCCGCCTCGAAGTAATTATACCCGCGTCCGTCATAGAGCACGTCGACCGCCGCGCCCTTGAGGTGTCCGCCCTTCACGAGGACGAACGCCGGGCCATAAGAATGTATGACCGAGGCCGCAAGCTCCATCTCCTCCACGTCCCTGACCTTGAGTCCCGTAAGCGTTGCAGCCTCGGCAAGGTTAGGGGTGACGACGGCGGCGAGCGGCAGTATGCGCCTTATGGCAGCGACCCCGGCCTTGTCCAATAACGGATACCCGCTCGTGGAGCGGAAGACCGGGTCGAGCACGCAGTTCGGAAGGCCCTTTTTCCTGAGGAGGCGTCCGATAGCCGCCACGTTGGCGGAAGAGCCGGTCATGCCGACCTTGACGGAGTTTATGTTGAACTCCTCCATGAGGACGGCGACCTGCCGGGTGAGGAACGCGGCGGGCGTGACGAGGGTTGCCTTTACCCTTACGCCGTTCTGCGCGGTAAGGGCGGTTATGGCCGAGAGGCCGCGAACCCCGAACGCCGCGAACGCGCCGAGGTCCGCCTGAACCCCGGCCCAGCCCGACGGATCCGAGCCCGCTATGGTGAGGGAGGTCTTCATACGAAGGCGGTGGCTGCCATTACTTACATGTTTTTGAGTTTTTTTGGTTCGATATCTCGCAAGCCTTCTTAGCCTCCTTCCAGAGGTCGCAAAGATTTTTTAACTTTTTCGTTTCCTCGCCGACAGAGCTTAATTGCCTCTTCATATAATAAGAGACGTAACCCATCAAGAAAAGCGTTATTATCAAAACAACATTAAGCAGTATCAGAAAATCCTTCCTGATATCCGCATAGGTCTCATTTTGAAAAGGTAACAATAATGAAAGATGAACTACACCATAAAGCAATAAGAGGATGGCATATGATACGATATGACGATAGGTGCTCAATGGTTTAGCATTACAAATCTCCTCCCATTTTTCCTGAATCTGCTTCTGAATCGAATTTTCAGAGTTCTCTTTCTACTGATAATCTTGCACCGCCTGCTTCATATTTCTAATAGAATCCTTCTGCCTGTTATCCAAAAATTGCGCGATAACAAAGGAGGCGGACGTCAGGATGATCAATCCATTAAGATTTGCTGTAATGTCCATATCATAGCGCCAGACGCGGTTTTTCTTTCTTATACCAATACTGTCCGGTTAAATTCTGAATTTTATGGCAGACGCGAATCCCCAAAAATAATCGCTTTATTTTTCAAGCAGTTGGACATCCGCGAATGCCGGGTGCCTTGGATTGCAATTTTGGATAAAAATTGAGTTTGTCATTCCCGAGGTTCTTATCGGGAATCCAATGTCTTTTGTCCTTTACCGCGTTTGACAGGGCGAAAGACGCTGGATTCCCGCCAGAAGCGCGCGGGAATGACATAGTACTTTCAATTTTTAACCGGACACTACTGTCTTATACCTCGATTCGTTGACAAATTCAAGATAATAGTCAAAAAAAATGGAGACACATGTTGTGATGGCACGTGTCTCCGCTTCAAGCCTTGAAGGCATATACAGGGTGTAGCTATTTTATCTGCGCCTTGACTTCGTCGAAGTATTTAAATAAGGTCTCACCAATGTCGGGGTTATTAAAACTAGCGATGGCCTTCGCCTGTTCATGGTCCTTCTCAATGCGAAACAATTCCTTTCCTACAAGCATAAAATGTGGTGAAACTATCCTTCCTGTACTTTGCTGTAGGACATTCCCATTCATTTGACGGACTGCTTTAGCGAAAGCGTTGTTAGACAGATCAGTCTCCGCGTTAAGCACTATCAAGTCAACCTTGCAGCCTGTTTCGAGCGCCTTACGCACATCTGCCTCCATGCGACCATAGAAATCACTATCCAGATTTCCGCTTACTATTCTTACATCCTTCCTCTCCTCGACAGCGACTTGCAATAGATTTTTGCAAAGGGCCTCAGCGTGGTCTTTAGACGCATTATATATAATCGTAGGGAGCCTCTTTGACCGGCACTTCTCGACTAATGCTTCAAAGCTGTCTTTGCCGTCTTTTGAAAATACGCCCATAGCCTTGCCTTCCAACGAACTATTTGAATACAATTGGCTTAAAGAAATAACACCCTTTAAGAGGCGTCGCACAGTTTTTTTATTACAATATTATAACCTGAGATTCAAATATTGTCAAATCCAATTTTTTCGAGTGTATTTTGTTCTTCAAATCAAAGACGGAGGAAATGGCAACGCGGACCAAGCCCCCTTGCATCCTTCCGCCCAATTAGGTGTTAGGCCGAACGTGACGGGTACGCGCATTCATACGAAGGCCTTTATCCCGGTGAGGTGTTCCCCGATTATCAGCTTCTGTATCTGCGAAGTCCCCTCGTATATCGTCGCCACCTTGGCGTCCCTGAGGTACCGCTCGACCGGGTATTCGTCCGAGTAGCCGTATCCGCCGTGCACCTGTATGGCGTCGGTGGCGGCGCGCACGGCGGCCTCGCTTGCAAAATATTTGGCCACGGAGGTCTCAAGCGTGTTCCTAACGCCCTTGTTCTTGAGGTGTCCGGCCCGGTAGACGAGGAGCCGTGCGGCTTCTGCGTCCACGTGCATCCGGGCTATCATGTCCTGAACGAGCTGGAACCCGGCTATGGGCCTGCCGAACTGCTCTCTCTCCTTCGCATACTTGACGCTCGCGTCGATGCACGCCTGTATTATCCCGACGCACCCGGCGGCCACCCCGTACCTGCCGTTGTCGAGCGATGCAAGCGCGATTTTCAGCCCGTCCCCGGGCTTGCCGAGCATGGCGTCCTCCGGCACGAGGCAGTCATGGAAGAAGAGAGAGGCCGTATCAGCCGAGCGCAGGCCCATCTTGCCCTTTATCTCCGTGGAGGTGAACCCGGGGCTATCCTTCCCGACTATGAAGGCGGATATGCCCTTTGCCCCGGCCTCCGGGCTGGTCTTGGCGAAGACGATGGATATGTCGGCCCTGTTGCCGGTCGATATCCACGTCTTAGAGCCGTTCAGGAGCCAGCCTCCGCCTTTTTTGATCGCCGTCGTCCGGATGCCCGCCGCGTCGCTCCCGGCGTGCGGCTCGGTAAGGGCGAACGCGCCGAGGATTTCGCCCTTGCAAAGGCCCGGCAGGAAGCGGGTCTTCTGCCCCTCGCTCCCCCACGTGAGTATGGAGAGTTCCGCGAGCGAGACCTGAACCGATACGATGGTGCGGACTGACGAACACGCCCTGCCTATCTCCTCGAAGATGACGGCGTCGGCGATGAAGTCGAGACCTGAGCCGCCGTAACGCTCAGGCACCACGCCGCCGAGGAGTCCGATCGCGCCCATCTTGGCGATGATATCAGCCGGGAACCGCCCATGAACGTCGTTGTCGCGGGCATGGGGGATTATCTCCTCATCCGCGAACCGCCTGACCGTCTCCTTTATCAGCTTTTGCTCATCGGTAAGGTCGAAGTCCATAAGACAAGCCTCCGCAGGCGCGTTGGATTCATCTGCCCGGCCCAGCCACGCCCCGGGCCGGGGCAACGCCCTCTACTTCCCTATGCAAAAATTACTGAATATCCTCTCCAGTATGTCCTCCGGCGCCGTCTCGCCGGTTATCTCGCCGAGGGCGGAGAGGGCGGCCCTCAGGTCGGCGGCCGCGCATTCGAGGGGTGTATTCGCGGCAAGGGCCTCCCCCGCCCTGAGGGCCGCCTCTTGCGCCTTTGCGAGCGCGTCGCGGTGGCGGACGGTTACGGTCAACTCCGCGAGCCTTGCCGAGCCGGGCGCGGCGAACGGATGGCCCGCGGCCTCCGCGTATATCGCGTCTTTCAGCGTCTCAACGCCCCCGGAGGTCTGGGCCGAGAGAAAGACCACCCTGCGTCCCGGAAGCGCCCTTATCAGCTCCTCGCGCTCGAACGCGGACGCAAGGTCGTCCTTGTTGGCCGCCACGATGAGCTTTTTCCCATCGGCTATCGGCAGCAGCTCCGCGTCCTCCTTTGAAAACGCGGTTGCGTCCACGACGAAGATGATGAGGTCCGAGCGCTCGACGCGCTCCCTTGCAATCCTCACGCCTATTGCCTCGACCGGGTCGAGGGTCTCCCTGAGTCCGGCCGTGTCCATCAGGCGTATCGGGATGCCCCGCAGGACCACGGCCTCTTCTATGATGTCCCTCGTGGTGCCGGGCGCGGCGGTTACTATGGCGCGCTCTTCCTGCAAAAGGATGTTCAGGAGGCTCGATTTGCCGACGTTCGGCCTGCCGAGGATGAGCGCGCGGACGCCGTCGCGCAGAGCATGTCCCTCCTCAAACGAATCGATGAGCCTCTGGAGGAGCCCGCCCGCCGCACCGAGTCCGTCCGTAACGTCAGGCATGGCCGGGAGTTCTTCCTCCGGAAAGTCGAGACGCGCCTCTATTTCGGCGAGTATATCGGCGAGCGCGTCTTTTACACCGCGCACCTTTTTGGAGAACGCGCCTTCGAGCCGCCCGCGCGCCGACGCGAGGGCCGAATACGTCTCCGCGCGTATGACGTCGATGACGGCCTCGGCCTGCGCGAGGTCGAGCTTGCCGTTGAGGAACGCGAGCCGCGTAAACTCCCCGGGCCCGGCAAGCCTCGCGCCGGCCTCTAACGCCGCCTCAAGCGCCTCTTTCATAACGAGCGGCCCGCCGTGGCAGTGCAACTCCACGGTGTCGAGGCCCGTGTAGGAGCGCGGGGCCTTCATGCAGACCATGAAGCCGTTGTCTACCGGAGCGCCGTCCTTGCCGATGATGCGGCCGTAGCAAAGGCGGCGCTCCTCCATGCCGGCGGCCCCACCGCCCCGCCGCCTGAAGACCTTGGCGCCTATGGCGAGCGCGTCCGGCCCGCTTATCCTGACTATACCGATGCCGCCCTCGCCAGGCGGCGTGGAGATAGCCGCGACGGTGCCGTTATCCTTCATGGCGCAAAGTCCGCCTCACTTGCCCATCTCCTCAAGTCCGCCGCCGGGCGCGTCCGTCCCCATGCCGCCCATGCCCTGCATCTTCGAGTAGCCGGACGGCACCTCGAAGAGCGCACGGTCGAGCGGGGCTATCTTGAGGTTGCGCAGTTCCATCTTCACGCGCTCGTCCGATTTTTTACCTTTCGATACGGCGTCGATCTTCACCATTATCCCCTCGGGCGTGAGCCACAGGGAGCCGTCGAACTTCTTGCCGTTCTTGTCCCTGGCGGTCATCTTATACCGCGTGGTCTGGATGCCGTTTACCGTCTCCTTGCCCTCCTCTACGAGGGTGTAGTCCATATCCTCCGGGTTGTATGTCTTGCCGGAGAGACTTCCGTAGTTCATCTCCATGTACATGCGCATCTCCGGCATGAGCACCCATGCGATCTTCTTATCAGTCCTGAGTATTATGGTCTGCCTTACGCCCTCCATGTCCTGCTCCATCCGCTCCTTGTTCATAGAATGATATATCCTGGACGCCATCTGCATCCCGCCTGAGTCCATGACGCCGTCCGCCGAGTAATCCGTCGCCACGTCCTTGAGTCTTTCGGCGCGCGCCGGAAGGCCAAGGCCGAGCGCCGCGAGGAGAAACGCAAAGACCACCGCCGTCTTCTTCATATCAAACCCTCCCTTGGTCATAATCGACATACATTCATCCATAACACGGCGGGACTGCGTTGTCAATACGCGGCTGGCAGCCGGGTTTGCGAAACCGCGGAAATGTGGTAGAATATAAGTAGAGGAAAGGCTGGAACAGGCATCGTGGGACTAAAGCACGATTACTTAGACCCCATCCGCAGGGTGCGTGCAAACCACCTAAGGAGAAAGTCTTCCCGGACGCGCACCGGAACGCTTTGCAGCCGGACGGCGGCAAAGAGAGGTGGCGGCAGCAGGGCCAGGCAGGGGGCGTGGACGGACGAGACCGGCGGATTGGAAAAAAGCTGCCCGCACGATGCCTGTTTAATATAACGGCGGGGCATGGGAGACCATGCCCCGTTGTTTTTTAACGGGGAGGCCCGCGCTATTTCCCTTGCGGCAGCTCTATCCCTGCCTGACGCAGGATATCGTCGAGCTGGCCCTTGAGCGCCGCGTCTCCTGGTTCCTTCTCCATAAGGGACATTAGCGACGAGAACGAGTCATACCATACGCCGTTGTCCGCGTATATCCCAGGCGCGCCGCGCTTATCGGCGTTCGCAAGCGTTGCGGCCAACCCTTTTGAAGGCGGCCTAAATACGACCCCGCCAGACCACCGTATCCTTGCGGTCGAGCCTATGATGACGATCCTGCCGTCTACGGCGCCTCGAGGCACGCGGTTGCCAAGCACGTCCGCGAGGCTGTATGTCTCCATCGGCGAATCAAAGTCATAATAATCGAGCAGGAACTGATACCCCCTTGCGTCCACGCCGACGTACGGCCCGTCGTCGGCCTCGAGGGGCGCGAAGACCGCCTTGCCTATCCTGAAAAAACCATCCTCCGCTGCCGCCTCCGGGGCTATGCCCTTATCGTTGAGATATATGAGCGAGAGGAGGAGAGAGAAGGAATATTTCGTCCCGCCGCCGCCGTCGAGAAAGAGGAGTCCGCGCCTTATTATGCCGTCCCTGTCCTGCAAGACGTCATTGAAGCCGACAAGATCGGGGTTGGAGACATAGGGCCGGGGCACCCTTGCCGCCCCGTCGCCGCCGATCTTCTCTATGGCGACGATGTTCCAGTGCCTCGAAAATGTCTCACGCAGCGCGCGTCCGCCGGGCGGGACCGGGAAGTCCCTGAATATGTCGAGGCCAATGGCCGCCGGATGGAGCGCGGCCGTCTTTTCGATGAGCGCGGCCAGATCTCCGTCCGCAAGGGGCCATCTCCGCATCCGCTGTATGTCTTCCTCGGTCACCGCGACGATGACGACCGGAGGCCGCCCCGTCCCGCTGCCCTCGTTCAACGAAGCGTTCGCAACGAGGCAGCGGTCGTAGAATATCAACTCGACGGATTCAAGGAACCCGTAGCCCCTGATGAGGACGACCGCGGCGGAGACGAGGACGCCGAGGGCCACGCCTGATGCGGCGGGCCGCATCCGCTTGAGCGCTCCGAGCGCCTTGCTCATAGCCAATTCCCGATAAGCAGGAACGGCGCCCAGTAGTAAGGGTGCTTGAAACGATTGTCCGCCAAAAGCCTCTTTTGCGCCTCCTGAAGAGCGCGCCTTAGTCGCGGAACCGGTCTTCATGTTCCCATAGAAATCCGCGATGAGTTCCGAACTCGCCTGATCGTTTATATACCAGAGGGACGCCAGGGCGCTCCTCGCCCCGGACTTTATGGCGACGCCCGCGAGTCCGAGGGCGGCCCTGTCGTCGCCCGCCGCGGTGCGGCAGGCCGAAGGCGTGAGGAGCTCGACCGGCTCCCTTCTGTATCTGCTTATGGACATGAGCCTCTTCAAGTCGTCGAGGGTCATCCTGCCGTCCCATGTCAGGACAAACGTATCGTCCACGCCGTTGGTGAACTCGCCGTGCGACGCTATGTGAACCACCTGGTATGGCCTCAGTTCAAGCTCTTTCTTGAGGTTTGAGATGGAAAAATCGCGGTCTTTGAGGAGCTTGTTGCCGCGGTATACCCCCCGGACGGCGTTGAATTCGTCCGAGACGTTCTCAAGCGGGGCAAACCCCTGGACGGCCTCGGTAAGGCCGGATACGAGCAGTTCCATGTCCTCCTTCCGGTGAGGGTGCGGCTCGATGAGCCTCCAGCCCGGTGACGTGGCCAGCGCATACCTCTCGACCAGAAAGACGTTCCCGCCGTTCAGCGCCGAAACCGGGATGGTCCTCAGGAGCTTGTCCGGTATGAAGACGATGGTGTCCACCTTCTCGCCGGACAGCGCCTTCTCCATCGGACGGATGATCCAGTCGTAGAGCTTTCTGGAATAGGCAAGATACTCCCGCGTCGACCGCCGTTGCCGAGTTCCGCGTTGGCGGTTATCGTGCCGTTGTTCAGCACGACGTATATAGGGTCTATGTATATGTTGCCGCCGTTGCCGGTACCGCCCCTGACGGTGGCGGTGATAGCGCCGTTGTCGAGGAGGAGCAGGTTGGCGGCGCGGAGGTGGATGGAGCGCCGTCCGAGTCCGCGGTCGCCGCCGTTATGGACGAGCCGCCGTGGAGTTCCACTGAATCCGCCGCCGTTATGGAGATGTCCCCGGCCGTGCCCGTACCCGTGCTCTCGACGTTTATCTCTCCCTTGGCCCCGAGATAGAACCTGCCCGTCTCAAGGGATATGCCCCCGGCATAGCCGGTCCCGTAGGCGCTGCTGAATATCCCGCTGTCGACCCACCTGCCGCCGGGCGTATCGTGATACCCGGAGATTGATACCCTGTCAGCCGCCACGAGGATGTCCCCGGCGTTGCCGGAGCTCCCCTTCTTCGCCGAGGTCGACAGGATGCCGGAATCGGCAAGCGTCAGGACGCGCGCCGAGATAGAGACGTTGCCAGCATCTCCCGCGCCGTAGCCCTTGCTTGAGATCTCGCTCCGGTAGCCGGAGCCGTCTATGCCGTTAAAACCTGAGACCTCCACGGCATCGGCGTTGATTGCGATATTCCCGGCCGCGCCGGTGCTCCCGGCCATGGCGTCGGACGTGACGGTGCCGAGGCCGGCAACCGTGAAGTTCCCGGCCTCGATATCTATCCTGCCTCCGCCGCGCCGGCAATCTGAATGTCGATGCCCGTGCCGCCCGTGTAATCCCCGTACGTGTCCGCGAATATCCACGCGTTGTCCGCGACGAGCCTGCCGCCCCTTATGTATACCTTTGCGCCGCTTATGCCGCTTGCGTCGACGTTCGCCAGCAGATTGCCGTTGCCGTCGACCGGGCGCTCGCCGTATGTCCTCCCGTCTATCAGGTTTATCAGGCCGAGTTCCTTGAAGGAGCCGGTCTGGAGGTTGTGGTCCTTGTCAAAGACCGCCTCGCCCGGCGACGCCGCGGCCACGAGGTTCACCGTGCCGGAGGGAGCGTCCACGGTCCCGTCCTCCACCGTCACGTCTCCGCCCGCGAGGGAGAGCGTCTTCCACTTAGGGACCGCGAGGAAAGAGCCGTTGACGGTTATGGGGGCCGGGGACGCCGCCGCCGGCGGACGCGATGTTCTTGACGTGCCCGGAGCCGCCCTTGTTCCAACCCCACCCGGAGTCGAGGAAGGGCACGAGGTAGACCGCGCCGTCTCCGTTGTTATAATCGTAGACCGGGAGCCGGAGTTCGAGCGAGGCCAGGGCCCCGTTGTCCTTTACGAGGTAATTTTCCCTGTAGCCCCTTACCGTGGCCATGCCGCCCAGGGGGAATTGCTCCATCAGGAGGAGGCGGTTGTCCGCGAGTTGGACCGCGGACTTGAACATGACCTCGGCCTTTGATTCCGGCATCCGGCCAAGCCACTGGAACTAGCCGTTCCATGAGAAGAACCTGGCGTCCGGCCCGGAGTCCGTGACGGTGGTGCCAAAGGCGTCCACGCCGCGCGGCCATTGCCCTTTTCCCCGGTTTATGTGAAAATATAGCGGTATGCCATTCATCGATGCCCTGAACCCGGCGCAGAAGGAGGCCGCCACCTCCGGCGACGGCCCGCTCCTCATACTCGCGGGCGCGGGAAGCGGCAAGACCCGCGTCCTCGCCGCGCGCATCGCCTTTCTCGTGGACAGGCGCGGCGTTCCGCCCTCCTCCATCCTCGCCGTGACCTTCACGAACAAGGCCGCCGGAGAGATGCGCGAACGCCTCCATAAGCTCATCGGGCCCGCGGCGAAGTCCCTATGGCTCGGCACCTTCCATTCGCTGGGCCTGCGCATACTAAGGGCCGAACTCAGGCGCGGCGGCGCCTCCCACGACATAACCGTATACAACGACGACGACCAGCTCGCCCTCATAAAACAGGTGATGGCGGAGCTTGAGATAAGCGACAAGACCCTGCCGCCCAAGAACGTCCTTGCGGGCATCAACCACGCGAAGAACGACGCGCTCGGCCCGTCCGATGTCATATCCGGGGCGAGAAACTTCATCGCCGAGCGCATGGCGAAGATATACGCCCTCTACCAGAAGAGGCTCCGCGAGATGAACTGCATGGACTTCGGAGACCTCATCTGCGAGCCGATAAGGCTGTGGCGTTCCGACCCGCAAAGGCGCGAGGCGTGGCAGGGACACTTCCAGCACGTCCTCGTGGACGAGTATCAGGACACCAACCGCGCCCAGTACGTCTTCACGAACCTCCTTGCCGCGGGCACGCGCAACATCATGGCCGTGGGAGACCCCGACCAGTCCATATACGGGTGGCGCGGGGCCGACATACGCAACATACTCGACTTCGAGCGCGACTACGCGGACGCAACCGTGCTCCGCCTCGAGGAGAACTACCGCTCCACGAAGATGATCCTCGGGGCGGCGAACGCCGTCATCGAAAAGAACAAGGGCAGGCTCAAAAAGACCCTCTGGACTGCCAACGCGGACGGAGAGCCACTCCAATACGAGGAGGCGGACGACGAATACGCAGAAGTCAGGGGCGTCCTTAAAAGACTCAAGGCCATGCGCGACGCGCGCCCCGGGCTCGGATACCGCGACTTCGCGGTCTTCTACAGGACGAACGCCCAATCCAGGGTATTTGAAGAGGAGCTTATCAGGGGGGGCATCCCCTACACGATAGTGGGCGGGGTCAGGTTCTACGACAGGAAGGAGATACGCGACGCCATCGCGTATCTGCGGTGCGTGACCAACCCGAACGACGCGATAAGCCTCCAGAGGGTCGTGAACACGCCGCCGCGCGGCATCGGCAAGGCGACATTCGACAAGGTGAGGGCGTTGAGCGCCGAGGCCGGTCTGCCGCTCCTCGACGCCTTTTCCGAGGCGCACTCGCGGGGGTTTCTGCGCAAGAACGAAATACGGAATTTTATCGAGGCGTTCGAGGCGTTCCGCGCCGACTCCGGCACAGCGCCGCTCCACGAGCTGGCGCTGCGCCTGCTCGAAGACTCCGGTTATCTCCTGATGTGGCAGTCCGAAGGCACTGACGATGGCGCGGAACGGGTCGAAAACATCTTTGAATTCATCTCCGCCATAAAGGACTTCGAGGCCGCCTTCAACGCGGAACACGGCGCTGACGGAGGCAAGGCCGCCATATCGGACTTTCTCGACCACGTCGCCCTGATAAGCGACGTCGACGCCTACGAGGAGGACGCGGACAGGCTGACCCTGATGACCATCCACTCGGCAAAGGGTCTTGAGTTCAAGACGGTCTTCATCACGGGCATGGAGGAGGGGCTCTTCCCGCACGCCCGGAGCCTCGACGAACCGGACGCGCTCGAGGAGGAGAGACGGCTGTGCTACGTGGGCATGACGCGCGCGAAGGAGCGGCTATTCCTCTCGTCCGCCAAGACGCGCTCGATGTACGGGGAGACCAAATACAGGATGCGCTCCCGATTCGTGGAAGAGGTCCCGCCTGAGTGCATGGAGACGGTCGAGCCGGAGCCGGAGGAGAGGCGCGTATACACCTATGAAGAAAAATGGAGTAACCAACTCAACTCCGGGGCGCAGGCGAAGAAGGAACCGGTCTACGAAGACAACTCATCAGACCCGTGGCGGATAGGCGTAAAGGTCAGACACCCCACCTTTGGCCTCGGCGTCATCAAGGAGAAGACCGGCAGCGGCCCCGGAGCCAAGGTCACGGTCAGCTTCAAGGACGCGGGCCTCAAAAAACTGGCCCTGCGATACGCGATATTAGAGGTGGTGGGGTAGGGCGGGCCATAAAACGGGAATAGGATGCCGCAGGAGAGCCTCAAATCCGAGAATAACGGCTGGAGCAAACGGCACCCGCTCGTAAAACTCAGGCGGAGGGCGCGGCTCCTGTATCTGCGCATCCTCAGGCTCGGCGACCCGCCGGAGCGCATTGCGCGGGGCGCGGCCATAGGCGTGGCAATGGGGGTCTTGCCGACCTTCGGGGCCGGAGGCGTCCTCGCCCTCATCCTCGCCTTCGTCTTCAGGGCGAACAAGGCCGCGGCGGTCATCGCAAGCGCCATCGTCAACCCGCTCACCGCGCCGTTCTTCTGGACGGCGTCCATCATAATCGGCGGCCTCGCAACGGGCGCGGACAGCGCGGCGATACTCGCAAAATGGAAGGGCGAAAACCTCCTCGCGTTCGCCGAGGAGGCGACTGTCGTCTACATGGCGGGCAACGCGATAATCACCATCGTCCTTACCGTCGCGTCCTACTTTCTGGTCAAATGGGCGATTGTCAAACACAGGGAGCGGAAGGCGAAGGAAAGAGGCGGCTCGCGCTAATCAGAGGAGCTGAAGACCTTGTAGATGCTCCACAGCGCCAGGGCCGCGACCGCGCCCCACGAGACTATAAGAAAAGACCATCCTGCAATGCTCACGGCGGCCTCCGAGGTATTTTAAGATTGTAGTTGCCGATTCATCGGCGTTTTTAGAGACGCCCATGAATGGGCAGCTACAGAATGGGAAAAGCCCCTTATATGAAGAGGGATTCCCCTCCCCCCCGACTTTGGGGGGAGGGTAGGGGAGGGGTGCATCAACCGCACCCCATCCCGTCTTTCCCCGGAATCGGGGGGAAGGGGTTTTGCTTCTTAGCCTCTTTTCCCACTCTCACGTTCAATAGGGGCTGGCGAGCAAGCGACTATTACCCCCGCCTCTCCTTACGCCTCTTCCACGCAACCCGCACCGCGTATACGTGCGCCCCGAGCAGGAGGAGCAGGAACGCGCGTCCGGCCCAGACCCCGAGCCCGGTCTTCGAGAGGATGTCCGGGAGCTGGTCGTAGCTCCACGCTGTCAGCACGACGAGGAGGAATGCCGGGGTCACGTACTTCATAATGTAAAAAAAGACCCTCGGTATCCGCACCCTCGCGCCGGAGGCGATCTCCTCCCATGCGTTCTCCGCGCCGAATATCCAGAAAAATATTATGACCTCGAAGAGCGCGAGCACGACGAGGCCGAGCGTCGCGGCCCAGAAATCCATCTCGTCGAGGCTCCCGGCCACGAATATCGGCAGATGGGCGGCAACGAAGCAGAAGACGCCGAGCGAGACGACCGTCCTCTTTCTCGTCCATCCGAGTTCGTCTTCAAAGAAGGCTATCGCGGGCTGGGCAAGCGCCACGACCGAGGTTATGCCCGCGAAAAAGAGGAGCAGGAACCACAGAAACCCGAATAGGCCGCCGAGCTGCATGTGCGTGAATATCGCGGGCATGCTTATGAAGCCGAGGCTGAACGCGCCGTCCTTTGCTATGACCGAGGCGCCCTCGGAGCCGAAAAAGACGACCGCCGAGACGATGGCTATGGTCGAGCCGAAGACCACCTCCGCGAACTCGTTGAGGGACGCGGTGGCGAGGCCGTCGAGCACAATGTCCTCGTCCTTCTTGACGTAGCTCGCGTAGGTCATTATCGCGCCCATGCCGAGCGAGAGCGTGAAGAAGACCTGTCCCGCCGCCGCGAGCCAGACCTTGGCCGAGAGGAGGCCGGAGATGTCCGGCTCCCAGAGAAACGCAAGCCCCTTGAGCGCGGTGATGTCCGGGTTTATCGGCGACCTGAGCGTAAGCACCCTTATAAAGAGCACGAAGCCCATGATAAAGAGCGCCGGTATGGCAATCTTGTTCAAGACCTCGATGCCCCTGGCCACGCCCTTGCCGAGGATGCTCAACCCCAAGACGAGCGTGACTACGAAAAATAGATACGCGGCGGGCGCGGGGCGGAAAAACGCCCCGCCTGAGGATGCGCCGATGAAGTCATAGAGATATTGTCTGTACGGCGCAAGATACGCGGCGGTCGAGGCGGCGGAGGCCCCGGCCTCGGGCATGGGATACGCCCCGAACGCCGCGAAGACGCTGAACGCGAGCGTCCACGAGCAGATGTAGAGATAGTATACGAGCACGACGAGCGGCAGGAATATGCCGAGGATGCCGACGTACTTCGCGGCGCGGTTCTTCCAGAGGGCGTCGAATATGGCCGGGGCCGTGCCGTGCCCCATCCCGCCTCCGCGCCTGCCGAGCCCCCACTCTATCCACATGAGCGGGCCGCCGAGGAGCACGAGCGAGACGAAATACGGTATCATAAACGCGCCGCCGCCGTTGTGCGCGGCCTGAACCGGAAAACGCAGAAAGTTCCCCAGCCCGATGGCGTTGCCCGCCATCGCAAGTATAAGCCCCCACCGGGACCCCCAAACCTCGCGCTTCTGGTTGCCGTTATCGGACATGGCGATTGATTATGTTACGGGACGCGGAGCGTCCCCGTATTTACAAAGCAGTTGGTTGGGTTGCGCTCTTCAACCCAACACATGCGCGATGACCGCACAATTGTTGGGTTACGCTGCGCTGACCCAACCTGCCACTGCCATCAAAAACCGCCCCCTCACCCTCCCCTCTCCCCTCCCCTCTCCCCCACCCTCTCTCGATTTATATTAAAAGGATGAGGGTGCGGGGGCGAGGGTTTTAAAAATGGCCTTGTGGCAGGTGGCAGGATAGACTTCGCTGTGTTCAGCCCATCCTGCCACCTGCCACTAAAAGGCGGGCGCGGCCCGCCCGGCGGCTTTACGCCCCTGCGGCCAGCCAACGCCCGTCCTCAATTCCCGCCCTCTTTCTCCTTTATCTTCGCGCAGACGGCCTTTGCGAGTTTCGCCTCAAAGGTTTCGGGCACTATGTAGGTCCAGCGGGTCGGGTATGCGTCGTCGGAACCGGGCAGGTCTATCACGGCGTTGGCCGCGTTGTCGAAGCCGTATTTTATGAGCGTCCTGAGCCTCCTGTCCGCGCAGCTTACCTCGAAGAGGGTCATCGAGTAGACCTTGCCCCTGACCTCGAGCCTCGTCCATACGTCCGCCGTGTTCTTCACCGGCGCCACGACGCTCTCGGCGTCGTAGTAGATAATCGAGTTGTCCCCGCTGTTCTGTATGAAACGCCAATCCGCGCCCTCGGCGGCCGCGCCGGACGGCGCGGCCCAAAGCGCGGCAACGATAATCGCCGCAATGAACGTCTTTTTCATATCCGCCCCAGTGTCCGTTAAGGTCTACCCCACCCGCTCCCGCTCGAAGTCGTCTTCGTGGCGCTCGATGTCGTCTTCTCCGAGGTAGTCGCCGCTTTGCACCTCGATTATCTCAAGGGCCGCGTCCCCGGGGTTCTCAAGCCTGTGCTTTACCCCGCGGGGGATGTAGGTGGACTGGTTCACGCCTATCTCCACCACCTCCTCGCCCCGCTGGATGCGGGCGAGCCCGGATATGACGACCCAGTGCTCGCTCCGCTTCTTGTGGGTCTGGAGCGAGAGCCGCCTCTTAGGATGCACGCTTATCTTCTTTATCTTGTAGCCCTCTCCCTTCTCAAGGAGGGTGTAGGAACCCCAGGGCCTCTCGACCGTCCGGTGCTCCTCGTGCTCCGCGTAGCCCTTCTTCTTTAAAAGCGTCACGAGGTCTTTGACCTCCTGGGCGCGCTCCTTGGGGCACACGAGCGTGGCGTCAGGGGTGTCCACGAGGATGAAGTCCTTAAGGCCGATGGTCGCTACGGCACGGTCGCAGCCCATGATGATGGAGTTCGCGCTCCCGATGTCAACGACCCGGCCCTTTACGACGTTGCCGAACTCATCGGGCTTGATCACGTCGGCGAACGAGTTCCAGCTCCCCATGTCCGACCACGGGAAATCCGCCGGTATGACCACGACGCCGGCGGCCTTCTCAAGTATGCCATGATCTATGGAGATGGACTGCATCTGCCTGTACGCCTCGTTCAGATCTCCGCCCGCCCTTATCTCCATAAGCCCGTTGTATATGTCCGGCAGGTGCCTTTCCATCTCCTCCAGAATCCTCGCGGCCTTCCAGACGAATATGCCGCTGTTCCAATAATACCCGCCGTCGCGCAGATACTGCCGCGCCCTCTTTATGTCCGGCTTCTCCACGAACCTCTCCACCGGACGTATCGCGTAGCCGTCTATCTTCCTTGCCGCCGTCTTCTTCGCTTTGATGTAGCCGTAGCCCGTCTCAGGCGAACTGGGCACGACCCCGAAGGTGACGAGGTGGCCGTCGAGCGCCGCGGTATATGCGGCCTTCATAGCGTCGCGGAACGGCTTTGCGTCGCCTATGATATGGTCGGCTGGAAGGACGGCCATCACCGCCTCCGGGTCTTTCTCAAGGAGGCGCAGGGCCGCAAGCCCGATGGCCGGGGCCGTGTTCTTGCCGACCGGCTCGACGATGTAGCCCGGCGAGACGGCCTTGCCGTCATACGCGAGATGGAGCCTTATTATCTCGGCCTGTCTGGCGTTGGTGACTATCACCACCCGCTCGTGGGGCACAAGGGGGGAGAGCCGCTGGATAGTGGATTTAAGAAGGCTTTCATCGCCCACGACCTTGAGGAGCTGCTTGGGCGTGGACTCCCTCGATAACGGCCAGAACCTGCTGCCTATGCCGCCCGCGAGTATGGCCGCGTAGAAGACCGGCACCGTCTTTGAAGACCTCTTGTTCATTTGGATGGACCCTCCGTGGTAACCGCTCAACCGCGCCTCCTCGAAATCATCGAAAGCGCCGAGTAGGCCGCGCATATACCTATGTAATTCAGGTAGTGCGCCCCGTTCAATACGCGCGAATGCGAATGCCTCCTGGCCGCGCAAAGCTCTTCCCTGAAGGTCTTCCTGAACGCGCTCGAGGTCTTCGAGGCGCGGTATACGCGGAAGGACGCGAGGTACTCCTTCAATATCCCGGGGTCATGCCTCGCGCCGACCCGGAGCCAGAACTCATAATCCATCACCCGGTGCTGGTTTACGTCGAAGAGGCCGAACTCGGCGAATACCTCTTTCCTCATAAACGTCGCGGGCTGCGAGATGCAGTTGGTCATCAAAAGTATACTATAACTATAATGATCCAACAAAAAATTTTTGTACGCGGTGATGAACCCCCGCTCCTCGCGGTCGTCCTCGCCGATGATGCGGCACCGCCCGGTGAGCCACTTCGCGGCCGGGTTTGCCGCGAACCAATCCGCGACCCTTGCAAGCGCGCCCGGCTCGTATACGTCGTCGGAGTTGAGATACGCGACGATCTCGCCCGTGGCCTGCCTTACGCCCTTGTTTATCGCGTCGGATTGCCCGGCGTCCTTCTCGGACGTCCATTTGAGGAGGCCGCCGTATCTTTTCAGTATCGAGACGGTCTCGTCGGTCGAGCCGTTGTCCACGACGATATATTCAAGGTTCGGGTACCCCTGGCCTATGACGCTCTTTATCGTCCGCTCGATGAACCTGCCCTGGTTATAAGAGGGCGTTATGACCGTTATCCTCGCAGGCTGCTCAAAAACGTCCGGTGGAGCTGCTTTGTAAATCCTGCTCGTTGTCATCGTCGCTCCTCGCTGCGGCGCACAACAAAGGAACCTCTGATTTATTCACGTTAAGACCAAGAGCCACAATAAATCAGAGTTTCCTTAATAATCTTCCAACTGCCTCCATTACATCAGCAACCCTTATCCTGTCCATGCACCAATTTTCCTTATTTTTGCACGCTGTTTCAATGCATGGATGATACTGGCAGTCCGTCTTTTGTATTATAATGCTTTTTTTATAAAAATGGCCGAACACCTCCGGGACACCTGGGCCAAATAATTGAATAAGCGGCGTCTTGAACGTTGCCGCGATATGATTAAGGCCGCTGTCGTTTCCAATAAACAAATTAGACCTTTCAATCAGCGCCGCTAATTCCAGCAGATTAAATATTCCCGCGCAATTTATAAATTTGTTATCCGCCATTGTGTTTATGTTTTCCAATGTCTCCTTATGCTCGCTTGCGCCAACGAGGACAATGCCTGCGTTGAACTTTTCCATAATCTTTACTCCCAGTTCCGCAAACCGCTCAGGCCTCCACTCCTTCCACTTATAGAGGGCGCATGGCGCAATGATTGCAATTGGTTTTCCTTGAAGATTATTTATTTCTATAAATTTATTGACTTTAGATTCCTCTCCTCCACTTAAATTTATCTCCAGCCAGGGGTTTTTTGGAATAATCCCCAGCGCCTCGACGGTAAGTCTATTTTTATCAAATTCATGCCTTGTTTTTTTATCCCAGTAAACCCTGTTTGTTAATAGAAATCCCCCGCTCCTGTTTGGTCTTGCAAATCTATACCTGCACCTTGAAAGATACATCGGCAGAATGCTTAAAAAATCACCCCTTAAATCAATCCCCAAATCAAATCCCTGTTTCCGCAAATATTTGATGACATTTAATTCCTTTTTAAAATTGAAGGCCCTCTTACCTCTGAAGGCATTAAATAAAATTGTGTCATAAACAACGAGTTCGTCAAATAATTTTGAGTGCTTTAATATGCCTGCCGACCACGGGCTTACGACCAAGGTTATCCTTGCGTCGGGAAAGCCATTTCTTACCTCCCTTAATGCGGCAGTTGATAAAACAACGTCTCCAAGGCCATCCAGTCTGAAGATAACTATCTTTTTTATCATCTTTCGCTCGTAAGGTTTCTTGAACCGGCCTATGAGCAGCAAAGGAAAGAAAAATATATATCCTATTATATCAACGGCGAGGCATAAAATTCTTCTGAAAAGGCTTCTGCTTTCGTAATAGTCTAGCATTTTATTTAAGCGTTTTATTGTTCCCACGCCCCGGCCCCCGCTTCAACGATTTACAAAGTAGCTCTATGCGAGGACAGGCCGTGGAAACATGGCCATGGACGCTCCGGCGTCCCGTCAAACCAACGGCCTTGTCGATGCGCTCGCCGGCTATTATGAGATAAAGCGCGTTTATGCCTATCTTCATTGGGTTGACCGGTTATCGGTTATCCGTTATCGATGAATAGAGCCGCGTTGTAAATCCTGTAATCCCTTAAACCGATAACCGCCCCCCGGCAACTGATAACCGTTTTACCGCCTTGCGCGCGTCTTCCCGCGCCAGTAGTCGAGGAGACCCGCCAGCCCGTCGACCAACGGATAGCGCGGCTCCCAGCCGAGGGCGCGGAGCTTCCCTGCGTCGCCATATATGGACATGGCCTCCGTGGGGCGCATCTTTCCGGCGTCTTCGGACACCTCTATCTTCGCGGCGGACAACGAAAGAAGCGTATCGAGTATCCAGCGTATCTTGACGGCCTTGCCAGAGCAGATGTTATACGCCTCGCCGCAGGCTCCCTTGTCCAGGAGAAGCTCATAGGCCGCGACCACGTCCCGCACGTCGAGGAAGTCCTTGGAGGATTCGAGGTTGCCCACCTTTATGACCATGTCGGGCCGCGCGCCGGCCTCGCACTCCGCTATCTGCCTCGCAAAGGAGGGGGCCACGAAGTGCCGGGCCTGGCGCGGCCCGAGGTGATTGAACGGGCGGCAGCGTATGACCCTCAAGCCCTTGCTCTTCCAGTACTGGAACCCCATGAGGTCGGCGGTTGCCTTGCTTACCGAATACGGGTTCATGGGCCGGAGTTCCGCCGTCTCCCTGACCGGAAACTCGGCCTCGTTCACCTCTCCGTAGACGTCGCCTGAGCCTATGTTGAGGATCACCGCCTCCGGGCAGACGGAGGCGGCGGCCTCGAAGACGTTGAGCGTCGAGAAGATGTTGTTGCGGAGCGTCTCCGCCGGATTGTCGAAAGAGAGCGCGGGCCTCGACTGCGCCGCGAGATGGACGATGGCGCCGGGACGGACGCGCTTGAAGACCTCGGCAACGCCCTTGCCGTCCATGAGGTCGCAAGGCAGGAGGTTGAGAGCCCCCATGCCGACGAGATTGTCGAGGCCCTCGTCTATGTGAACGCCCCATACCTCGGCCTTCGTCATCATGCGCTCGGCCAGGTGAGAGCCCACGAAACCGGCTATGCCGGTTATAAGCAGCTTACGCAAACGATTACCCCGGTATCTACGCGCCTTTGAGCGCCTTCATGTCAGCAGCGACCATCATCTTGACCAGCTCGTGAAAGCTCGTCTCCGGCCGCCACCCAAGGCGGGTCTCGGCCTTCTTGGGGCTGCCGATGAGAAGATCGACCTCGGCTGGCCGGATGAACCTCGGGTCTATGACGACGTGCTTTTGCCAGTCGAGTCCCGCCGCGTCAAAGGCGAGCTCAACGAACTCCCTGACCGTATGGGTCTCGCCCGTGGCCACGACGAAGTCATCCGGAGAGGCTTGCTGAAGCATGCGCCACATCGCGTCGACGTAGTCCTTGGCGAACCCCCAGTCCCTCTTGGCGTCCATGTTGCCGAGCCGCAGCTCCTTCGCAAGCCCCAGCTTTATGCGCGCCGCGGCGTGCGTTATCTTGCGCGTGACGAACTCCAGCCCCCGCCTCGGGGACTCGTGGTTGAAGAGTATCCCGGAGCAGGCGTAGAGCTTGTAGCTCTCCCTGTAGTTGACCGTGATGTAATGGCCGTAGGCCTTGGCCGTGCCGTAGGGGCTCCTCGGATAAAAGGGCGTCTCCTCGGTCTGCGGCACCTCCTTTACCCTGCCGAACATCTCGCTCGAGGACGCCTGATAGAAACGGGCGTCCGGCTTGACGCGGCGCACGGCCTCGAGCATCCTGGTGACTCCGAGTCCGGTGACCCCGGCCGTGAGTATGGGCTGATTCCACGAGGTCGGCACGAACGACTGGGCCGCGAGGTTGTAGACCTCGCCGGGCTGAGCAGTCCTTACCGCGTCGTCGAGCGAGGACTGGTCGGTAAGGTCGCCCTGCACGATGTTGAGCCTGTCCCTTATGTGCTCCACCCTGTCGAGCCGCTCCACGCTCGTCCTCCTGACCATGCCGTGGACCTCGTAGCCCTTCTCAAGCAGCAGCTCGGCCAGATACGAGCCGTCCTGTCCGGTGATCCCGGTTATCAACGCCTTCTTCTTAGCCATCACGCCTCCTCGATTTCAGGGAATTTTTATACGGCGATACGGTCCGTATGACAATAGGGCTTAATTGCTATAACTTCCCTTCAGCCAGAATCAACTCGCTTGCATACAGCCTTTTATTATCTGTATTGAACTCGTATTTGACGTCAACGTCGAGTTCTTCGAGCGTCAATACCTTCCAGCTTTTGCATTTATAGAGGGTTTTACCCCTTTTCCGTCCGGCGGCATAGACCTCGAATGACATGACGAAATGATGCGCGTCCTTCGTTATCTTGGAGTCAGCCTAGGGGGAGAGATAAAAAGACCTCTGGGTCGTCTCGATGTTTTCGATGTTGAACGTCTTGCACTCAAGGTAATTCGTCCTGCCGGAATCATCGGCAAACTCGATGTCTGGATATCCCGCCGACTTCTTTTTACCATTGGCGGTCAATGGCGCAGCCGCCTTGCACCCAAGTTCATTCAAGGCGTCCATGACGAACGGCTCGATGTCGTTGCCAATCTCATTCGGCCTCGGCCTTGCGACGTCGAGCTTGTTAAATTCAAGACCTGTCATTGCCGCTGTTTTTTTCAAATTCTCAAGAAGACGAATATCCGCGCCGTTGCTACGGTCAAAAGGGATTATCCTGCAACCAGCTATCACCTCAATAACCAGCTTTAGCGGCACGTCTTTGAGAGGCATAAGCATCTGCCTTATCACGGCCTCGAGTTTTTTCGTGTACTCATCGCTCATTATGGTTTCCTTAATATCACGATCCTGTTTGTGTTGGTGCCCTTCGCATTGTTCGAGACGCCCCAAATATTCGCGGTCTTGGTGAACTCCTGTTCATTTATCATTATACCCTCGGCTTGAAAACCCGCATTCAAGCCGAGCGGAACGACATGCTCATCGAGCCTTATGCTTCCTCCTCTCACCTCGCCGGCTTCAAAGGCTACGTGCCCTCCACGGCTCGTAATCCTGTATAACTCGTCAAAAACCACGCCCATTACGGAATGCCATCCCTCGATCTTTTTTGACATTGTTATCTTATTGCCGGTCTCCGCCGCATCTATCGAATTAAACCAGCACCTTAGCCAATTGTCGCCGTCATATTGAACGATGTCGAGAAACGGCGGCGACGTCACGGTCAAATGCACAGCATCATCCTTTATCGCACTGGTAAACCTCGCGTCCTCGCAGAGAAAAAGGGCCTTTTTGCCAACAGTACGCAATCTTTTGCCAAGCGCTGGGGGCATATCACTTAAAAGACTTCTTGTCTTTCGCAGGATTATTTCTATTGTATTCCTATATTCAGGGATAATCTGCCGCTTAATATTAATCTTCCTCTGGCTCTCCTGCGACACGGCCTGATTGGGCGGCAGAGTATAGACGGAGAAAAAACCGCTTGAATGTCCAGTAAGCCTGTTGGTGGCGGCCATCCTTATCCACGAATCAAGCTCGTCTTCCGCGCCTGCTTCATTTTTTCCCCTCAGATAATTACGCAGGGATACAATCTCCGCCTCGGTGTCCGGGTGATAAAACATGGAAAGGTCTATATCAGCTTTTGCCCCGGCGTTAAACGGTATCGAACGCAGCCTTTCCTCAAGCGCATCGAATTCAGGGACAAAAAGTCTTGCCTTGGTAAGTATCCTGCCGAGAGGGTTGATGTCATTGGCGATTATATTTCTGCCGCACAAAGCAGCCTCTATGACAGTAGTCCCTCTTCCTGAAAACGGGTCGTAAACCGTGTCTGCGGGCCTCGTCAGCAATTCGCAAAAAAACCGCGGCAACTGCGGCTTGAAACACGCCCTATACGCTATCTCATGCATGGGGTTTGCCTGACGTTGTTTTGAAGTCCAGAACTCATTGATAAAAACCGGATGCCTCCTGCCGCCGATTTCTCTAAATTCGACAATAGTATTCCGTCTCCCGAAGAGGTCGTCGTTTCCGGGGTAAACGAACTCGGTCAGGTAATCTTGAATAGATGGATGTTTTAAGACCGCTGAACCTGCCATCTTATCACTTCCTTATCTTCGTCATCCCGGCGCGTAAGAGGGTGAGCGTTAGCATGCCGCTGTCTGGCAGTCCGCCAAAGGCGGACACTTTAAAATGGACTCTTCCTTACCAGCCAGAGCGAAGCTCTTCAAAACGCCCAATAGAGCTACGACTTACAAAGTAGCTCTATTTGTGAAATCGTGCGCCTCATAGAGCAGAGCTACTTTGTGAAATCGTAGCTCTATCTGTAAATCCGTCGCTCCCCTATTTATTGACTTCTGTATAAGTAATGCAAGTCCATTAAACCGTCATTCCCGCGTGCTTTTGTCCCCGACTAAAACATTCGGGGAGGAATCCAGTGTCTTTATCTTATCGCCCGCGCTAAGGACGCTAGATGCCCGGCAGAAACATTCGGGCATGACGAATACTCGTTTTCGTTTAAG
>JACRCM010000014.1 GCA_016219025.1 Deltaproteobacteria bacterium | reverse complement strand
TTTCTGCCGGGCATCTAGCGTCCTTAGCGCGGGCGATAAGATAAATACACTGGATTCCTCCCCGAATGTTTTAGTCGGGGACAAAAGCACGCGGGAATGACGGTTTGATGGACTTGCATTACTTATACAGAAGTCAATAAAGACGGCTAATCCGTAAGAAAGAAGGAGAGACCATGAAAAATATTATGAAGGTGTGTCTGTTGTTGATAATGTTCATTTCAGGAGTGTTTCCATTTTCTGCATCTGCCACTGAGAATAGTGGAGATTGGAATGAGATGCTAAAACAAAATAGCCTTTCAGAGATTGCCAAGACAATACATAATGGCAAGAAGATGAAGTGGCCTAAGATTTTGTCGCCGCAAGCTGCGGAAAAACTGACCAAGGATGAGCGGACAAAACAGGCTGATGCCTTAAAGTTGGCGGAAAGGTTGTTTGAAAAGATAAAGGAGTATGAAAGTGGTATCGACAAATCAAAAGACGATAACATAAAGTCCGTGATAACAACTTATTCTGACCTTGGCAAAGATTTGAGGTTAAGCGGAGGATTTGTCAATTTAGTATTAGCTGATTCTGTCTACCGGTTGGCGTTGAGTCATATAGCGGTTTTTTTGGTACGCAAGCCATGGGCATATCAACAGGGTAAAGAGATGTTGGATGAGACCGGACTTCCTGTTTTTTCGATTGAGGAATTCGCGCGGCTCTTTCTTGCCGAACTCAAGCAGGCAGATGGTCGAAACCGCAACGCCTGCGCGTGTTGCAAGCTCTTGCTGAGTCAGGCCTTTGGCCTTGCGCTTAATCGTGATTTTGCCCGGGTTGAAAGTGTTTGTCATGGAGGCCTCCTTATAGCCTTATAAATAAGTCATGCCTTATTTATAAGGCATATTCGAAAACTTGTCAAGGGTAAAATTACTGTGGTAAAGTTACTGTATGAAAACAATAGGCGAATTTATCCGCGAGAAGCGGCAGGAGCGCGGTTTAACGTTGAGAGGCCTTGAGGCAGAGGCAAAAGTTTCCGACGGATATATAACTCGCCTTGAACATGACAAGAGCGAACCGACATTAAGCGTCCTTGCCCGCCTCCTCAAAGCCCTTGATGCGGACTGGGACGAGTTCTTGACCGAGACCGGCTACATGAAGCCCCGGAAGAAGGGCAACGCGAAGAAGACGACTTACGACCTGGCCGACGACGAGACGCCGACTCGGGCACAAGAAAAACCCTCGCGGTACAAACCGCGTTAGAAGCCGCTGCCTTTCCAAGTTCGATACCTTACCGACGTCCTTTGTCTTAAAAAAAGACCTCGACCGTAGGCGGTTTTCATCACCACTTATCCCATTTCTTTAATATATCTCTTTAAAGAATCTCTTTAGGAATGCGAATCGCCGTGCCAGTATTACTCGAAACCGATGTGCGTGTAACCTATATAGGTTACAGGGGTGAACCTATATAGGTTACAAGGGTGAACCTATACAGGTTACACGCATTTTGAGTTATCCACAGGTTGAAAATCGACCCAGATGCGTCCTCAAGATGCTACTTTTCGCGTAGCATCTTGAGCACCAGGCTACAGGAGTTTGACGAAGTCGTCGACGGAGAGGCCTGCGGCCCTGAGAAGGCCGTGGAGCAGGCCTTTTTTAAGCGAGCGATGGAGCGGGACGGAGACTTGACAGAAGGGAAGCGACCTGCGCATGTAGTGATGCGAGCCTTCGACGCGCACGATCTTGAAGCCGGCGCGCTCAAGCGCTTTGATGCACTGCTTGCCGGAGACGTCCGGTAGCTTCGTCATACGGCGAGCTCAAGTACTTCTGATTCGACCTCGCCGGGCACGGGTAGGCCGTCCTGCTCAAGCGCGGCGATATAACCCCTGATGGCTTCCCTGATGTTCTCGATGGTCTCTTCTCGTGTTTCGCCCTCGCTCATACAGCCCGGCAGTGACGGGCATTCGGCGACAAAGCCGCCGTCTGCGTCAGGTGTAATTATTACGAGTCTCATGTTTTTTACCTCTATCCCCAACTTTACCATAGACAAGACGTTGCAGTCAACGGCCTACGACGAATTTCAGGCCGAGGCCGTCAACGACTTTACGCGCAATACGATACGTCGCGTAAACCTCCCCTTTAAAAACATTTTTTCGGCCTTCACAATCTTAGGCCGAAAAAAATCTTCTATCGGGGAAGGGGGCGGCCTGCAAGATCGTGACGCCGCGCTTTTGCGGCGGCGCGTATCTTGCGCCTTGAGGCGGGAGGGTGATATGTGTCTTTTACCGCTTAAAAATCACGAGGCGGTCAAGCTTGACCAGTTGCTTCGGTTGGTAGAGGTAGGGGGTAGCAGTCAGAGACAAGAAAGCCCTTGTAGGCGATTGTAGGCGGTCGCGCCTTGCCGAAAAGTAGGCCGTCGGGTTTTTTGAGGTGCCAGAAGCAAAACGTTAGCGCACCAGTTGCTTCGGTTGGTAGGGGTAGGGGGTAGCAGTCAGAGACAAGAAAGCCCTTGTAGGCGATTGTAGGCGGTTGCGCCTTGCCGAAAAGTAGGCCGTCGGGTTTTTTGAGGCGTCAGATTTAATTCCGGGGACACCATACTTAATTCCGGTTTAATTCCGTATTAATTCCGGGTTTAATTCCGGGGACACCATACTTAATTCCGCGTCGGCAAGCACCTCCTCCTCACCTCTTCCCGTACAACCCAGCCACGTATTCCGCGTAGCCGTTATATTTTATCGTCGGTCTTGTCTCGCCGGTGTCTACCATGCGTTCTTTGGCCTGAGACCATCTTGGGTGGGGGACTGAGGGGTCTACGTTCGCGGTGAAGTCGTATTCGTCCGGCGCGAGCGTGTTCCAGAAGGTCTTGGGCCGGGCGTCGGTGAACTCTATCCTTACGATCGACTTTATCGACTTGAAGCCGTACTTCCACGGCACGACGAGGCGCATGGGCGCGCCGTGCTGGTTGGGGAGTTCGTGGCCGTAGATGCCGGTTGCGAGGAAGGCGAGTTCGTTCGACGCCTCTTCCATGGTAAGCCCCTCTTCATAAGGCCACGGGAGCCAGACCTGCAGCCTCTGCTGGGGCGCCCAGTCTTTATTCATGAACGTCCGCATCCGCACGTATCCGGCCGACGACAGGGGTCTTGCAATCCTTAAAAGCTCCGTCATGGGAAACCCCGTCCACGGCACGGCCATTGCCCACGCCTCCACGCAACGGAACCTGTAGAACCTCTCTTCGAGTTTAACGAGCCTTGTCAATTCGTCTATATCGTATATCCGAGGCTTCTCGACCAGCCCGGTAATCTCCACTGTCCACGGCCTCGTTATGAGGCCGCTGGAGAGGCTCCATACGTCGTTCTTGCGCGATGAGAATTCGTAGAAGTTGTTGTAGACCGACGCGGTCTTCTCGTCGGTGAGGGGTCTGTCGAGGGTGTAGGCCGGGTTTCTGCGCGCCGGGTAGAGGTGAGAGCTTGGGGTCGTGCGCGGCGGCCTGGGTCTTCCGCCGCCGCTTCCTCCTCCGCTGAAGAGGTCGAAGAACCCGCTTACGGACGCGCCTCCGGTCAGAAGGAAGCCCGCGCTCAGGCCGAGCGCCCCGGAGAACCGCAGGAACCGCCGCCTATCCATGTATACGGCCTCCGGCGTGGCCTCCCTCTCCGGTATCAGCCAGGGTTTGTTCTTCTTTATGAGCATGATAGATTATAGCCCATGCGTTGCGCCTTGCAAGCGGCCTCATCGCAAGGTAGAATCAAAACGGAGGATGTCAATGGAAAAGGTGAGGACGGCTTCAGACCTGTTCGTCGAGTGTCTTGAGAAGGAGGGGGTCGAATACATATTCGGCCTACCGGGTGAGGAGTCTCTGGCGCTCCTTGAGTCTATCCGTAAGTCCCGCATCAGGTTCATCGTCACGCGCCACGAGCAGGCCGCCGCGTTCATGGCCGCCACCGTAGGCAGGCTTCGCGGCAGGGCGGGCGTGGTGTTATCGACGCTTGGGCCGGGCGCGACGAACCTCGTCACGGGCGTGGCCTTTGCCCAGCTCGGCGGGATGCCGCTTGTGGTGATAACCGGGCAGAAGCCCATAAAGAGGTCGAAGCAGGGGCAGTTCCAGATAATAAACGTCGTGGAGATGATGAGGCCCATAACCAAGTCGTCACGGAGCGTCGTAAGCGCGGACCTCATACCGTCGATAGTCAGGGACGCATTCAGGAAGGCCGAGGAGGAGAGGCCCGGGGCCGCGCACGTAGAACTGCCGGAGGACGTGGCCTCTGAGGAGGCGCGCGCCGCGCCTCTGGAGAGGATAAGGGCGAGGCGTCCATCGCCCGACCCGAAGGCGGTCGAAGCGGCCGCATCCATGATAGAGGCCGCCCTCCACCCGCTCATACTCGTCGCGGCGGGCGCGAACCGCAAGCGCGTCAGGTGCGAGCTTGAGGCGTTCATCACGAAGACGGGCATCCCGTTCATCGCCACGCAGATGGGCAAGGGCGTGGTCGACGAGAGGAGCGCGGAGTACATCGGCACGGCCGCGCTCATGGAGAACGATTTTCTCCACCGCGCCGTGGAATATTCCGACCTCATAATCGCCATAGGCCACGACGTGACCGAGAAGCCGCCGGCGCGCATGGGCTACGGCAAGCGCAAGGTCATCCACGTGAACTTCTATCCCGCGCCCATAGACGACGTATATTTCCCGGCCCTTGAGGTCATAGGCGACATCGCGCACAGCCTCGCGGCGCTTGAGAAGAGGATAAAACCGCCCGCGTGGGACTTCGTTTTTTTCAAAAAGGCGAAAGAGGCGCTATCGGCGCACCTGATGGAGAAGGCCGATGACGACGGCTTTCCAATAAAGCCGCAGAGGTTCGTGGCGGAGTTGCGCTCCGCCATGCCCGCGAACGGGATCATTACGCTCGACAACGGCATGTACAAGATATGGATAGCGCGGAATTATCCGGCTTACGAGCAGAACACAGTGCTCCTCGACAACGCCCTTGCCTCGATGGGCGCTGGACTCTCGGCGGCGATAGCGGCCAGGCTCGTGCACCCGGGCAGGCGCGTCGCGTGCGTGAGCGGGGACGGCGGCTTTATGATGAACTCGCAGGAACTTGAGACCGCGATCCGCCTCGGCGTGGACATTACGGTCGTGATAATCAACGACGGCGGATACGGGATGATAAAGTGGAAGCAGGACGCGCTATCCATGCCCAGCTTCGGCCTCGACTTCGGGAACCCGGACTTCGTTAAATATGCCGAAAGCTACGGGGCCAACGGATACAGGGTGGAGCGGGCGTCTGAGCTTGGGCGCCTCCTCCGCGAGTGCCTCGGCAAAAAGGGCGTCAACGTCATAGACTGCCCGATAGATTACTCGGAGAACGTCCCGGCCCTGACGGATGAGCTCGCCAGACTGGCGGCGGGGCTGTAGGAAAGAGAGCGCACGGCAGTTTTTGTTACGGCATTCGGGGGCCTGTCATCGCGCGCATGGAGTTGTTACAGGGGCGCGGGAAGGATAAACCGGCTGCAATAGTCACCCCTATTCGTTCTCCCCCACGGCCTCCAGACCGGTGTGAAGCGTGTGGTATTCGGTGTCGAAGTAGACCGGTTTTTCGTTCCTCAGCAGGTCGACCGAGACGGCGAGTTCTTCGCACCTCAAGTCGCTTACCTGGGCGACCGTCTCTTCATTGCCCTTGCCGGCCATGATGAACTGTATCTTGCCCTTCCGCTGTTTGTAATCCCATGTCACCGCGTAGGATTTTATCTCGTATACGGACATGATAGTGCCTCCTTATGGATGCGGCGATTTAACGCGGATGGACTCGGTTTTACAGTTAAACAAAAGCAGGTCTCGTTGTCAAGGGAGATTTGCGCGGCTCTGGAATTGCGCGGCTTTGGACAGGCTATTGGAATAGCGTTTGACAAGCATTTATTGCATTGATATGTTATACATGAATCAGAATAGGTTTTATTTTTTGATGTATTTCTTGCGTTTTATTGGCGCGTAGCAACGACTCTTTTCAACATTTAACGAGGAGGTCATTATGAGATGCCCGCGTTTTATGGCGTCGGTCTTTGCGGTCTTCTTCTTTCTTTTCCTCGCGTCGGTTTCAAGCGTTATCCTTCCGGCATACGCCTCAGTCCCTGCAATGCCGTCCCTATCCGAGGAGCGCGGCACGGTCCCGCTCAAGAAGGATTTCGCGCCTTCGTTCAAGCTCCCGGCCGGCAATCAGCGCTTAGCGCTTGTTGCCCCCGCCGTCTCGACGTTTACGGATTGGTATCGTTATCCCTCCGAGGACAGGTTCTGGTTCCCAATGGCAAAAGACCCTGAGACCGGCGTCGAGTCGCTGGCCTATTTCCGCGATGCGCTCGCCGGGGCCATGACTTCGGTCTCCGGGGCGAACGACAACGACGCATGGACCGCCACGCTCGCATACCCCGGCGGCACGAGCCAGAATTGGCCGCCTCTTAAATTTTTCAGCGCATATCAGGGCATGTCGAACTGTTTTGTCTCCTACACGGCCCCGGGCCTGCCCTCATGGTATGAGTGCGGCGGGACGTCGCTCGATATCATCTGGTATGCAAAAGCGCAGTGCCGGCAGCCCGGTCTTTGGACGATGAGGTTTTATTATAACGGCGCGGAATTTTATTCGGGTCAGTTCCGGGTGCTGCCGCAAATCCCGGAGAAGACGGTCTACGCGCAGACATCGAAGGTGCCGCTCTACAACCAGTTCTCTTATGCCGACCACTATGATTCCGTCTGCAGGACTACCGCATGCACGGGCATGGCCTGCGATTTGAAGTGCGCCGGAGCGCCGAATGAAACGAATGCGACCATCGCTCAGGAGGGCTGTTATCTGACTGACGCGGCCATGATACTGAGCTACCACGGCGCAACCGTAACCCCGCCTGACCTCAATACATGGCTGAACGCGAATGCAGGGTATGAGAGTAAATATGATACAAAGAAGCAGAGGTGGACAAAAACGGGCCACGTCAAACCGGATATGGTTGTCAAGTATGCAGGCTCAAGAGGGGTGGCGATGTCTTACGATAATGACGTGTCCCTGCCCGTGGACGCGTGGGCGGGCCTGAGCGATAACGAGAAGTACCTTTGCGCCTACGGCCCTCAGATGGGAAAGGTCAGCTCGACCCACTGGGCGGTCCTTACGGGCATGAACCAGGCGCGGACGCTCTACGCGGTCAACGAATCGAAGGGCGGGGTGGCCGGGACCACCACGGCGCCGCGCGAGATAAGGAAGTTCTCCGGGCCTGAATACATATATAGAGATAGGACCGCCATAGAGATAAACTTTTACTCTCCCGGGGAACTGCTCATCACAGACCCGCTTGGCCGCAGGCTCGGGTATGACCCGATAAACAAGGCGGCATATAACGAGATGCCGGGTTTATACGGTTCTGACACCCAGCACGACGACGTATCAGGCGAGGTCGGCCACGAAGCAAAGGAACTGAGGGTGTCGAAGCCTATGGATGGAGATTACATCTTGCAGATAATAGGCACTGGCACTGATTCTTACGGGGTCACTTTTGCTGTATCAGGCGATTGGAACGGCGTATTCGAAAGCGAGGATGTGGGGGAATTTGACGGTTCCATCACCACCGGGGAGATACACTCCTACGGCCTCAACTTTGTCAGGGCCGCCGGCCCTGCGCTTGCGTTCCACGGCGGTTTTGACGGCGCCGGGCAAAGGCCTAAGGACGTGAATAAATTCCTCAGCTATTTCAGCCCGACGAATAGCCAGACAAAGCTCCCGGCTGGCACAACGTCATTCCCGCTCATGATCACCTACTCGAAGGAGACCATAGCCGCCACCTTCAAGGCCGTGCTCAACGGCATTGACGTGACGTCGTCGTTCAAGCCGGTTCCGGGCGGCCATGAGACCGTTGTCATACCCTTAGCCGCCGGCAGGAACGTCATCGAGCTTTCCGTGGACGGCGCGCTCCCCGCAAGAACCGCGCATGACGCCGACAGGCTCGTATTCATAGTCCAGTAGGTTTTTAAGCGCGGCAAGCGCATCCACCCATGTATCCCCCGCGTTCTTCGCGGGGGATTTGTCTTTGTAAGCCAGCCGTCTTGACCCCATGTCCACGTCGGATACCCGGTTGACAAGAAAATAATGCGCGGCTCTGGAATTGTAAAAAACGTCCGTATATGTTATTTTATATAATTCAGTCCCCGGTGCCCCGCAATGAGCGCGCGGGGCCGTATACGGTGCCTTGTTTTACCATGACCAATTATGCCGGCTGATAGAATGAGACTCCCGGATTGGGCCAAGAAGAAGCTCGGCGCCTCCGGCGGCATCCATGCGATGAAGGCGATCCTGCGTAAACGGGGGCTTCATACGGTATGTGAGTCGGCACGGTGCCCGAACATCGGCGAATGTTTCAGCAAGCCCACGGCGACGTTTATGATATTGGGCGGCGTCTGCACGCGCAGATGCGGCTTCTGCTCCGTAGACAAGCATCAATCCCCGCTCCTCGTGGACCCGCATGAACCGGCGAATATCGCGCTTACGGCAAAGGAGCTGGGGCTTCGCCACGTTGTAGTCACTTCGGTCACGAGGGACGACCTCGCCGACGGCGGGGCGGGTCAATTTGCCTTGACAATAAAGGCGATTAAAGATACGATTTCTGACATTTCGGTCGAGGTGCTTACCCCTGATTTCAACGGAGATGAGGCCGCGCTTCGCCTCGTGTTCGACGCCCGGCCTGACATCTTCAACCATAACGTCGAGACGGTTCCGTCTCTCTATCCGGTGGTCAGGCCGCAGGCGGATTACCGCAGTTCGCTCGGCGTATTGAAGGCCGCGCATTCGGACGGACTCCTTGTAAAGTCGGGCATAATGGCCGGACTTGGGGAGGACGGCGGCGAGGTAAAGGCCACGCTCCGGGACTTGCTTGAGGCGGGCTGCGACGCGGTCACAATAGGCCAGTATCTTCAGCCGACGCGCAATAACCTTCCGGTAAAGGAGTACGTAACCCCGGAGATATTCAAAGAATACGAGGCTTACGGACTGGAAATAGGCTTGAAGCACGTCTATTCCGGGACGTTCGTAAGGAGTTCTTATAACGCCGAAATATTTGCAAGTTCACGATAAGAGGATAATAAATGGAAGAGTTTCACCGGATAAAGAGGCTTCCGCCGTACGTATTCAACATTGTTACAGACCTCAAGGTCGCGGCAAGGCGCAGGGGCGAGGACATCATAGACTTCGGCATGGGCAACCCGGATCAGCCCACGCCCCGGCACATAGTGGATAAGCTGATAGAGGCCACGGCCAATTCGCGCAACCACCGCTATTCCGCCTCGAAGGGCATATACAAGCTCAGGCTCGCCATGGCGGATTGGTACAAACGGCGTTATGACGTGGAACTCGACCCTGAGACCGAGGTCGTGGCCACCATAGGCTCGAAGGAGGGGATTTCTCACCTCGCGCTCGCCGTCATCGGCCCCGGGGACGTGGTCATGGTGCCCGACCCGACGTATCCTATACACAAGTACTCGGTCATACTCGCGGGCGGGGACGTGAGGAGCGTGCCGCTCCTGCCGGGCGTGGACTTCTTCGACGAGATGCAAAAGGCCGTCAAGCAGACATGGCCCAAGCCTAAGCTCCTGATACTGAATTTTCCCCACAACCCCACGACCGAGTGCGTGGACAGGGAGTTCTTCGTGAAGGTCGTGGACTTTGCAAAGGAGAACGGCCTCA
>JACRCM010000070.1 GCA_016219025.1 Deltaproteobacteria bacterium | reverse complement strand
AACCGGGCGGCGGTCTTAGAGCGGGCCGCGTGAAAGGGTTTTCATATCAGCCCGTGACCGCGTGCCTTCGTGAAACCGGGCGGCGGTCTTAGAGCGGGCCGCGTGAAAGGTTTTTCATATTAGCCGTGACCGTGCCTTCGTGGAACCGGGCGGCCTTGCAACTGACCGAGTTGAATGATGGTTTTTATGTCAGCCCGTGACCGCCAGCCTTCGTGAAACCGGGCGGCGGTCTTAGAGCGGGCCGCGTGAAAGGTTTTTCATATTAGCCCGTGACCGCCAGCCTTCGTGGAACCGGGCGGCGGTCTTAGAGCGGGCCGCGTGAAAGGGTTTTCATATTGTGCCGCGCCTTCGCTCATGCGGCCTGACGACGGTTTGAGGGGGGGGTGATATGGCGGTTTTTTCCGCAATAAAGTTCTTGACAAGCGCGTTATTTGATTGTAATCTGATACCACAAATTCCAGAAAGGAGGAGTTTCATGAAGAGACTGATAGCAGTTGGTGTAGTTGCACTTGCCGTAGCGTTCACGGGGTCCGCCTTCGCGGCAGACGGAGCCGCAACCTTCAAGGCGAAGTGCGCGGCGTGTCACGGTGCGGACGGGCAGGGAACCGCCATGGCGCCTGCATTTAAGGCCAATAAGTTCATCCTTGAAAGCAAGGAAGACGTCATAGCGGCCACCGTCACCAATGGCCGCGCCGGCGCGGAGAAGAAGTACAAGCAATTCACGATAGCCATGCCCGCGCAGGGCAAGGTCCTCTCCGCCGACGACATCAAGGCGGTTGTAGCCCACCTCAAGACCATCGCCGCGGCGAAGTAAGAGCATTACAAGCAAGGCAAAAAAGACCCGTCCGGATACCCGGCGGGTATTTTTGTTTTTTCAGCAGGCTGCTGTCTGGCAGTCCGCCAAAGGCGGACACATTAAATGAGCGCTTCCTTACCAGCCAGAGCGAAGTTCTTCAAGACGCCCAATTGAGCTACTTTGTAAATCCTGCTCGTTGTCATCGTCGCTGCGCCGCTCACATACGTGAAGAGTATGCCCCGCTGCTCACTCCCCCATTTCATAGGGGCCTCGCATCTGGCAGGGTTCCCATTGCGTCTTTATCATTGCAATGGGAAGATTGATGACTGCGTCAGGCTGGTAAGGAAGTTATCCTTTTATATTGCTCGCCTTTGGCGAGCGGCCAGAGAGCAGCCTGCCTAAATTTCAAGTTTTTCAGCAAACTGTCAAGCCGGCTGCCGCGCTCGCGCTTGCCTTGGACCGGGACGAAAAAGGTTTTGACAATCCCGGCAAAATCCCCGATAATGTTGTGCAACTTTAATGCAGCCGCATCCCCCGCTGTGCCGCTGTCCAAGCAAATACCGCGTAATGCGACGGTTTGCCGCCAAACGATGCCTGGGGTTAGGCGCCGCGTGGTTGCGAAATCTATTTAAGGCCGGGCGGCGCAGACCGGGCAATAGTGTTGCTTTGCAACTTCTTGACCTATGTCATATTTTTTCCCCCTGTTTCTTATAAAATGCAGGCATCCCGCGTAAATCGCGGCTCCATGCGCGTGTAATTATATAGGTCGGCGGCAGACAATGCAGGTTTTATAGGCGCCGTAGATTCGCAGGCCGCGTTTATCCCGGAGGTAGAGTTGACTGGACATAGAAGCGTCTACATAGGCATAGACATAGGCTCGGTCAGCGCCAATACGGTCGTATTGGACGAGCATAAGAATATCCTCGAGGAGCATTATACCCGCACCAAGGGCGAGCCGCTCGAAACGACGCTCCTGCTCTTGAACGACCTCATAAAACACTACGGCAAGGACGCGATAAAGCTCGTGGCCACGACCGGCTCAGGCGGCAAGCTCATCGCCCCGCTCATCGGTGCCGGATTCACGAACGAGGTCATCGCCCAGGCGAGGGCCGTCGAGGTCTTCCACCCGGAGGCGAGGACCGTCATCGAGATGGGCGGTCAGGACGCCAAACTCATCTTCCTCGCGCCTGAGGCCGGATCCGATAAGTTAAGGATAGCGGACTTTCAGATGAACTCGGTCTGCGCCGCCGGCACCGGCTCTTTCCTCGACCAGCAGGCTTACAGGCTCGGACTTACCATAGAGGAGTTCGGACACCTCGCCTTGAAGAGCAAGAACCCGCCCAGGGTCGCGGGCAGGTGCAGCGTCTTCGCAAAGAGCGACATGATACACCTCCAGCAGATCGCCACGCCCGACTACGACATCGTCGCCGGACTCTGCTACGCGGTCGCAAGGAACTTCAAGGCGACCATAGGCAAGGGCAAGGAGTTCGTCTCGCCGGTGGCGTTCCAGGGCGGGGTGGCCGCGAACCTCGGGGTCAGGAAGGCGTTCAAGGACGTGCTCGAACTCTCGGACGCGGACTACATCATCCCGGCGCACTTCGCCTCTATGGGCGCGATAGGCGCGGTATACACCTGCCTTGAGATGAAGAAGGGCATCGGCCTTTTCAAGGGCACCGCTGAGCTTGAGGCGTTCATCGGCTCGGGCAGGACCAACGATACCTCGCTCGAAAAACTCGTCCGCCCGGAGGGACACCCCTCGCAGAGGAAGTCCAAGACCGGATATCCGCTCAACCCCGAGGCCCGCATCGACGCATACCTCGGCATAGACGTCGGCTCCACCTCGACGAACGTCATACTCCTCGACAGGGAGTTGAAGCTCATCACCAAGAGATATCTCGCTACGGCCGGGAGACCCCTTGACGCGGTAAGGAAGGGCCTTGCCGAGGTCGGGGACGAATGTGGCGACTGCGTGAACGTCTTGGGGGTCGGCACGACCGGCTCAGGCAGATACCTATCCGGCGACTTTGTCGGCGCGGACGTCGTCAGGAACGAGATAACCGCGCAGGCCACGGCCGCCGCGGCCATCGACCCGTCGGTCGATACGATATTCGAGATAGGCGGACAGGACTCCAAATATATCGCCATGAAAGACGGCGTGGTCGTTGACTTCGAGATGAACAAGGTCTGCGCCGCCGGGACGGGGTCGTTCCTCGAGGAGCAGGCCGAGAGGCTCGGCATAAGCATAAAGGGCGAGTTCAGCGAGCTTGCCCTCGGCTGCGGCGCTCCCCCGCCAATGGGCGAGAGGTGCACGGTCTTCATAGAGTCCGACATGATCCACTACCAGCAGCGCGGGGTCGAGAAGGACGGGCTCGTGGCCGGGCTTTCATACTCCATCGTCCAGAACTACCTGAACAGGGTCGTGGGCGACAGGAGGATCGGCAACAGGATATTCTTTCAGGGCGGCACCGCCGCGAACCTCGGGGTCGTGGCGGCCTTCGAGAAGGTCACGGGCAAACCCATAACCGTGCCCGAACACCACGACGTCACCGGCGCGATAGGCTCGGCCATGCTCGTGGCCAAGGAGATGCCGGCCGGGACAAAGACCAAGTTCAAGGGGTTTGATCTCAGTAGGCGCAAATACGAGATACAGTCCTTCGAGTGCCGGGACTGTGCCAACGTCTGCAACGTCCGCAAGGTCGTAATGGAGGGCGAGAACCCGCTCTACTACGGCGGCAGGTGTGAAAAATACGACGTAAAGAGGGACGACAACAGGAATTCGCACCTCCCGGACCTGTACAAAGACCGGGAGAAGATGCTCTTCGGCGCCTATGCGGGCAAGGTCGCGCCCAAGGACGCGCCGGTCATCGGCATCCCCAGGATACTCTTCATGTACGAGATGTATCCGTTCTGGAAGGCGTTCTTCGACAACCTCGGATACAGGACGCAGCTCTCCTCGCCCACCAACAAAGAGGTCATCCGCAACGGGATGGACAGGATAGTCACGGAGACGTGCTTCCCGATAAAGGTGGCGCACGGCCACGTCCAGGACCTCATGGACAAGGGCGTAAAAAAGATATTCCTTCCGTCTATCGTGAATATGAGGCCGGCAAAGGCCGGGCAGCCGCACACGCAACTGTGCCCCTACGTGCAGACGATACCGTATCTGTGCGGGGCGGCCTTCGACTACAAGAAGGCGGGCTGCGAGATACTCCGGCCCGTCGTCCACTTCAACCAGCCGGAGGCCGGACTCAGAAAAGAGTTCTACGCCTTCGGCAAGACGCTCGACAGGGACAAGAGGGCCGTTGACGCGGCGTTGCGCTCGGCATTCGGCGCGTGGGACGAGTTCAACAGGAGGCTCGTGGCGCGCGGCAAGGAGGCCATAGACGCCCTCAAACCGGCCGACACCGCTCTCGTCATAGTCGGGCGCGCATACAATACGACGGACACGGGACTGAACCTCGAACTCCCGAAGAAGCTCCGCGACATGGGCACCATCGCCATACCCTTCGACATGCTTCCGGTGGACTCGATAATCGAAGGCGCGCTCGCCGACGACATGTACTGGAAGAGCGGCCAGAGGATACTCGCCGCCGCCAAGATAGTGCGCGACGACGCGAGGCTCTTCGCCGTCTACATCACGAACTTCGGCTGCGGCCCGGACTCGTTCATATCGCACTTTTTCAAGGACGCCTCCTCGGGCAAGCCCTTCCTCCAGCTTGAGATAGACGAGCACTCGGCGGACGCCGGGGCCATAACGCGCTGCGAGGCGTTTTTAGACTCCATCCGCAACGTCAAGGACAAGATTACCGTCTCGAAGAAGGACAAGACGACGCTCGTCAGGACGAACCTCAAGAAGAAGATATACATCCCGTACATGGCCGACGGCGCGTATGCCATAGCCGCCGCGTTTCAGGCGTGCGGCGTGGACGCCGAGGTCATGCCCATGCCGGACGACGAGTCTCTGAAATGGGGCAGGCGCTTCACCTCGGGCCGCGAGTGCTACCCGGCCATCCTCACCACCGGCGACATGGTCAAGATAACCAAGAGGAGCGACTTCGACACGGCCAGGAGCGCCTTTTTCATGCCGTCGGGCAACGGCCCGTGCAGGTTCGGCCAGTATAACAGGTACCACAGGCTCATACTCGACGAGTTGGGCTTTAAAGACACGCCGGTATACGCGCCGGATCAGGACGGCGGGTTCTACACGGAACTCTCGATGGCGGGCGGCAACTTCTCGCGCCTCGGCTGGTGGGGCATCCTCGCCATAGACCTTCTTGAGAAGAGGCTCCGCGAGGTCAGGCCGTACGAGAAGAACCCCGGCGAGAGTGAGAAGGTCTACTGGGACTGTCTGCACAAGATTTGCGCCTCCATCAAGAACAAGAAGGTCCCGGAGGCGGAGCTCAAGCAGGCCAGGGAGGCGTTTGGCCGGGTGGAGGCCGCCGATGTCGGCGAGCGGCCCCTGATAGGGGTCGTCGGCGAGATATACGTGAGGAGCAACCGCTTCAGCAACGAAGACCTCGTTAAGAAGTTAGAGGCCCTTGGAGCCGAGGTGCGCGTCCCGACGATAGCCGAGTGGATATTCTACACGAACTGGACGGGCAAGAGGAAGTCATGGGAGCGGAGGCAGTGGAGGGACTGGGGCGGGACGGTCTTTAACGACTTTTTCCAGCACAGGGATGAAAAGCGCATGGAGGCGATAATGAACGGCGACGTGCGCGGCGGACACGAGCCGAGGGTCGAGGATATCATCGACAAGGCCAGGGGCTACATAGACGACTCGTTCGAGGGCGAGGCCATACTCTCGGTGGGCAAGTCGATAGACTACATCTCCCATGGCGCGCACGGGATAATCAACGCCATGCCGTTCACCTGCATGCCGGGCACGGTCGTCAACGCGCTTTTAAAGAGGCTCAGAGAGAACAACGACAACATACCCTACCTCAACATGGTCTACGAAGGCTCCGAGGACTCCAACTCCATGACCCGCATGGAGGCGTTCGTCCACCAGGCGCGGGAGTTCATGCAGAGGGGCAAGGAGAACGGGGCGCGGATAAAGGCGGGCGCGTAGGACGCCGCCTGCGCCGGTCGAAGTATTCAATGCGGGGTTGACCGGCGGCGGTCAGCCCCGTTTTTTGCGTCCGCAACGCCGTATAGCGAATGTAGCGGTTGACTTAACCCGCGCTTTTGCTTATTATTTTATCAAGCGTTAAATCTTGAAAAAAGAGGGCACTCTACCGTGAAAAAGAAGGGCTACTGCATAGCCATAGCCGGGGCTACCGGCGTGGTCGGACATGAGTTTCTAAAGATTCTGGAGGAGCGCGGCTTCCCGGTGGGCGAGCTAAGGCTCCTCGCCTCGGAGCGGAGCGCCGGGACGACGCTCGAATTCAAGGGCAAGAAAGAGCCGGTGCGGAACCTCGACGAAGAAACCTTCAAGGGGGTTGACATCGGGCTATTCTCGCCCGGCGCGCCGGTCAGCGCGGTCTACGCGCCCAAGGCCGGCAAGGCCGGGTGCATAGTCGTGGACAACACGTCCCAGTTCAGGATGGACCCGGACGTGCCGCTCGTGGTGCCGGAGGTCAACCCTGAGGCCATAGCCCAATACAAGAAGAAGAACATCATCGCCAACCCGAACTGCTCGACGATACAGATGGTGGTGGCCTTAAAGCCCATACACGACGCCTTCAGGATAAAGAGGATAGTCGTATCCACCTACCAGTCGGTCTCAGGCGCGGGCAAGGAGGCGATGGAGGAGCTCTCAGACCAGATAAAGGCGCTCTACAACATGAGAGAGCCGGAGGCGAAGATATTCCCGCACAGGATAGCCTTCAACTGCCTCCCGCAGATAGATTCGTTTCTCCCGAACGGCTACACCAAGGAAGAGATGAAGATGGTCAACGAGACGCACAAGATCTTCGACGACCCGTCGATCAAGGTCACTGCCACGACCGTGCGCGTGCCGGTATTCGTCGGGCACTCCGAGTCCGTGAACGTGGAGACCGAGAGGCCGATAACCCCGGAAGCGGTTAAAAAACTCCTGAAAAAGGCCCCCGGCGTCACCGTCGTAGACGACCCCAAGAATGGCCTCTACCCCATGCCCGTCGACGCCGCCGGACAGGACGACACCTTCGTCGGCAGGATACGCCGCGACGAGACCGTGCCCAACGGCATAAATATGTGGATAGTCTCCGACAACCTCCGCAAGGGCGCGGCGCTCAACGCCGTGCAGATAGCGGAACTGCTGGTAAGGGATTATATTTGAGGCGCGCGGAAGACCCGGCCTTCTATATGCCATTCAGAGGACCATGCCATGAAAACCGGCGGATTACTTCCACATCCAATCCCATACCAAGGGAGCAAGAGGGGCCTGAGTCAAAAAATTATGCCTCTTTTCCCTCGGGAAAGGGTGCGGCTATTCGAGCCGTTTGCCGGTTCCGCCGCTATTTCAATCGCGGCGGCCGCGAACGCCTTGGTAAGCGGTATTGTTTTGAATGACGCCAACGAACCGCTGATGATGCTTTGGAAAGGGATCATCGAAAACCCCCGTGAACTCATCTCAAGCTATGAGCGGATGTGGAAGGCTCAGTCAGGGGATGAACGGCAATACTACGACCATATCCGCGGCGAATTCAACGAGAGCCATAACCCCGGCCATCTGCTCTACCTTTTGGCAAGATGCGTCAAGGCTTCGGTTCGTTATAACGCGAGCGGGAAGTTCAACCAAAGCCCCGGCAACCGCAGGAGAGGCGCCAAGCCGGAGACGATCGCCAAACATATCATGGGCGCGTCACGTTTGCTTCAAGGGATTGCTTTGTAAGACACGGCGATTTCCGCGAGGCAATTTCCGAGGCCAATCCAGATGACCTCGTATATATGGACCCGCCGTATCAAGGCGTGAGCGGCGGACGGGATAGCCGCTACCTTGAAGGTTTGTCATGCGAAAAATTCGCCGCAGCCTTGCAGGATATGAATCGCAGGCGTCTCTCGTTCATTATCAGTTATGACGGACGCACCGGCGAGAAGGTATACGGCGGCGTGTTGCCTGAGCGCCTTAATCTGAAACATATCGAGGTTAAGGCCGGCGTATCGTCTCAGGCCACTTTGCTCGGCAGAACCGCCGAGACGATTGAATCGCTCTATATCTCCCCTGCATTGGTCAAACGCATAGGCCTTTCGCGGATCAACGAGAGCCAATTTGTAAAATATGCGCAATTACTAATCAGTTCATAAGTAAGTAGACATCAGTGGGGAAATGGTATAGTTTCCGTATGCAAAAACAAGATGCCCGGAAACTGGATCACAAGACCTTGGAAGCGATACGAATGCGTGCGGTCATGCAGGTGCAAAACGGAGAGGGTCCGGAGGCGGTGATAAGGACGCTTGGTTT